>JAKPZU010000138.1 GCA_029559915.1 Bacillota bacterium
TTAATCAAATGATCGCAGTTCGAGTCTGCGGGGTGGGCTATTTTTTAATTAAATTTGTATTGTTATGACAATCAGAAACGTGACCTACAATGGTCAAACTTATCGCGAAACTAGTGTGGAATGCAAACTTACTTCCGTAAAAGAAGAAGTGCGTGAAAACACTAACGGTACGGAGTACGTATGGTGCGAAGTAGAATTTGTAAATCGGCATGGTAATGTTACCAAGGCCGATGCGCAAATCTACAAAACCAATTTGGACAAAGGCATGGTAGTTGGCGAAACTTACATGCTGAATGTCCGCAAAGTAGAAGGCCAGCCGCCTCTGCTTTTGGTAGCTCCATTCTCCGGTGGAAACAAAGCATCTGACGACGACTTCGGTTTTGACGAAGTTGAAGCGCCTGCTGAAAAACTGGAAACTGGTGTCCCGGCTGCTGCCGTTGATGCTGTATTCTAGTTTTAGTTTCCCTGCCAGTTGTCCTGTAATCTGAAATATGGTTGCAGGACAACTTTAAAAGTAAATTTTAATCTTTAAATATCTTTCAAATGAATATTTCAAATTATTCTAAAGCTGAAGTTTTGGCAACATTATTCAATGCCGCAAAAAAAAAACCATTAGGATTGGGTCGTTTACACTATCGTCCGGATCATATTATGTCTGTCCAAGAAGCTCAAGCGATGCTTGACTCTGGACAAACATTTTTTGATTACGTGGAAGGAAGGCTTATGAAAGTTGGTCTTGATAAAGACGAACTGGATACCTACGAATACAACCTTGATCATGGTGAAAATGCTGCTGAAAACGCCTTGAAAAGTCTTGAAAAGTAAAATGGATTATTATTGAATATCATTATTTAGTTCCGGCAAGTTTATTCTTGCCGGACAACTTTAAAAGTAAAATCAAACAAAAAATATAGAAAATGAAAAAAAAATATTTTTTTTACGGACAAGGAAATTACGATACTTCTGGAAATTGGGATACGGGATTAACTTGTGAAGTTTCTGGAGGAGGAAATCCTACTAGCGAAAATAAAGGAATTGGCGAAGTTAAGCGAGAAAATCAAAACGGATTTCGTTTTAGAGAAGGATATGTTGTTGCTGATTCTTTAGAAGAAGCTCAAGCATTAGTTCAAGAATGGGCTGATAAAAAATTTAAAACTAATCGGCCAGTATAAAAGAAATGGATTATTATTGAATATCATTTGCAGTTCCGGCAAGTTTATTCTTGCCGGAACCTTTTACAAAATAATCTTACTAAGGCACAAATATATTTACAGGATATACGTACCATCATAAACCTGAAAACCTGGAAGAAACTCTTAAGGAATTTTTATCTAAAAAATGATTTTATGACCTTTACCGAACTATCGAAAAAGATTGTAGCACAATTCAATTTGATGCAGCAATATCCGTTGTTTAGAGTTGGCGTATCTAACTTATGGGATACTTATATTTCTTCTTTTGAAGAGGGTGATGATCCTGTATTTCGCGATCCTAACTCTACATCGCATACATGCAACCGTGATAGGCACTTCATTTCCACTTATGGAGATATTGTAGCCGTCAACGGTGATGAAATTATTACACTATGGGACATTGAGGTTGAAAAACCTTATGCAAGTCCTATTAATGCATTAAGAGACGCTGTTAAAAATTCACCAATTATAGACAAATTGGTAATTACCAAAGACTATCTCAACAAACTTCCTTATGAAAAAGTAACCAAAGCTCCTTATAAGCTTGGTTATGATCGTACGTTGAAACGCTATACTCCAGAAGAAGCAGCTAAATATGGCGTAGTAAATGCTGAAGATATCTATGAATTTAGTCATTTTCATGTATTTATTAACGATATTGATACTTCTGGCAAAAGCATTGAATCAGTTGTCGGGAGCTATCGTTCCAATTATGATGTGTTGAAAAGAGGATTGTCAGAAATTCCAAAAGATACATTGGAATTGGTTCTCGATTTGATTACACAAGGTTCTTTATTGAATGCTGAATCATATCTTAAATCTGTCAGGGATTTCCTTGATATGAAGTTAAAATATGACAAAGTAATTAATAAAGATTATTTTGTGTGGACAGCCGCTGGTAATTATAATGCAAAGTTCAGAAATACCTTAGCAGGTCTACTTTGTGTAGAACTTGCTGAAGGAAAAGAACTGAATGATGCTTGTAGAGATTGGAACAAAAGAGCCGATCCTGCTAATTATATGAAAGCGTCTGCTCCAATTACTGCATCAATGATCAAGGCTGCTGAAGAAAAAGCTGCTGAACTTGGCTACACGTTCAATCGCCGATTTGCTACAATCGACGATATTGATGTAAATGAAATCATACATCAAAACGATGACAGTTCAGTTAAGCAAGCAGGCTTGTTTGCTGGTGTAAAACCGTCTGCATCTACGAGGCATAAACGGTCTCAATTTGATGGAATCAGCGAAGTTTCAATTGAAAAATTTATGGCTGAAATATTGCCTAAATCAAACTCAATTGAAGTTTTTGTTGAAAACAGATTTGAGGATAATTTTGTGTCTTTGATTACTGGTGATGATAATATGTTCAAATGGAACAATCGTTTCAGTTGGACATATCGTAACAACCTTACTGGCAAAAGCGAAATTGCACAGAACGTTGCTAAAGCTGGTGGTAAAATAGATGGAATTCTCCGTTTTTCTATCCAATGGAATGAGAATGGAAATTCTATCTGTGATTTGGATGCACATTGTGTTCAGCCAAATGGCAGAGAAATCTATTATGCCAATTTCAAACGTCCGAATAAAAGCACACTTGGTGGGCAATTGGACGTTGATATGATCAGACCTACTACTGTAGGTGTGGAGAATATCACGTTTGATAGTTGGGATAAACTTGCTGTAGGTAAATATGTTTTCAAAGTTGTTAACTTTGACAGTCGCGATAACGATGGCTGTAGGGCAGAAATAGCTTTTAATGGTGAAGTATATAGTTACAACTATAACCGTAACCTTAAAAATACTGTTGAATTCGCTACCGTAACTGTTAAACCAAACAGAGTTATTGAAATTGAACATCATGTGGAGTCTACAGAAAGCAATAAAGAAATTTGGGGAATTGAAACAAATCAATTTCACAAAGTAAACCTTGTTTGCTTATCACCTAACTATTGGGGAGATAATAATGTTGGTAATAAACATTACTTTTTCTTCTTGAAAGATGCCAAGAGTGATATTCCACTACGGCCATTCCACAATGAGTATCTGAACAACACACTTCGGGATCACCGTAAAGTACTTGAAGTGTTTGCTCATACCAAAAAGCTGCATCCTGCTGACAAGCAACTAGCTGGCTTAGGTTTTAATGCCACCGTAAGAGACGAATTAATTGTTAAAATCAAAGGTACTCATGAAAGGGTGCTTAAAATCAAATTGTAATGACCAATATCTTTGAAAAAGCGGCTCGTGAAAAGCTGCGCTTTGAAACTGCAAAAGGAACACTTTCTGTAGAATCTCTTTGGGGTTTGAAGAAAGAAGACCTTATTGATCTTGAAGATCATTATGCAGCAATTGTTGAAGCATACGGCAAACAAAATCGCCGTAATCGTGTCGATCGTACACGGGAACAAGAGTTGAACGAACTCCGTTCGACTATTGTAACTCACATCATCGATACGAAGGAAGCTGAAGCAACTGCTGCTGCAAATGCTGCTGATATCAAACGCCATAATGCAAGAATTATGGATTTGATTCTGCAAAAACAGCAAGACCAATTGGCAGGACTTACAATTGAGCAACTTGAAGCTCTTTTGAAGTAACGCATTTTCTTTTTTTCTTTTTTTATTTTCTTTTAATAGGGGATTAGAAATAATCCCCTATATATGGATGTAGCTCATCGGTAGAGCGCCGTCACCTGAACAAGACGGAGGTAGTTAGTTCAATTCTAGCCATCCATACTAATAATTTAATGTTATGAAATTAATATATGGTTACAGATATTGGGGTTCTTGGATAACATATCCAAAACATTCTCGTGTTAAGTTCCGTAGTCTAAGGGTAGTCCGCGATCAATATTATATTAACGGTTTTCGTTTAATCAATTAATTATAATGAAATTAACATTTATTTA
>JAKPZU010000148.1 GCA_029559915.1 Bacillota bacterium
GGTTATGAGAGATTTTCCTGGTTTCGGAACGTTTTTCACTCAGGCTCCGCATTTTAGCCTGGCCTGAGGGACGCTCTTCTGAAGAGGCCGGAGGATCTTTGGTTACGAGTTATTAGTCGTATGATAGCGACTTTTTATGACAGGGTCAAGTAGTAGTTTTTTCGCGACCCGGAGGACGATGGTTGAGTTTTGGTGAATGAACGTCCTCTTTTTGAAGAACTTTTGTGAAATGGAATAAATCCTTAAGATTCGAGGCCGTTTGATTCTGTCAAAGCCTGAGGGATGATGGTTTCCAAGCAGCAACTAAAATGAGAAACCTAATTGGTTAGGATTTTTTGGCGTTCGACCATATTGTTGATTCTTCTCGCCCATAACCTCTAAATAATAGTTTTTGTCTGAGATCAATAAATTCATATCAATTTCAGAGGAATTGGAAAGCGCAACAAACAAAGCAGCAGATCTTGCCTGGCAATTTATAGAATGTTCGGGGTTAAATGCAATATCAGAAAAGCCACTGTACTTCAGCATTCTCTCTGATAAAGTGGGATTTTGTGAAAGCGCTATAAGATATATCCAATCATAAAACAATGTAAAAGGCCTGGTGGGAAATTCCATTCCCAAAAAATTAAAGCCAATTAATTCACCAGATTCTTTAATCCTTACATTCTTTTTGGCTTCAATACTGGTTGAGCGATAAAGATCGGTATAAGGACCGCCATTTTTGAAAACCTTGCTCCCTTGAAAGGCACATTCAACAGACATCGTTAGGTTTTCTACTGTTAGCGTGAGGTTAAACGCACTAAGCGAAACCCCCAGAGAATCTAATGATTTGGATGAAATCTCAAGAATTGGAGATATACCTCTTTTCTTGGCTTCGTTATGTAAAGAATGGATGGATTTTTGGGCCTGAGTTTTGGCAAACCCTGGATACCATTCGAAATCAATGATGATTTCTTTGGTATATGGATAATGAGAATATGATGGAATAAAAATGGGTCGCTTTGCCATAATTTTATATATCAATTATTTCGAATTCATAGAATTCTGGTGGTACATTGTGATTTTCTTGAGATTTTTGCCAATTAGGCCAATCGCGACGGGGTTTAAAATAAGTATCCGAAGCGACCAAAGATATATTTTCTGGATATGAATTCAAGTTTTGCCAGGCTTTCATCGCTGATATTGATCGGAAATTAACACAATGAATGTACTTTACAGGTATTGTATCAAAAACTAATACTTCAGCTTGAGGATTTGTCGTAAAGTTGCCAGGTATAACCAATTCTTCTCTGGATACATTTTCTTCATCAGTAAACATTTGAACGAGTGCTTCAAAAGTTTTCCGTTGTTCCAAGGGGATTCTTGAAATAATTGATGAGGCAGCATTGTTTTGACAAAAGGCACAATCAAGTTCCCATAACAATGAAGGATAAAGAAGTATCACAGCCCAATCATCTGGTTTTTGATTTTTCCATTTATTAAACAGCAGATAATTTGGAAAACTGATTGATAAACAAACAGCTTCAGTATGACTATCAAACCTTTCTTGATCATTAAAAATTGGGCGCTCTGATTCTGGCAAACGAGATAATTCCTTCCGATTGATCAACCCTTGTTGTAAGATCCCCTTGAGGTTTTCTATCTTCGTAAAATGAATGAGGTGAACAATCCCTTTTGTAGAGCAATATTCAGCAATTCGTTTTGAGCGCTCTTGTGCTGCCCTAAGCCTGGATTGTTTTTCTGCTTCAACCCGGGCAATTCTATTTGCCTCTAGTTGTTGTGCTCGTTCAAATCTTAGTCTATCGATTTCTGCCTGTTTTTCCCTTTCTATCTTTTCTTTTTCAAGTCGCGCTTTTTGTCTGATAGATGCTTCGAGGTTTTTCTTTGATTCTTCTTCCATTCGCCTTCGTATGATTAATTGCTCTTCTTCATTTTTTTGTATTTCGAATAAGGAAACCTTTTCCACAATTTCTGATGGTAGATACAATCCATCAAATATTTCGTCTCTAAAGTACTCAAGAGCGACTTTCCGACCCAGAACAATTATTACCTTCTGTGGTAGATCTACTTTTTCTATAATGCATCTTCCCCACACTTTATGAATTATCTCGCAACCTTCAATTGATTTCCAATACTGGGGATTTTTGGATGCAAACAGATTGAAAAGTGATGGGCTAACTGGCTGCATTGATCACCTCGATGTTTAGAATCGTACTGCAAGGCTTGCTTTGATTGGATTCTCATTAATTGTATTTGCTTCACAACCAAAAGCAAATCAAGCAAAGATGGTTTGCGATTATTGGGCGATTAGATTGGATCCCATTTTGAACATATCATTTTCTAAAAAAGCCAAAGTACACATGGTAGAAGATTGCTCTAAATCAGATTGCAGCAGCAAAACACACAAAGTATTCATTGAATACAGAAAAAAATGACCCACCTCGGTGCGCTTGCATTGCAGAGGCGTGGTGGGTACTGTTGGATTGATTATAACCTGGTTTAGCCATAATAAGTCCTGCCTGGCAAACGTTCTGGCAATCTAAACCCGCATAAGGTCATTTTGTATCGGGAATTAACTTGAATTCAATCTTTGCGCCTAACGCCTCAGCGATCTTGGTAAGGAAGGATAAACTATGAGAGCTGGTGCCATTTTCCAGTCTGGCGATGCAAGGCTGCCGGGTGCCAACCATCTCAGCAAGTTGAACCTGAGTTAAACCCTTTACCATGCGGAGCCTGGTGACCTGGTAGCCGGGTTCCAATTCCTCGGCAGCAGCCAGGAAATCCGGGGCTTTAATCTTTTCAGCCTCCCAATCTTCAAATTTAGGCAATATACATCCTTCCATTCCATATCCTTTGGATTTTTCAGGTCTAGATGATCAATGTTCGCAAGAACTATTCCGTCTATATTGATCAGATCTGGAGCTAAAGAAATCTAAATTATCATAATCCAGATTTCTTTATTTCTTGCATCAGTTCCAGTCGCAGTAAGCGCTTTGTTATTATCATTTTCAGACTGAAATGATAATAACATTGGATGTGTTCTCATTTATGAAAATAGCCGCTGCCTGAAGACAACATCAAAGGTACTCATCCGTAATAAGCCTTGGCTGGCGTCATCCTTGGCAAAATCATTTGTCATCTTTGTGTTTGGTCTTGTCCACCAGGATAAATCCCTGGCCGGG
>JAKPZU010000154.1 GCA_029559915.1 Bacillota bacterium
GGGGGGGTACATAATATTAATTTTTTATTTATACTTGTAATCATAACTATTAACCGGAAAAACTAAAACATCTTGAAAAAAAATAATCATTAAACAGTATACTACGATGAAAACACTATCTAAAATTCTTTTAGGTTTAATGCTGTTTGCTTTTTCTTGCCAAAGCGAAAGGGAGAAAGTAAACGAAAGTTTCGCTGGTACCTGGAAACTGGAAGAGATGTCTTATACCGATTCATTGGGCGTTGTTAATACAATCAGTGATTCAAACATATCGTTAACATTTTTGAACGACATTAAAGAGACTTCGAGCAATGGATACGAAATTGTTGATAAGGATACTATTGTGTTTAGTTACTCTATTGATCACGAGTTCAATGATATTGATATTATGCTTAATGCTCATTTAGATACCGTAAAATTGCCACTAGCTGCCATTGGGCGTATGCAAGTTTATCATTGGGATAAAATTGACAAGAAAACGATTGAGTTTAGTGCCGATTTGGAAGTGGAACATTCTTCCACCTTACTTATAAGAAATACATCATATTTGTTCACTAAAATTGCTAATCTCCCAAAATAGTATCAAGCTATAAACAAGCTGAGTAGAATGAGAAAATTGTTTTTGGCCATGTCAGTGATTGTGTTGTTCCTTTCCTGCAAAGACGATTTGGAAAAGGCCAACGAAGATATTAAAGGAACCTGGAAGTTGGAAAGTATGCAATACGAAGATTCGACCGGGGCAGTAAAAGTCATTAATGAGTCAGATTTTACCTTGATCTTTAAAAATGATCAAAGCTCAATATCAGCTAATGACTCAGGAATTCAGATTATTGGAGGTGACACAACTTATTTTCAATATTATGTGTCTGATTATTCTTTTTGCTTTTATTTCGATGAAACAAATTATAAGAGAGGTTCTTTAATGGAATTTATTTCAATGTGTTATGAATTTAATAAGATTGACAAAAAGACAATTGAATTCTATTCCAATTTTGACTTTGATTATGTAAATGAAGAAAAATTGTATAATCCCTCTTACTTGTTCACAAAACTTAGCAAAAAAACCGAATGAAACGTCTTACCCTGCTATTTTTCATTACATTATTATCGTCTTTAGCTTTTGGGCAAAAATTTACCATTAGCGGTTATATTTCCGATGCAGCAAGTGGCGAGCGGCTGGTAAATGCCAACATCTACGAAACCAAATCGCTAAAAGGCACAACCGCCAACAATTATGGTTTCTATAGCTTGTCGTTACCTGCAGGCAGCGTGGTTGTAAATGCTTCGTTTATTGGGTACGAGCCTCAGTTTCTATCCATCAGCCTCACTCGCGACACGATGATAAATTTCGCATTGAAGCTCAATTCCGACATGATAGACGAAGTAACCATTGTTGGCACCAAATCGAAAGTGGAAGAAACGCAAATGAGCGTAATTGATATTCCGGTGCAAAAACTACAATCACTACCGGTAATGTTAGGTGAAACTGATGTGTTGAAAGTTATGCAGTTACTACCGGGGGTTAAAGGCGGTACCGAAGGCACAAGCGGCATATACGTACGCGGCGGTGGCCCCGATCAGAACCTCTTTCTTCTCGATGGGGTGCCGGTGTATAACGCCAGTCACTTGCTCGGTTTTTTCTCGGTCTTCAATGCCGACGCCATCAAATCGGTTAAGCTTTAT
>JAKPZU010000165.1 GCA_029559915.1 Bacillota bacterium
GCAATCAAGGAAACTTATCGAAAATTGAATTGTCTACCTCATGATGCTAATCCTAAAGTAACAGAAAATATAGAAGGTATCATTCAATTTATCGATTTGCTGATAAAAAAAGATGGCGCTTATGTGATTGATGGTGATGTCTACTTTGATGTTTCAAAAATCGCTGATTATGGTCAATTAAGCGGTCAAACGATTGAAAATTTAATGAGCGGTGCTCGTATTGATCCGAATGAAAAGAAAAAGAACCCGATTGACTTTACTCTTTGGAAAAAAACAGAAGAAGGAAAGCAATGGGACTCCCCATGGGGTTTAGGTAGACCTGGCTGGCATACAGAATGCGTTGTTATGATTGATAGCCTCTTCAAAGGACCTATTGACATTCATGGAGGTGGTCTAGAATTGAAGTTTCCTCATCATGACAATGAAATTGCTCAATCTATTTGCGCTCATAATCATAAGATTGCTAATTATTGGATGCATAATGGTCGAATCGATATGAGTGGAGAAAAGATGAGCAAATCTTTAGGAAACGTAATTTGGGCTGATGAATTATTGTCAAGAACTAGCTATCAAGTATATCGATTATTAATATTAAATGTTCCATATCGCCAACCTCTTGATTATAAAGAGGAATTATTGGTGCAAGCAACGACTGATTTTGAAAAAATACAACGTACTTATGTCAGTTTATTCAGAAAAATAGATTTAGAATATGAAGAGATGGCCCCAACAAATGGACTTGTCAATTCAGAATTACTTTCATTACAATCAGCATTCATTGAAGCGATGAGTGATGATTTCAATACTGCGAATGCGATTACTGCTATTTTCGCTGCTACAAAGCATGTGAATCTATTGATTCGCCATGGAAAAACTGAAGGTGATGTTTTAAAACAAGCATTAAAGATGTTGGATGGAATGTTATGGGTATTAGGAATTAATATTGAGCTAGACCGCTTAACAACCGAAGAAAAAGAATTGATTTTTCAGTGGCAAGAAGCACGAAAGAATAAAGATTTTACTTTGGCGGATACTCTTCGGGAAAAAATAACCAATAAGGGAATTCAACTATAATGATAAAGCCTGAACTGTTAAATGGGGCTAATCTGGCTTTTATTGGTGATGCTTATTATGAACTTTATATCAGA
>JAKPZU010000171.1 GCA_029559915.1 Bacillota bacterium
TTAATAGTTATCGGTGCTGTATTTTTACTCAATACTCTAGGTATCTTTACCTTTAATATCTTTGCAATCAAAGGTTGGTGGACCTTATTCTTGATTATTCCAGCAGTAATTTCCATGTCAAGACAAGGAATTACTACCGGAAACGTCATTTTGCTGGTTTTGGGAGTGGTCTTATTTTTAAGAGAAAGAGACTTTGACTTCAACGGCTATTTATTACCGGCTGCCTTGATTGTCTTGGGTATCAGTTTGTTCTTGAAAAAATGAGTTGTATATTCTGTGATTTTAAAGAAAAAACAGAGCAAATTATATATGAAAATGAGAAAGTTTTTTGCATTTACGATAATTATCCAGTAACTCGTGGTCACATATTAATCATCAGCAAAAAACATAAAGTAGATTATTTTGCCTTGGATAAGCAAGAATTAGTTGCCATTGATGAAGCTATCAGGATTTGTAAAAGTAAGTTGGACGATTTGTTTCATCCATCCGGATACAACATTGGCATCAATAATGGTCGAAGTGCAGGGCAAACAATCATGCATCTACACGTACACCTAATACCCCGTTATGATGATTTGGCAATTGATCCTAAAGGTGGAGTAAGAGGAGCAATACCGGAGAGACAAAAATATTAGTTTCTCCGTTTTTTATTTTGTCGTTTTAATTTATACAAAATATAGTATAATATTGTTAGAGTATTGGGAGGCTTTTATGAAAAGAAAAACCAAAATAGTATGTACAATTGGACCGGCTATCGATTCGCCGGAAATGATTAAAAAAATTATCAATGCCGGTATGAATGTGGCGAGACTTAATTTTTCTCACGGCAATCCTACTGAACATAAAGCAAGAATTGATATGATTAGATCTATCGCTCATGATTTACATCGTTATATCGCGATTATGGCAGATACAAAGGGCCCAGAAATCAGGACTGGCATGTTCAAAGATAACCAGGCTCAGTTTAAAACCGGAGACCAAGTGAAAATTTTAAAAGAAGAGATTCTGGGAACTAAAGAAGCTTTTCACATCTCTTGTCCTGAACTGTTCACGGATATTTCCGTTGGCGATTTTTTGTTGATAGATGATGGAAAAATGCGTTTGACGGTAGTGGAAAAATGTGTGGATGAATTCACATGTGTCGTAAATAATTCCGGTGTAATCAAAAGTAGGAAGGGCGTCAATGTCCCTAATGTTAAACTGAGCATGCCTTTTATCTCTGTAAAAGATGATGAAGACATCAGATTTGCTTGTCGCAACAAAGTTGACTTAATTGCTCTTTCTTTTGTCAGAGGCAAAGAAGATGTATTGCAGGTAAGGGAAATATTGAAACAAGAAAATTGTGAAACTATAGAATTGATCTCCAAAATTGAAAATCAAGAAGGCGTCGATAACTTGAGTCAAATTCTTGAAGTTTCCGATGGCATCATGGTTGCCAGAGGTGATTTAGGGGTTGAGGTCTCGACACAATTAGTGCCAATCTACCAGAAAAAAATCATTCAAAAAGCCAATGAAGTTGGCAAACCTGTCATTACAGCCACGCATATGTTGGAATCGATGATGTCATCACCACGACCAACAAGAGCGGAAGCTAGTGATGTCGCTAACGCCATCTTGGATGGTTCCGATGCAATTATGCTTTCTGGAGAAACTGCCGCAGGTGAATATCCGATTGAATCGGTACTAATGATGGACACGATTGCCAAGACAGTTGAAGATATCATTCCTTATGAAGAAAGATTACAAAAAGCCATCAAATCTTCTCATCAAACTACCAATGACGCCATAGGTATCGCTGTTGCCCAAACAGTGTTAACTTTACCAAAAGCTGAAGTCATCATTGCTTTTACCGAAACTGGTGGTACAGCGAAAAGAATGTGTAAATTCCGACCGGGAGTACCGATTATTGCTGTTACCGACAGCGTTGAAACCTGTCAAAAGCTAGCTTATTATTGGGGGGTATTCGCTACAATTGGTGAAAACATCACTGATTTGAGATATCATGACCAAGTCGCCATTGAAGTTGCCAAAGATTTTGGTTTCAAAAAAGGAGCCACTATGGTAATCACTTCAGGCTGGGGTCAAAAACATGGATATACTAATACGATGAGGATTGTCGACATCGAGTAAAAAATAAAGAGCTAAAAATTTTTAGCTCTTTTTTGTTACATCAAATGAATATAGCGATTGACTTCCCATTCAGTGACAGTTTTTTTGAATTCATCCCATTCCTTATTTTTGTATTCGATGAATTTTGAGAAGATATGATCACCAAGGGCTTCCTTAATCAAATTATCTTCTTTCAGCAAATCAACTGCTTCTTTTAAATTGTCAGGTAAATTCTTGACACCTAAATTTGCTCTTTGCTCATCGGTAAGTTCAAATAGATTTTCGTTGATTGGTTCAATCAGTGGCAGATTGTTTTCGATGGCATCAAGACCAGCGGCTAAAATAACCGCTATAGCTAAATAAGGGTTGGCCGCGGTGTCGACTGAACGAATTTCGGTTCTTATAGTTTTTCCTCTGGTTGCAGGGATCCTAATCATGACTGAACGATTGTGTTCTGACCAACTTACGTAACATGGCGCTTCATATCCGGGAACCAGTCGTTTATAGGAGTTGACGGTAGGGTTGGTTATGGCACAAAAATTGCGGGAATGAGTTAAAATTCCGGTAATCCATTGTCTAGCAACTAATGAAAGTCCCATCGGATCGTTTTCATCACAAAAGGCATTGTTGCCAGCCATATCTGCTAAGGAGCAGTTGGTATGCATACCGTTGCCATTAATCGATGCGATTGGCTTTGGCATGAAAGTAGCGTGAAGATTATGTCTTCTTGCTATATTCTTGACTACTAGCTTAAAGGTTTGAACTTTGTCGCAAGCTTCAATAATATTGGAGAATTGAAAGTTGATTTCATTCTGGCTAGGAGCGACTTCATGATGAGAAGCTTCGACGGTGAATCCGATTTTTTCAAGTTCCAAAACAATGTCTCTTCGGCAATCACTCGCTCCGTCAATTGGCGACAAATCAAAATAACCACCTTGATCTGTCATCTTCATGGTTATTTTTCCGTTTTCATCGAGTTTGAAGAGAAAAAATTCCGGTTCAAAGCCGATATTGAGAGTTGAAAAACCGATATTGTTCATTTTCTTAATCATCTTTTTCAGGTTTGAGCGAGGATCAGCCGCTGATGGCAAGCCATCAGGCGTATAAACATCGCAGATTAATCTGGCAACCTTACCATAACGAGATTCTTCCCAGCTATGAATCAACCAGGTATCCAAGTCTGGTCTTAAGTACATATCGGCTTCCATGATTCTTACAAAACCTTCAATTGAAGAACCGTCGAACATGACTTTGCCGTCAAGTGCTCTTTCCAATTGACCGACAGGTATTTCCACGCTTTTGATGGTACCGATGATATCGGTAAACATCAGACGGACATAGCGGACATTTTCCGCTTTGGCGTTTTCAAGAATTTGATTTCTGGTATATTTTTTCATTTTTTCACCTTAAATTACCCTGCCAGGGTTATATAACAATAATATTTTTGTATTATACAAATAAAAAACAAATAAATCAATAATTTATGACTTATTTGCTTAATATAAACGTTTTCATTCGTAATTTTAGTTTTCAAGCTTCAACTTCTTGTTGAGATTGTCAACAAAGCGGGTAATAAAAGTAACTATTTTTGAGTTTCTTAATAGCCAATAAGCGGCTTCAGCGAGAATTATTCCCGCTATCAAATCAATGATGTAATGTTGTTTCAAAGTTTGAGTAGCTATGATAATCGAAATTGACAAAACCCAAATGACGATTTTTGTCCAAAGTGGAATTTTTTTATCCATTCTCAGAGCAATTATACATAACCAGCTCATTAAAGTGTGCATTGACGGTAAAGCGTTTCTTGGGCCTGCCGCCTGATAAATCATCATTACCAAAGATTCGGTAAAGTTAAGGTCAGTTCTCGGGGTCGCATAATCATTATTCAAAAATAATCCTGAAGTTGTTCGCCAATAAGTAACGTCAGATTGCCAGAAGAAGTACCAGATGCCGCAGATAGTGAACGTTATCAAGGCCATCGTCAAGATCTTGTACATATTTTCTCTTGATCTTGTGGCAATGTAAATAAAAACGCCAGCCCAAAATGGATAAGCTATGACATAAGGATAAATATGCCAAGCGACGAAAGGTACCTGCTGATTGAATTTAAGGAAAATATAAGAATAATCAACACCAACTTTTCCCACAGCTTCAGCGTAAATTTGATTGCCGAAATAGGTGATAAACAAAAAGATAATTAAAAGTAAAAAAGGGATGATGATATAGTTGTATTTTTTTATGCTCATAAAGTTGTGACCTTTCATATAATCTACTTAAAAATATACCATAAAATGGCACAAAAGACCATAATAAAAATATATGAATATTTTGTGATAATTAATATATTGTTATTAAAACAAAATTGTGATAAAATCAAAGGTAATTTTATGAGGGGGTTCACCTATGTTCGGATTACGCAGTGATGGAAAAAAAATTAAAAAAATTGATCCTTTAATGAGAATAGTTCCACATATCATGTTTTATCGCAATGACGCTCAAGTAATGCAGTTACAGGAAATTGACTGTGAAGCAATGGATAATTATATTCTTGATAAAAGAAGAACCGAAGGTTTAAGGTTGACATATATGGATATTGCTATTGCTTCATTTGTGAGAGTTGTCTCCTTAAGACCGAAACTTAACCGGTTTATTGTCAACGGCCGGATTTTTAAAAGAAACAATATTCAAATTTCTTTGGCTGTAAAGAAAAAGTTGGTTGATACAGCAGATGAAACAACGATAAAAATCACCTTTGATGGTACAGAATCAATTATGGAAGTTATGGAAAAAGTTCATAAGACCGTCAACGAAAATAAGGGCGATATCACCAATGATACTGATAAGATTGCAAAATTTTTGACAAAAGCTCCTAACTTTTTCATTAAGGTCATGGTGAGATTTTTGATGTGGACTGATAAGCATGGAATGTTACCGAAATCGATTATCGAAGCCAGCCCTTTCCATACCACAATCTTTTTGGTAAACTTGAAATCAATCAAAATGGAAACAGTATATCATCATATCTATAATTTTGGTACAACTGGTTTGTTTGTATCCATGGGCAAAGAAACTTTGGAACCAAGAGTCATAAACCAGGCAACAAAGGAAATCGGTGTCAAAAAGATTATGAAAATGGGTATCGTGGTCGATGAAAGAATCACTGATGGACTTTACAACAGTTTGTCTTTAAGAGAATTCAAGAAGATTATGGAAAATCCTTATATTCTCGATCAAAAAAATGATAACGTCGTTTTAGACGACTAATTAGAAGGTAACTGTAAAAGTCAGCTAGTGACAGAAAAGAGGAATGACATGACAGATTTGATTTTAGCTATTTTAGGAATAATCGTCGGACTGATATTTTTCATGATCGGTGTGAGATTGACCTTTTCACCTAAAAAATTCATAATTGGCATGATGAACTATAAATACAAGGGCAAGAGAAATGCCGAACCACAGAAGAACGCAGTGATATTAACTGTTGTCATGGGAGCTTTATTAATGCTCGGTGGTTTGTATTATATGGTGATTGGTGTAGTCGCCATATATGCCTTGAGATAATTGTTTTCGCTTTAAAAAATATTTTATTGTATAATCAGTATTTATTTGATAAAATAATATTAGCGAAAAAGTGCGTTTTATCGCTTTAATTGCTAGTTTAGGTGGTGACATTATGAACTTATTACGAATAAATAACCTAAATAAGACATTTGGCGGTAATGTGCTTTTTGACAATGTTTCTTTAGAAATAAACAAGCAAGAAAAGGTGGCCCTTATTGGACGCAATGGCGTTGGTAAAACCACTTTGGTCAAGATGATATTAAATGAAATTACCCCAGATTCTGGGGAAATTTTTATTTTTAAGCAAGCCTGTATCGGCTATTTGTCGCAAAAAATCATTGAATCGGAGAACAATACTTTAATAGATGAATGTTTAAACGTCTTTTCTGATCTTGTCAGAATTGAAAAAGAATTGAAGAGATTATCAGAAGTTCTATCAATTGATGGTTCAGATTTAGCCTTAAAAAGATACAGCGACAAAGAACACGAATTTTTGGTTAAAGGTGGCTATGATTACTTGACCAAGATTGAGATGTTGTTGACGAGATTTGGATTTTCCAAGAATGAGTATAACCGCTCTATTGAGAGCTTTTCTGGTGGAGAAAAAACAAGGATTGCTTTCGCTAAACTTTTAATGATCAATCCCGATTTGTTAATACTCGACGAACCGACAAACCATATGGACATCGAGATTATTGAATGGTTGGAAGATTATCTCAGAGCTTATAATGGTGCAGTTTTGGTTATAACTCATGACAAGTATTTCATTAATCGAGTTGTTAATAAAATTTATGAAATCGATAATCAGAGCATAGAAACATATTATGGCAATTACGATGACTATGAAATTGAAAAAGTTAGCCGTTATGAATTGTTGTTGAAAAAATATGAAAAGCAAAAAAAGGAGATTGCTCACTTGCAAAGTTTTGTGGACAGATTCAGATACAAGGCCACAAAAGCAAAAAGCGCTCAAGACAGGATAAAAAAAATCAATAGAATAAAAGTCGTTGAAGTACAAGGGCAGACTCATAGTCATATAAATCTGAAATTTACAAGCAAAAGACCAACTAACAGCCATATTCTAGAAGCAGTGAATTTGACTATCGGTTATGATAAACCCCTGATTGAGAAGATTAATTTCCAGATGCGAGGTTTTGAAAAGGTCGGAATTATTGGTAATAATGGTACAGGAAAAACAACTTTGATTAAGACCTTGATGGGGGAAATTGAACCCTTAGAAGGGAAGTATGTTTTCCATAAACAAATGAAATTTGGGTATTTTGATCAAAATTTGCAGAATTTCAATCCTGATTTGACTTTGATTGAAACTGTTCACTCAATTTATCCAACTAAGACTTTGTATGAAGTGAGAAGCGATTTGGCAAAAGTACAATTTGTCAAAGAAGACGTTTTTAAGCAAGTAAGGGTGCTATCCGGTGGAGAATTAGTTAAATTGCAAATCTTATTGATAATGCTTGAAAAACCGGATTTATTAATCCTTGACGAACCGACAAATCATTTGGATATTGAATCGAAAAATTTGATTGAAGATATTTTTGAAGAGTATGAAGGACCGATGATTTTCATTTCACATGACCGATATTTTATTAACAAGGTAGCGACTAAAATAATTAAATTGGACAAAGAAGCGCATGTTTTTGAAGGGAATTATGAAGAATTTGTTGCAAGTGTAAAACCGGAAATCAAGGAAACAAAATCAGATCGCACCAAGTCTTTGCAACCAAATTATCGAAAACAGAAATCGTTAATTTTGAAGGATATCGAAGTTTTGGAGAAAGAGATTAAGGAATTGCACAATTCTTTGTTTTTAGAGAAAATTTATAGCAATAAGGAATTATATTTTGAAACTGAGTCTACAATCAAGAAAAAAGAGAGTGAACTGGAGAATTTATATATAAAATTAGAAGAAATAGATATTTTAGCAGCTTAATTGTGCTAAAATACCTGTAGGAATGGGGGATGATTAATATGATTGATAAAATTAAAAACATAATCAGGCAAGAACTTGAAGTTAACTTAAGCGCTCATTATGGTGAAAGTATAAATGTGGTGGTTGAAGAGCCGAAATCGAGTAATTTGGGCGATATTTCAATTCCGGTTTTTTCAATTGTCAAAACTGTAAGAAAACCATTGAATGAAGTGGCTGATACGGTAATTGAAAAAATCAGGAAACTAGAAGTCAGCAATCTTTTGAAAGAAATTAATCGAGTAGGTGGCTTCATCAACATAACGCTTAATCGTTTGGCTTTTTCCAAGAAAGTTATCGACAATTATTTTGAGAACGGTCTTTCTGTTGAACAAATCGGTAGAGAAAAAACCATCGTCATTGATTATTCATCACCTAATATTGCCAAGCCGTTTTCAGTTGGACATTTGCGTTCGACCATCATCGGCCATTCCATTGGCAATATCTTGGAAAAATTAGGATATCAAGTTGTGCGTATCAATCACTTAGGAGACTTTGGCACTCAATTTGGCAAGATTATCTATGCTTATTTAAACTTTGGAGACAAGCAAAAGGTTGATGAAAATCCGATTGAAGAATTGGTTAAACTCTATGTTGAATTTCATGAGCTTGCAAAAGAAAATCCAATACTTGAAGATAAGGCAAGAGAAATTTTCAAGGAACTTGAACAGGGTAATCCTGAATATCAAAAACTTTGGGAGCATTTTCGAGAAGTTTCATTGGCGGAATATATGAAAGTATATGAGATGCTCAATGTCCATTTTGATTCTTATAATGGCGAGGCATTTTATAATGATAAAATGCAGGCGGTCGTGGATGAGTTAAATGCCAAGGGTCTGCTCAAGAAAGATGAAGGAGCGATGATTGTTGATTTGGGAAATGAGATGCCACCCGCTTTGATTCAAAAAAGCGACGGATCTACCCTTTATATAACAAGAGATTTGGCTGCTCTTTTCTATCGCAAAAATACTTATCATTTTGATGAAGTTTTATACGTGGTTGGCAATGAACAAAAATTACACTTTGAACAACTAAAAGCAGTTGTAAGAAAGATGGGTTATGATTTCTATCAAGACATCCATCATATCAATTTTGGTTTGGTCCTGCAAGAAGGCAAGAAAATGTCAACTAGAAAGGGCAAGATTGTAAAATTAGAAGATGTGCTTGTAGAGGCCTGCAATCTTTCCTTGGATTATATCAATGAGAAAAATCCTTGTTTGGCTAATAAAGAGGAAATTGCCAGGAAAATTGGAGTTTCTGCGATTATCTTCAATGACCTCAAGAATTATCGAACCAATGACGTGGAATTTGATTTACAAGAAATGGTCAACTTTGTCGGACAGACGGGACCATATCTCCAGTATACTTCTGTAAGAATTTCGTCCGTTTTGGAAGAAAACAATTTTTCTAATTCAGAGTTGATGTATGATTTGTTAGTACAGGATCATAGTTTTGATTTAATCAAGACTATTGCTCAGTATGAAGAAATATTGAATAAGGCAAAGGAAGAATACTCGCCTTCCGTATTGGCTAAATATTTGTTGAATTTAGCGAGTTATTTTAATAGTTTTTATGCAAAAGAAAAGATTATGGTTGATGATTTAAAAGAAAGAAATACCAAGTTGTGTTTGATTTCTATCATCAGAAACATTCTCGACGAAGGCATGAATTTATTGGGTATGCAAGTGATTAGGAAAATGTAACACTTGCTCTTTGGAGGAATTACTTTGGACGATATTAAAAAAATAGATAAGCCAAAGCGGAATATATTTAAACACCTGATTTTAATGTACAGATGGTTGGGAAAGAATTCTCTGCTTTTGATTCCCGCTTTGGCATCATTGTTCTTAGTTTCATATTTAAGAACTTTAACACCACTTTTCGGACAACATATCATTGACTCGATTTTAAGTGATAAACCATCGAAACTACCTAGCTTTTTGGCGGATTTGATCCAAGCTGACACTTTGGTAAAGCAATTGTTATTGGCGACTTTATTGTTGTTGTTGATTTCTTTTATCAGAGCTCTTTTCATCTTTGTTGAAAGAGCAGTTACTGGGGTGTTTGCTGAAAGAACGGCTTATAGCCTAAGAAACAAATTATATGTAAAATTACGTGATGCGGACTATTATTTTCAATCACATTTGGAAACTGGAGATATCATCCAGAGATGTACAACGGATGTGGAAATGTATAAACGTTTCATTTCAGAACAAAGCATCGAAGTTGCAAGACTCGTACTTTTGGTTGGTCTTTCAATTTACCACATGTCAAAACTAAATGTCACCATCATGTGGGTGTCATTGATAATAGCACCAATTCTTTTGGTCAGTGCGGCTTTATATTTCAATAAGGTCGAGAAAATGTTCACGGAAATCGAAAAGAATGAGGCGACCATGACCACTCATGTCCAAGAAAACGTCAGTGGCGCACGAGTCGTCAAGGCATTTGCAAATGAAGCTTATGAAGTGGAAAAATTCAGAAAGTTGAACCGGACATACACCGATTCCGATCTTAGGTTGGTCAAAAAAATGTCATTTTTCTGGAGTTCTACAGATTTATTGAGCTTTATTCAATTTTTCATCATTGCGATTATTGGAATAATTTATGCATCAAAAGGTATCATCAGCGTTGGTATTTATACTGCATTCTTAGCTTATTCCGGTAATATCATTTGGCCAATGCGACAATTGGGCAGGTTGGTTGGTGATTTTTCGAAGACGGTAGTCTCAGTTTCAAGACTGGATTACATCATGTCTAACCCTGGTGAATACGTTGACGAAGCCAATAAAATAACACCTGAGATAAAAGGCGATGTTGAATTCAAGAATGTCTCATTCAAATTTGCTGATTCCAAGGAAGACCAAATCATTGATGTCAGCTTTAGAGCAAAACCGGGTGAAACCATAGCGATTATTGGCAAGACCGGTTCGGGAAAGAGTACTTTAATGAATCTCTTAATCCGGTTATTGGATTATCAAAAGGGCCAAATTTTAATTGATGGTATCGAAATCAAAGATATCGAAAAACATCATTTGCGTCAAAATGTCGGCGTTATCTTGCAGGAACCGTTCTTGTTCTCAAAATCGGTTGAGGAAAACATAAAAATTTCCGATATGGCTGTCGACAACAACAAAGTATCATCGGTAGCTAAGATAGCTCAAGTCCACAATGACATCATGAATTTTGAAAAAGGTTATCAAACCTTGGTTGGTGAAAGAGGTGTAACTTTATCGGGGGGACAAAAACAAAGAGTTGCGATAGCTCGTATGCTGTTGAAGCCAAAACCGATTTTGGTTTTTGACGATTCTTTATCCGCAGTAGATACGGAAACTGACGTTCAAATCAGAAAAGCATTGCAAAAAGAGTGGAAAAATTCCACGGTCTTTATCATAACCCATCGCATCACCACGGCTGCGGAGGCAGATCGAATCTTGGTGATAGCCGATGGAAAGATTAAAGAAAGCGGAAAACACGAGGAATTGATAAACCGAGAAGGTTTATATAAAAATATTTGGAAAATACAATCACAGATTAATTTCCAGTTAGAAGAGGATGGTGAGGAAAATGAGTGATTACCTTCAAGATGAAGAGAACTTCACGTCCCAAAAGTTTGATTGGTTAGTATGGAAAAAAATCTTGGCTTTTATGAAGCCATTAAAGAAATACGCTATTATGGGGTTATTAGCCGTCATTGTTTTGGCTGTCACCGATGTCATTTACCCTTATATTTCCGCTTTTGCAATAGATGATATCATCACGCCGAATATTGAAAACGGCACTCAAGATTTATCAAAATTACCAATATTGATTACTTATTTCATCATTTTTATGATAGTTCAAGCAGCAATGGTTTATTTATTTATCTTGTTTGCCGGTAAGGTACAAAACGAACTAGCTTTCAGCATTAGGGAAAAAGCCTTCAATCATTTGCAGGAACTGCCATTCTCCTACTACGATAGAACTAGAGTCGGTTGGATTATGGCAAGAATGACTTCGGATTCAAGAAACCTCAGTGAAGTATTATCATGGGGATTAATTGACTTGGTTTGGGGTCTTTTCTTGATGATTTTCTTAACGATTTTCATGTTCATCATCAAGTGGCAATTGGCTTTGGTAATCTTGGCTGTCGTACCGCTTTTGATGGGGGTTGCCATCTTTTTCAGAAAATACATTTTGAAGGCATACCGTTCAATCCGAAAAGTCAATTCAAAAATTACCGGTGCTTTCAATGAAGACATCACTGGTGCGGTAACCACTAAAACTTTGGTCTTGGAAGAGCAAAACTATCAAGAATTCGATAAATTGACTAGAGACATGCGTCAACAATCAATTAGGGCGCATCTATTACAAGGAGTTTTCTTTCCGACAATGTTGTTCATCATTTTCATCGGGATGGCGATGGTTTACAATATCGGTGGCAACATGGTTCTAAATGGCGCCATCTCAGTCGGTACCTTATATTTGTTTACCAACTATGTCTGGCAGTTCTTTGATCCGGTTAATAATATTGCGAACTTTTATGCTCGTTTTCAGCAAGCTCAAGCTTCGGCTGAAAGAATCGTTTCTTTGATTGAAACTGTTCCTGATATCGTCGATAAGGATGAAGTTATTGCAAAGTATGGCACGATTTTCGATTATAAAACCGAGAATTTTGAACCGCTTATTGGCGATGTCGAATTCAAGAACGTTTCCTTCAAATATAATGTCGGTGAACAAGTCTTAAGTGATTTCAATCTCAAAGTCAAAGCCGGCCAATCTGTGGCTTTAGTTGGTCACACTGGTGCTGGAAAAACCACAATCGTTAATTTAATCTCAAGATTTTATGAACCAACATCCGGAGAGATCCTGATTGATGGCATTGATTACCGTGAAAGATCGATTGGTTGGTTGCATTCAAATCTTGGTTATGTCTTACAAACACCGCATTTATTCAGCGGTTCAGTGATGGAAAATATTCGTTATGGCAATTTAAAGGCAACGGATGAAGAAGTTATTGAAGCAGCTAAAGCTGTAGAAGCTCATGGATTTATTGTCAAGTTTGAAAATGGCTATGATACTGAATGTGGTGAAGGCGGCTCAAGGTTGTCGGTTGGACAAAAACAATTGGTTTCCTTCGCTAGAGCGATCTTGGCTGATCCCAAAATTTTAATATTGGATGAAGCTACTTCAAGTGTTGATACAGAAACCGAACAACTGATTCAAAATGCCATCCACAAATTGCTCAAGGGCAGAACTTCATTTATCGTAGCGCATAGACTATCGACTATCGTTCATAGCGATTTGATTTTAGTTCTTGATGACGGTAAAATCATCGAATCAGGTAGCCACAGGGAACTGATAAAAAAAGAGGGCGCGTATTACAAATTATATACTAACCAATATTCTGAAGAAATGTTGGAGTTATCTAAACGTTAAAAACCTGCAAAATTTGCAGGTTTTTTCTCTTCAAATGATATAATAAAAATGAGGTGAAGCAACTTATGAAAATCAAGGCATTTATTGATTCCCATCTTCACTTGATGGGAATGGGTTATTATGAAGAAATCTTGAATTTAAGTAACGCAAAATCGCTTGCGGAAATAATTGAACTTGCAAAAAAATCGGAAAATGAGGTTATCATTGGCAGAGGTTTCAATCAGGATAATCTGCTTGAAAAAAGAATGCCTGAAGCACAAGATTTTCAAGATATTGAAAAACCGCTGGTGTTGTTTCGAATCTGTGGTCATGTTGCTATCGCCAATCAGTTGATGATTGATTTAATAAAAGAGAAGTCGGACATCTTACCTATCAGTGGTGGCAGTTTTAATTTAAAAACCGGTTTGTTCACGGAAAATGCCCTTGCTTATCTTTATCAAGCCTTGCCAAAGCCAACGAAGAAAGACTTGGTGAGATATATTGCGAAAGCGAATAAAATTCTTTTGAAGAACGGTATTACCAAAGTAGCCAGCGACGATTTTTCATCTTTTGACGTTCCTTTTGAAATGGTAATTGAAGCTTATCTAGAAGCGATTGAACAAGGATTGCTGGATGTTGAAGTTACCGAACAAGTCAATTTACCAATCAAGAAATTTGAGGAATTTTGTCGAAAAGACTATTCCAATAAAAAATATCATAATTTTCAAATGGGACCTCTAAAAGTTTTGGCGGATGGTAGTTTAGGGGGCAGAACTGCAGCTCTAAATGAACCCTATTCCGATGATTTGCATAACTTGGGAATATTGACCTACACTGGCTCTGAACTTTATGATTTGGTCAAGTTAGCTACGATTAACAATATGGATTCAGTGATTCACGCTATTGGCGATAGAGCAGCCGACCAAGTAATTGATACCTTGATAAAAGTTCAGAAAGAAATGAATGTAAAATCACCAAATAACGCGATTATCCACGCACAAGTCTTGAATAAAATTCAAATAGAGAAAATGAAAAAACACCAAATAGGCGCGATTGTTCAACCGGTATTCATCAACTCCGATATTCAAATTGTCAAGGATAGACTTGGGGAAAGAAGATATGAATCCTATCTTTTTAAAACCATGTATGAAAATATTTCTTTAGGTTTTTCAACCGATTGCCCAGTTGAAGCGGTCAATCCCTTCAAAAACATTTATTGTTCGATAACCAGAAAAAGCGCTGATAAACCTGAGTTTGATGCCTATCTACCGGAAGAAGGATTTACCATGAAGGAAGCTTTGAAAGCTTACACCGATAATAATTTACGCTATGTCTATAGCGAATCACAGGATGACTATCTAGAGATAGACCGAGATATCTTCGCGGCTGAAAATGAAGAATTACTGAGTGTTTCAGTCTTAAAAACATACAAAAACGGTAAAATCGTTTATGAAAGAAAAAATTAATTTTTTTTCTTTTCTTTTTTATAAAAATTGTGTATAATAAATGTTGCTATGCCAGTATGGTGAAATTGGTAGACACGATGGACTCAAAATCCATTGCCCTTAAAAGCGTGTCGGTTCGAGTCCGACTACTGGTACCATTCTTAGACATTTATTAAATTTTAGAAGAGGCGAATTTACGCCTCTTCTTTTTCGTTAATTGTTGATTTCAAGATTGTAAAAGCGTCATTGATGACTCCTGCACAACGGACGACATTTTGGCGATGAGTCGTCTTGATTTTATCGCAAGCCAATGATTGAAAGTGTTTCTCGACTAAATCTTGGTATTTAATAACTTTGTTTTTTAAGCGTTCTCCGTCATAGAGCAAGGAAAGTACAGCGATTCCCCCGGTAACTACTCCGCAGGTTCTTTCCTTGTACATTCCGCCACCAAAACCCTTAAGTAATCTTACATAATCTTTTTTTATCTGCAAATCATACTCTTCAATACTCAGCAACAAAATAGTTTCTGCACAATTGAAGTTTTCTTCAAGATAGTATTTTTCCGTTTTTTCTTTAGACATTATTTTCGCCTTTAAACCATGTAACCGTATTTTGAATTGTTTGATTGATTGGAACTGGATTAATCATTAATTCTTCAATCATTTTCTTGTTGGAAAAATTATGATCTGTCAGCAAAGCCTTTATCATGATTCGATACTTTGGTAGAATCAAAGCGGCGAATCTAACTAGATTAACCGGAATCTTGATCATCAGGACTTTTCTCTTTAAAGTTTTGAAGATCAATCGGTACATATTGTAAAGAGTGATGAATTCATTGCTGATGATATAAGAACCGCTGATTTTTTTGGTTATTCCCTGCATTAACGCTTCAGCAACATCGCTGACATCAACGAAATTATTGCCACCATGAAAGTAGAAGCAGAGCCTGCGCTTAAAGGTTCTTTTAATTTCTCTGCCAATAGCTGAAGGTTTAAAATCGTTGATTCCCAAAACAGCTGAAGGATAAACAATCATTGCCTTCAAGTTATCGTTTATCATCAGCTTCAAGAGATAATTTGTGGCTTTGGCTTTAGAGCGCTGATAATACCCTTCAAGTTTATCAATATCAATTGTATCTGGCTCATTTATTAGATAATTACCATTGGTTATCACATCAGTAGAACTGGTGTAGATTAAGTGGATTTTATGTTTAACACAAAAATCGGCAATGGTTTTTACTCCCTTGAAGTTAACTTCATCGGTGAGAAGCGCTTTATCATTCTTGAGATTGATGTAAGCGGCCAAGTGTACCAAGGTATCGCATTCTTTAATGTTTTTTTCTAGGAATTCTTTATTAAAGATATCGCCTATGATAACTCGGTTTTTGAATTCCTGGATGGCAATGGAGGATTTACGGGCAAGAATGCGAAAATCTATCTGCTTTTCTGCCAGCTTTTTCACTAAATTATTGCCTATATGTCCAGTTGCGCCCGTAATATAAATCATGATTGACCTCTCAATAAAAATATTATAACATAATTTCAAAATTGAACGATTTTAATTTAAAAAGCTGGAGGTTTATTGTATAATATAATTAAAATTTGGAGGTAAAAAAATATATGGAACATAAAAAATTAGATTTAATTAAAGAACTTAAAAACAAGAATCCAAAATTATTGAAACTATTAATCGGATTTGATGGATTCGTTGATGAAATAATTCACGTTGTTGACAAAAGAATCAACAGTGACAATTTTAAGCGCATTGAGACCATAGAAGATCTAGCAAAAAGAATCCAAAAAGCGAGTGGATTATCCACGAATATTGAGTTGGTTCCCGTAGTCAAAAAAATTGGCGGAAACGGTCCAATCATGTGTAACGCCATGGCTTCAAGCGGTGCTTTAATTACCTATGTAGGAGCTTTGGGATACCCTACATTAAATGATGTGTTCCATACTTTGGCTGATAAAGTAAAAGTATATACCATTGAAAATCCAGGTCATTCTGATGCCTTGGAATTTAATGACGGTAAACTTATCTTGGGCAAAATGAGTTCCTTGACTAATGTAACATATGAGCAGTTAATCGCTGTGGTTGGCGAAGATAATCTAAAAGACCTGATTTCTGAAACCGACATGTTTGCGACAGTTAACTGGTCGATGCTGCCAAACATGACGGATTTATGGAAAAAGCTCTTGGATAAAATCATTACTAAACTGCCTAAGAAGAATCATCGTCCTTTCATGTTCATCGATTTAGCCGATCCGGAAAAACGAGAAAATGTAGAAATAATTGAAGCTTTGAATCTCCTTAAGGAGTTTAATTCGTACTTTAGGGTGATTCTCGGTTTAAATAAAAAAGAAGCTTACGATGTCGCAAACGTCCTAGATTTGTTTGATGATGCAAGCCTTAAAAACATGCAAGTGTCTCTAGAAGATTTAAATCAGGCATTGTATCGCTATTTGGATGTTCATGCAGTAGTAATCCATCCAGTGGACAGATCTTGTTGCGTAGTTGATGATGTCTTCTATGAAGAACTTGGACCATATGTGGAAAAACCACAATTGACTACCGGCGCAGGCGATAATTTCAATGCCGGATTCATGTTGGGCATGTTGTTGGACCTTAAACCGGATCAAGCCTTGCTAACAGGAATGTCAACCAGCGGTTATTACGTTAGAAACGCCAAGAGTCCTGAATTCAATGAATTGATTGAGTTTATCGGCGATTGGCACAAAAATCTGATATAACAAAAAAGGAGCTATAATTTAGCTCCTTTAGTTTGTTTGATTAATCTTACCTTTTGGCTAATTGATGGTCCATCATCAATAATCCGTTTGGACCGCCCATTTTTACCTTTTCAATCAATTCAGAGAAGTTTGCTTCCTCTTCAACTTGTTCGTTCAAATACCAATTCAAGAAAGAAACACTGGCATAGTCTTTTAATTCAATTGCCATCGCCATCAAATTGTTAATGCGTTTTGTGACTTCTTTTTCATGGTTTAAAGATACTTCAAGAATTTCAAGCACTGAAGCAAATTCATTTTTTGGAGAAGCGAAGCCGCGAATGTCGACTCTTTCTCCTCTGCTGTTCAAATAATCCATAAATTTTTGTGCATGTTCCAATTCTTCTCGGAATTGGATTTGGAACCAATGTTCAAATCCTTTCAAGGAATGAGCCGCGAAATAGTTTTGCATTGCCAAGTAAACGTGAGCAGATTCAATTTCAAAATTCAGTTGCACATTGATTGCTTCCACAAATTTTTTATCCATAATAATATCCTCCTTTTTTCTTCAAGTCTATTATAACTTATTGATAGTTTAATTCAACTGATATACTTATAATTTTTGGTCATCGACGCCATCAAGATATGCCTTGATAGGTTCGATGACTTTTCTTACTGTGCCATCAACGAATGGATTGTCGAGATTGACAGCTTTGATGAGATTGACGAAGCTCTTAGAACCACCCAGGCGGCAAAGGCTTAGATAAGATTTGAAAGCTTCTTGATGGTTTTCTCTGGATTTTACCCAATATTGGAAAGCCAACACTTGAGCAAGAGTATAATCGATGTAATAGAAAGGCGAACCGAAGATATGACCTTGGCGGTACCAATAAGTACCTTTTTCCAAGAAATGATCATCGTCATAATCCTTGAATGGCAGATATTTCTTTTCAATCTTGCGCCAAGCGGCTTTTCTTTCTTCCTTTGTCATATCAGGTCTTGAATAGATTTCATGTTGGAATTCATCAACTGCAACGCCGTAAGGCAAGAAGGAGATGGAACTGTCCAAATGGAAAAATTTATATTTGTCGGCATCTTCCTTGAAGAAACCATCTATCCACGGCCAAGCTAAAAATTCCATGCTCATTGAATGAATTTCTGCGGCCTCAAAGGTAGGCCAACGGTACTGCGGATAATTGTCCCTAGATGAATAGACTTGAAAAGCATGTCCCGCTTCATGAGTCAAAACATCAACGTCATGGGAAGTTCCATTGAAATTGGCAAAGATGAAAGGGGCACGATACTTAGGAATATAGGTACAGTATCCGCCTCCGGCTTTACCTGGTAAAGAATCCAAATCCAAGAGGTCTTGATCAAGCATGAAATGGAAAAATTCAGCGGTTTCCGTAGACATTTCCTCATACATGTTCTTAGCGATTTCCACTTGCCATTTTCGGTCTCCCTTAGGCGTTGGGTTGCCAGACAAAAATGATAAAGTCAAGTCATAGGATTTTGGATCTTTTATGCCGATTCTTTTGGCAGCTCGTTTTTTGAGTTCCGTTACCAAAGGAACGACATCGCGATAGATTTGCTTACGATAGTTCGCTACGTCTTCATGATTATAATCAGTTCTTCCCAAACGATCATAGCCTAATTGCACGTAGTTTTCATACCCAAGTTTCTTGGCAATCTCAGTTCTGACTTTGACCATATCGTCATAAATTCGATCTAAAGTGTCTTCATTGCTTTGGAAGAATTCGGATACTTTTAGTTGAGCACGATGACGAATGTCGCGGTCAAGGTTTTGCAGGAAAGGTGTCATGTTACTCAGGTTGTAAACATCACCATCAAATTCAATCTTCGCCGAAGCAATCAATTTGGAATATTCCGTGTCCAGTTTATTTTCAGTCTGCAAAAGCGGGATTATTTCCGGAGAGAATGTTTTTTGTCTGAGTTCGGCTTGTTTGAAAAGCAATGAGCCAAATTCCTGTTCCAAGACCAATCTATTCTTTGACTTCAAGATTTTCGACGAAAAAATGTGTTCATATTCTTGAAGAGCAGGAACGTTTTCATTAAAGAAATCTTGTTCTTTCTCATAGAATTCGTCTTGGGTGTTAAGTGAGTTTCTGATAGATACCAAAGTGATCAAGGTATCCATTTCATCATTTAGATCAAATAGATTCTTAATTGCTTTGATTTCCGTCTCGGCTGTTTCGCTCTCGCCAATTAAAGCTAATAGTTCTTTAAATCTTTTGATATAATTTTCGATGTCTGGTCTTTCATAAACAAAGTCTTTAAATTTCATAAAATTATCCTTTATGAATTTTGTAATTAACTAATATTTTATCATAAAATCAGTTATATTCCTATTGCTTGATACGATATCAATCACTTAATTTTGATTTCTTTAACTTAGCGATGGTCAAAATCAAACCTAAGGCTATTGATAAAAATCCAGCACTTAAAATCCTGTAATTCTCTGGTAAAAGAAAGGTTATCGTATGAGCGGGAATCCAAAATAGTGGAATGGTTTTTAAAACAACGAAGCTAAAAAAATTTTGCCAATCGATACTCTTGATGACTTCTTTAAAATCTATTTTCAAGATAGCCCCTAATTTACCTTGGCCAAGATCAAGATAAGTATCGGTTATTCTGTGCAGAATCATGAAGGTTGGGGCGAAAATCAAATTAAGAAAAAAACTTGTCAAAAAGGCAACATAAAGATTTCTGATGAAACCGGTATTGGCTATATTTGGCAACAAATTAACGGAAATTGCAGTTTTGACACCCGAATCAAAAATCTTGAAAACCAAGACGAAGACCATCCCTAATAATCCCCATACAAAGAAGCGATAGAAGAGACCGGTTTTTTTAAAATAGTCACCACTGCCGATTCTGGAGCCAATCATCTCACCATAAGTTGCAAGAATTGCAGTTTTGACAAACCCCATCAAGTATGGCAATTGGGTAGAACTATTGGCAATGAATGTTCTTGACTCAGGAACAATCAGCAAACTGACAAAAAAGATAAAGATTAAGATGAATAGAAAATCAACTTTTTTCATAGAAAAACCTCCAACATGAAAATTATATCATGATTTTTCAAGGTTATGCCAGAGAAAATGAACTTACGCAAAAATCGACTAATTATGACATTTGTCAATTGAATTTTTAGCGAGACTTTCATTTTGAATCGAAATTTGTTATAATAGAATTAATGAAAAAGGAGGAGTAATATGAATCAATATCATGAACCTTATGAATTATTAAGTGATGAAGTAAGAGAAATCACCAGAGCCATCAAATCTTTAATTGAAGAATTTGAAGCGGTAGATTGGTACAATCAAAGAGCGGCGGTAACAAAGGATGAAGAACTGAAGAAGATTTTACTCCATAACCTTGATGAAGAAGTTGAGCACGCAGCAATGGCGCTCGAATGGTTACGAAGGAAAATGCCAGTCCTCGACAAGGAACTTAAAGACAATCTTTTCAAAACTGGCAAAATCACCGGTAATCACTAACACTTTCACTTAAAAGCACTCTAGGTGAGTGCTTTTTATTTGGCTAACGTTGTTTATTCACAGATAATTTGATAAAATATTGATAAAAGGTAAAATACATGATAAAAATTGTCACGAGCAAAAAAGACTTAAATCAATTTAGTTATTTTGTTAAGGATTTATATAAAGATGAGGACCATTATATATATCCTGTTTTTTCTATTTTGAAAAAGTAATTACGTAAAAAAGTCTTACAGGATAAGTAGTATACGGTAATTGTTTCTTTGAAAGGTGACGTATTAGTTCCTTCATTAATGATAGGAGTAACGATTTTGGAATCATCGCTTCTATCAACAAGAAAGTCAGGGAAGTAAAGTTAACCACAATCTTGGCCATTACTTGATCTTAATCTTTTCTTTTGCGTTAGCTTCCTCAGTTAATTTTCTTCTTATCACCGGTGATTTTTCCAAAATAATCATTCCTTATTGAATAATCACCTTGGGTGCATTCCTGTTGGCAATGGTTATTTCGATGTTCTTTAAGATTGACTCTGATTGCATGATTGTCTGTGCAACTGCAGGAATTTACGGACCGGCGTTCATACCGGCTATTACGAAACAGTTAAAGAATGACAACTTGACTGCTCCGGGACTGATTGTCGGTTCAATTGGTTATGCGATAGAAACTTTCTTGGGACTGCTTTTTGGTCTATTGTTCATGATATAAATATAGGAGGATTAATAAATGCCTTATCAAAACAAGTATTTGGAGTTGCTTAGTCAGAAATATCCCACAATTCAAACTGTGGCTTCGGAGTTGATTAATCTCAGTGCGATTTTGAATTTGCCGAAAGGCACGGAAATCTTTATCACCGATATCCACGGAGAATATGATGCTTTCAATCATTATCTGAAGAACGCATCCGGCATCATCAAGGAAAAGATTGACTTGATTTTTCCAAATCTCAGTGAAGCGGATAAGAATCGTTTGGCTTTTTTCATCTATTACCCAACAGACATGCTCAATAAATATAAAGAGATGCTTAAGGGTGAAAACTTCCAGAAACTGATTAATCAACAGCTGAGCTATATGATTTTATTGGCCAAAGAGATTGTGACCAAATACACCAAAAGCAAGGTCAGAAAATCTCTCCCGGATGAATTCAGTTATATCATTCAAGAACTGATTTATGAATCAAGTTCACATGAGGACAAGGAAAGATATTATCAAGCTATTATCGAAGCGATTTTCTTGACAAAAAGAGAAAGTAAATTTATTCTGCAATTATCAAGATTCATTAGAAAATTGGCTATAGACAGACTCCATATCGTCGGTGATATTTTTGACAGAGGACCTTTGCCGCACTTGATTATGGAGAAGCTGTCTTCCATGAATAATGTTGATATTCAATGGGGCAATCACGATATCTCTTTTTTGGGAGCTGCAAGCGGTTCTAAAGTGATGGTCGCAAACGTTATCAGAATCGCGGCCAGATACAACAATCTGGATTGTTTTGAAGACGGGTATGGAATAAATCTTATTCCCTTAGCACGATTGGCGGAAAAATATTATAAAAAAGACGAATGTAGTTTATTCATTCCCAAAGGCTTGAACGTCAATTATAAAAAAACTGAGGATTTATCATTTATTGGAAGAATCCATAAAGCCATTACCATCATCCAGTTCAAGTTGGAACACAATCTGATTACTCGAAAACCAGGATTTATGTTGGAAGATAGACTCTTGTTGGATAAAATCGATTTTAACGATAATACTGTCTTGATCAATGGCGTTAAATATCCGCTTCTAGACCACAGTTTTCCAACCATCAATCCGAAAAAACCTTACGCATTGAATAAAGACGAAGAAGAAGTGATTAATCACCTTACCCAACTTTTCCTTCACAATGAAATGTTACAAAAACATGCGCGTTATTTGGTGCAAAACGGCTCTATGTATTTAAAGTACAATAACAACTTGCTCTTTCACGCAGCCGTGCCACTAACTGAAGATAGACAGTTCTTAAAACAAACAATCAATGGCAAGGAATATTATGGTCGAGGGCTTTTCGATGAGTTTGATCGTTTGGTCAGAAGTGCTTTCCTCAATCGCTATGAAAAGGACAATTTTGACAAGGATTACTTTTACATCCTCTGGCAAAGCGGAGCGTCTCCTCTTTTTGGCAAACACTCGATGAAGACTTTTGAAAGATATTTTATCGCTGACAAAAAGACTCATAAGGAGATTACAAATCCATATTATAAATATCGCCTAGAAGAAGATGTCTTAAGGATGATTTATGATGAATTTGAACTTGATTTCAACAAATCAAAAATCGTCAACGGTCATGTACCGCTTGATATCACCAAAGGCGATCAAGTCGTATTGGCAAACAAAAGAATTTATTCCATCGACGGCGGTATGAGCAAGGAATATGCTGATAGAACCAATATCGGCGGCTATTCGTTGATTTCCGACTCCCACGCCTATTTCCTGGTTTCCCACGAAAGATTCGACAACTATCAAACCTTGATCAATCAAGAAAAAGATATTGTGTCAATCACACGTTCCGAAGAATTAAATACTAGAAGAACATATATTTATGACACCAATAAAGGTACGGAATTAAAAGAGAAAATCAACGATTTGTTGCAATTGCTTGAAGCTTATCGAAATGGTACCATCACAGAAAAAAAATAAAAAAATGAAGTCTCAATCCGAATATTTCCGGGTTTCGGTTTGTGAAACTTCTCCAGTGTCAAATGAAATATGAAAGCAGACCAAATGAACTATTGAACTACACGATATCCAGCCAGGTTTCAATCAAAGCAAACGTATATTAGGATAGGTTTTGTTTGCGTTGACGAATTTTATCATGATGACACTTCTTAAATATAATAGCCACCATCATCGGTGGCTATTATAAATATTTCCAAAAAAATTAACTCTTAACCGAAAGTCCATTATTCTTGTCTAGCAAGATAAGTTCTAATGATATCATAATCGCCATCTGCAGCTTCAGCATAGCCTTCATGGTTTCAATGAGTGCTTTATAGTCAGTTGTTACTGTTACAAGAACATTCATACCCAGTTCTTCTGATAATAAATCTTGAAGAGGTTCTTTTTGAGCTTCCAAAAGCGCGATGTCTTTGGAAGGTATCAATTGAACTTTTAGAGTTTCAAGATTGATGTATGTTTTAGGAGCTGCTGTAGTTGGACCTGTTGTAGCTGTTCCTGCACAAGCTACCACTCCAAGCATGAGTAATGCAAATACAAATAAACTTAAAACTTTTTTCATAGAATTTCCCCCTCGTATAATACGTAGTGTAGATTTGAACTGTGAGAGTTCACTACATAATTGCATTATTTAAAGAGAACATCTGAAAAAAACATAAATTTATTGTAAAATATTAAATAAGAAGTGGAGTTGGGAGAATGAAGAAAAAGTTTAACTTGAGGATTCTATCCACAAGCGACATTCATGGAACGATTTTAGCGAAGAATTACGCTGACAATTCTTTAACATGTAGCGGTCTTTCGGTAGTAAGTTCTATGGTAAAAAAGGAACGGACTCAAAGCACAATACTGCTTGATGTCGGTGATGACTTACAAGGAAATCCTTTGATGTACTTTCATCAACTTAATCGCAATAAGTATAAAAATCCTTTAGTGGACGTCTTTAATTATCTAAAATACGATTATTTTATTCCAGGAAATCATGATTTTAATTATGGTCTAGATTATCTCCAGGATTTCATAGGTGATTTGAATGCCTTGACTTTATGCGCCAATATCCTTGATTCTAATGATGCTTTATTGTTTAAGAATGCTTATGATATTATCGAATTTCCTAATGGACCAAAAGTCTTGATTGTTGGGGTAACCACTCAATATATTCCTAATTGGGAGAATCCAAGTTATATTAAAGATATCAAGTTTATCAATGCTTTTGAATCCGCAAAGCAATTAGTCGACAGATTCAGAAGTGAGGTTGATTTGGTAGTAGTTGCTTATCATGGCGGTTTTGAAAAGGATTTACATACCTGGGAAAAATTTGTCGAAGACACAGGTGAAAATTTGGGATCTTTGATGTTAAAGGAAATTACGGGGATTGATGTATTGATTTCTGCTCATCAACATCGTCACTTGAGCGAAAAGATAAATGACACATTAGTAATTCAAAGCGGTTCAAAAGCTGATAGTTTGGGTGTGTGCGATATTGAATTCAATTATCGGGACAAATGGGTTGTCACCAAAAAGGATAACAAACTTTTGACTTCTACAGGTTATCCGGTTGACGAAGGAGTAGTTGAACTGGTCAAGGACATTGAAGCGGATTGTCAGAATTTTTTGGATCAAAAGATTGGAAATGTCGTTTCTGACAACTTGAAAATAGACGATATGTTCAGCGCCAGACTTAATAAACATCCAATTGTCACTTTTATCAATAAAGTGCAGCTGTTTTATACAAAAGCCATGATTTCCGGTACTTCATTGCCTAATGATGTCACTGGCTTTGAAAAGGACATCACAATCAGAAACGTGCTTTCAACCTATGTATATGCAAACACTTTGGCGGTTTTAGAGGTCAATGGCGGTATTTTGAAACAAATATTGGAAAAAAATGCAGAATATTTTATTTGTGCTGAAGGAAAAATTGCGGTCAATCCCAGATTTGTTTATCCTAAAGTCCAACATTACAATTATGATATGTTTGACGGAATTGATTACTTAATTGATATCGATAAGGATTTTGGCGAAAGAATTGTGGAAATTAAGTACCAAAACAAGCCCATTAAAGCCGATGATTTATTTACCTTGACTGTCAATAATTATCGCGCCAGTGGGGGCGGAGATTTCGCAGAATACAAAAAACTTAAGGTTATCAGGGTTTTGCCTTTTGATATAACGGAATTAATCATCGACTATATCGTCAAAAATAGAAATTTGACTATCAAAGATGAAAAAAATATAAAGATAATCAGTGAAAATTGTTGATTTGTTTTCTTCTAGCTTGTAGCAATAGAGGTATGTTTGTGTTATAATATTTTTTACTAAAAAAATGAGTAGAATTAATTTAAATTTTTTTAATCGGTAATGTAAGCGCTTAGAAGGAGTGAATATGATCGAAGGCATCATTTTAGCAGGCGGATACTCTTCTAGATTCAAACAGAATAAAATGGTTGTGAATTTCAAAGGTCAAGCTTTGATACTTCATACTGCGCAGACACTCCTAAAAATATGTGACCATGTCTATGTTGTCACTGGTCATTATCATGAAGAAATAAAAATATTGTTCAAAGATTATTCAAACATCACGATTGTCAATAATAAGGATTATCAGGAAGGGATGTTCTCTTCGGTAAAATGCGGCGCGAGTCATGTTAAACATGATTTTTTTATCATACCCGGAGATTATCCTTTGGTAAGCGACACAACTTATAAAACCTTACTGAAGGGTAAAAAAACGATAAGGGTTCCCAGTTATAAGCATAAACTGGGTCATCCGCTATTTATATCATATAGTTTGAAAGATGATTTGATTGATACTGATGTTGAAAGCTTAAAAGACTTTCGTAATCTCCATGATTACGAGATTATCGAAGTTGAAGATCAATTCATCAACTTCGATATTGACACAATAGAAGATTTAGAAGAAATTGAGGGAAAGGAATGATTTTTATGGAGGTAAAGGAATTAATTAGAGCGATTGATGCAGAAGCAGCTTATACTTTATTGAATGAATTTAAGGGGAGTAAAGTTATGGCTGGTGGTGCATGGATGAAACTGTCAGTTAAGTCGGTAGATAAATTGATTCTTTTGGATGATTTGAATTTGGATTACATTAAGGAAGAAAACGAATATTTGGAAATTGGCGCTATGACTTCCCTTAGAACCATGGAAATGCATCCAACCATTAAGAGTTTAAATTCAGGTATACTGGCTAAAGCCATCAAATCGATAATGGGCGTTCAAGTCAGAAATGTGGCAACCATTGGCGGTAGCGTCATGGGCAGATTTGCATTCAGTGATATATTGGGGGCTTTATTGGTCTTGGACTGTCGGTTGTATTTTCATGAGTTGCATGAAATCTCGCTTTTCGATTTCCTGCAAATGCCGAAAGTTCCGCGCGATATCTTATTGAGTATAAAAATCAAGAAGTCATCGGGAAAGGGTTACTTTCATAAAGTCAGTAAAACTCATTTGGACTTTTCCCTTTTGAACATTGCCATTACCAAGAATGAGCTGTTCAAGATTGCTATTGGTTCAAGACCGCAAACAGCGACACTTGCAATCAGCACTGCAAATTTCTTGAATTCGCAAAGTGTGATTAACGAAGCAATAATCAAGAAGGCGGTCGAGATTGCCTGCGATGAAATTAAGGTTTCCACAAATCTCAGAGCTTCCAAGGAATACCGTGAAGTTTTACTGAAAACATATTTAACTCGAGGTCTTTTAGAGGTGATAAAATGAAAATCAACTTAAGAATCAATGGCCAATCAAGGCAATTCTTGATTGAACCAAATGAATACTTGCTTGATGTTTTGAGAAAAAATGATTATTTGAGTGTTAGAAGAGGTTGTGACAACACCAGTTGCGGTGTTTGTACAGTTCTAATTGACAATAAACCCGTTCCTTCTTGTAGCGTCTTAGCTGCACGATGTGAAAACAAAGAAATTACGACAGTTGAAGGCATTGAAAAAGAAGTGGAAAAATTAGCAAAGTATTTTGGCGAATTGGGAGCTGATCAATGCGGTTATTGTAATCCTAGCATGGCACTGACGGTTTATTCCCTAAAACTGGAAAATAAAAATGCGAACATCGAAGAGGTAAAAGAATATTTGGTTGGCAATCTCTGCCGTTGCACCGGCTATGTTGCACAACATGAAGCAATCATGAAATATTTGGGTGATGAATCATGAAAGTTGTAAACAATTTAACTCATTCCATTGATGGAATGGGCATAATGAAGGGCAGAAAAGCTTTTACTGATGACTTTGCGGAAAAGGATACTTTAATCGTCAAAGTTATGCGTTCACCATATGCATATGCTAAAATTCTCAAGATAAACGATTCTGAAGCACGGAAGCTGGAAGGAATCGAAATGGTTTTAACCCATAAAGATTTTAAAAGGATACCTTTCACTAGAGCTGGGCAGGGCTATCCAGAACCTTCGCCTCATGACAAGTTTGTCTTGGATGAATATGTAAGATATATCGGCGATGAGGTTTTGGCTGTAGTTGGCAGAAGTGACGAAATTTGCGATAAGGCTTTGTCATTGATCAAGGTAGAATACGAAGTGCTGGAGCCAGTATTAGATTTTGAAACAGCAAAAGATAATCCAATAGTAATTCATCCTGAAAATGAGATTCATGAGATGTTTGACATCGGTTTCGAACCCAAAAGAAATATAGCGGCTAGTTATGCGATGGAAATTGGCGACGTAAAAAAGACTTTGAGTGAATGTGAATACGTTATCAAGGAAACATTCTATACCCAAGCGCAAGCACATGTGATGCTTGAACCGCATACGGTTAATGCCCGTATGGATTATCAAAACAGACTATGCATCTATTCTGCGACGCAAACACCTTTTCATGTCCGAAGAATCATCTCGCAAGGGCTGGAAATTCCTCTATCAAAAATAAGGGTCATCAAACCAAGAGTTGGCGGGGGATTTGGCGGGAAACAGGCAATTCATGGCGAGATGTTGGTAGCCTATGTAACTTATAAAACCAATAAACCAGCGAAAATGATTTATTCAAGGAAAGAAGTTTTTGAATCTTCATATTCCCGTCATCCAATGCGAATCGAGATGACTTTGGGAGCGGATAAAGATGGGAAATTAAAAGCGATAAATTGCGAAGGCTTATCAGATACCGGAGCTTACGGCGAACATGCGTTGACAGTTTTCATGGTAACTGGTTCAAAGGTTTTGCCGTTATACAATAAAGTCGATTCAGTTAGATTTGCCGGCGACATCGTCTATACAAACCATACTCCAGCTGGCGCCTTTAGAGGTTATGGAGCAATTCAAGGCAATTTCGCTTTGGAATCGGCTGTCGATATTCTTTGTAAAAAGATGAAGATGGACCCAATTCTTTTTAGACAAATCAACATGATGAAAGAAAAAGAAACGTCACCTATTTTTGCAATCATGGGTGAAGGTACTGCCGGTACTGCCATGATTATGGAAACATGCAAATTGGAAGAATGTATTGAAAAAGGCATGGAATTAATCGGTTGGAAAGATAAGTATCCAAGAATTGAAAGTAAGGATAAAATAAGATCTGTCGGCATGGCTATAGCGATGCAAGGCAGTGGCATACCTTATATTGATATGGGTAGTGCAACGATTAAGTTAAATGATGACGGCTTCTATAATTTAATGGTCGGGGCCACAGAGATTGGCCAAGGCAGTGATACGGTTTTAACGCAAATTGCCGCAGAAGAATTGATGACTACGGTTGACAAGGTGGTAATTTATTCCTCTGATACCGACCTTACACCTTTTGATGTGGGGGCCTACGCTTCAAGTACGACCTATATCTCAGGAAACGCAGTTTGGAAAGCCGCGAAAGAATTAAAGGAAAAAATGATTGTCGAAGCCGCGAGAATATTGAAAACAAATATAGAAAACATTGATTTTGATGGCAAGACATTCACCAATAGAGTTAGTGGTGAGAAAATTACCTTGGTTGATTTATCAAATCAGATAACTTACTCTCATGAACAAAAGCAATTACAGGTAACTTCAAGTTATGTAGGACACAAGTCGCCACCGCCATTTATGGCTGGTTTCGTTGAAATTGAGATTGATAAAGCCACATACGAAATTGATATTCTTCACTATGTCAGCGTCGTCGATTGTGGCACAACCATCAATCCGATGCTTGCCAAAGGTCAAGTTGATGGCGCTATCGTCCAAGGTTTAGGTATGGCGCATTTTGAAGAAGTGATTTATGGCGCTAATGGAAAACTGATTTCCAGTGATTTGTTAAATTACAAGATACCTACAAGACTTGACATCAAGAAATTGACAACAGTTTTCGTCGACAGTTATGAAGAAACCGGACCTTTTGGAGCAAAATCAGTTGGAGAAATCGGCATTGATACCCCGCCGGCGGCTTTGGCCAATGCCGTAGCCAACGCCTTGGGTGTTAGAATAACGACTTTACCGATTACTTCAGAAAAAATCTTTAAGGAAATGAGGAGAATCAATGATGAAAAATAATCGAATTGAATTAATCTCAAAAATCTTATTTTTTGGGGCTATTTGGGGAATTTTAGAAGCTACTCTCGGCTATGCGCTGCATTTATTGCCAGCTCTTATCGCTGGTAGCGTCATGTTTCCGCTGGTAATGTTCATTCTTTACCGGGCATATAAGGCAATTGGTTCAAGAGCTGGTGTTTTGTTAGTTGGAGTTGTCGCTATCATAATCAAGGCGACAAACCTCTTCCTACCTTTCTTGTTTCCGGCAAAAACCATTAATCCGATGGTGGCGATGTTCATCCAGAGTTTATTGGTGTTTTTAGTTTTGCCAATGCTTGACAATGAGAAAGTTACCGTAAAAATCTCGAGTTTTGCAATCGGCAGTTTTTCATGGCGAATCCTGATGCTTTCTTATTATGGTCTCAATTATTTATTGACTGGTTTCATGGATTTAAGAATTGCTAGTCTCGATGCGGCATTCAGCTTTGTTTTGTGGGAAGGCTTGATTTCACTTGCGGTGATTTCAGGTTTATTCTATCTTACGGGTAAGATTCAAAACTTGGACAAAATCAATACACAAAGGATTCACCCGCTGTTATCAATGGCGATGATAGCCTTAGCACTGGTCTTGACTTTAGTTAAATTTTAGGTGATTTGATGGATATATTTAAATTGATTATCGACTTCAAACAAAAGAATATGCCAATAATGGCCGTCACCGCTGTTAAAAAAGAGGGTGCCGGTCCTGTTGAGGTTGGTAAGAAGATGATAGTTCTCGCGGATGGTAGAAGTTATGGAACCGTCGGTGGCGGTGCTATTGAATATTATGCCAAGGCCAAGGCGGTTGAACTTTTAAAGAATAAAACTTCTATACTTGAAAACTACATTCTTGATGAAGGAAAAATAATACCAGAAAGCATGACTTTACCTATGGTTTGTGGCGGAATTGTCAGTTTGTTTTACGAATATATCGGTCCTAAGGCGACAATCTACATTTTTGGTGCCGGTCATGTCGGTCAAGCTTTGACAAATGTTTTGAAAACGATGAATTATCACGTGACTGTCATTGATGAAAGAACTGAAGTTATCGAAAAGTTTATCGGAGCCGATATCTTGGTCAATAAGGGCTTTGTCGATTTTATCGATCAAGACATAATCAAAGACGGTGATTATATCATTGTCTGTACCCCAAGTCATAAATATGATTATCACGTAATCAATCGCATTCTCGAAAAACAAATCAAACCCAAGTATTTAGGTATGTTGTGTTCTCCGGACAAAATTAGAGGTTATTTGACTTCAACATTTGAAAAATTCGGTAAAGATATTGATTTAAGCTTTTTCTACTCGCCAATCGGTCTTGAACTGGGAGGAATGACTCCTGAAGAAATCGCGATATCAATAGCTGCGGAAATACTGGCACTGACCTATCAAAAAAAAGGTCATAGGCATATGAGGGAGACCCTAGATGATAAAGATTGTTACTGGGAAGATTAATTCTCAAAAAAGCACCAGATTATTGGAGTATTACCAAGAACATCCCCAAGGAGATGGGTTTATTTCCCGTAAAATTATGCAAGGCAATTTGGTTTATGGTTACAACCTTTTACAACTGTCCAATAATAAGTTGATTCCTTTTGTGATCAGGGACATCTATGATGACGGCTCTAAAGCCATTATCTGCAAAGTCGGACCTTATCATTTTTATGAGGATGCATTCAATTATGTTGAAGAAATGATTGATGATTTTATAGCTAAAAAAATCAGTCCGGTCTTTTTGGATGAAATCAGTCTATTGGAATTGAACGATCAGGGATTTCATCAAGTTTTGGTTAAATTGATTGAAAATGACATGGATTTATGCTTGGTAGTGAGAGATGATTTGATCAATCAAGTTCTTCATAAGTACCAGATGAAATCAGTAGAGATTATCTAAGGAGCAAAGCGATGTTCGATAAGGTTATCCGTAATGGTAAGGTCTTTATCGCCGGTGAGTTTGTTAAAACCAATGTTTATATTGAAAAAGAAGTGATTGCCAAAATCACTCCTGAGGTTTTGTCCGCAAAAGAAAGTATCGATGTGAACAATGCCTTGGTAATTCCGGCGTTGATCGATCCGCATGTCCACTTTCATCTAGACTTAGGATCGATTCATTCTCGAGATGATTTTTATTCCGGGACACTTCAAGCTGTTTATGGCGGAATTACGACAGTGATTGATTTTTTGGATCCCGTCGATAATCCTGTTGACTTGGAAAAGGCTTATTATAGGCGTTTAGATGAAGCAAAAACATCTGTTTGCGACTATAGTTTTCACGCTACAATCAAGAATCCAAATTGTGATTTGGAAGAGTTTGTGATCAAGATGAAGAGTTTGGGAATAAATTCCTTAAAGCTCTTTACAACTTATTCCGACTCTAATCGTAGAACCTATGACAATCAAATCATCGAGCTTTTAAAACTATCTTCGAAATATGATTTCTTACTTTTGGCACATATTGAAAACGATAACCTGATTGACTTAAATCCAAATTTCAAATATAACTGTCTCTTAAAATCAAGACCAACTTTGGCGGAAACGAAAGAAGCATTGAAATTGGCTGCTTTTACCGAAATTAACGGTGGATATTTATATATGGTCCACTTGTCAAGTGGCATTACCTTGGAAAAACTCAAGAAAGATTTTCCCAGTTTAATCAATAAACGTTTTTTTATCGAGAGTTGTCCGCAATACTTTGCCTTCACCAATGATTTCTTGGAAAGAGAAGATGGTTATTTATATACTTTGGCTCCTCCTTTAAGAACAAGAAGAGAAAGAACTTTATTGAAAGAAAATTTCAACGATGTTTTTTCTGTCGGTACTGATCACTGTGCCTTCAACAAGAAAGATAAAGATAGAAAGTACCTTAAGGATATTCCTCTGGGTATTGGCGGGATTGAAAATTCATTTGATGTTTTATATGAGTTTTTCAAGGAAAAAGCAATCGATAAGATGAGTAAGAACATAGCTTCACTTTATCCAAATCTTGTCGGTAGGGGAGAAATCAAAGAAGGAAATCTAGCTAATTTGTTTATTTACGAACTTTATGATAATTTTATTTCCAAGCACCACGGCAAAACCGACTGTTTCTTATATGACAATTTTAAAAGATCGGGAGAAACTGTTCATACCATGAATCGCGGTGAATTCATCATTAAAAATCGTGAGTTTATTAAATCTGTCAGCAAGAAAGTATAGGTGATGTTATGTATGCTTTAATCAATGCTCGCTTTTATGATTATAAAAATTATCGGGAGAATGTCTCAATCATTTTTGATGATCATATAAGATTTATCAAGCCAATGAGTGAATACAAAAATGATGGATATATTGAAATTGATTGCACAGGAAAGCTTGTTATGCCGGGCTTTGTCAGCGGTCACACTCATTTGTATTCAACTTTTGCCAGAGGCATGATGATTGAATTCAATCCAAAAGATTTTCTGGATATCTTGAAACAGTTATGGTGGAAGATGGATCATTTTCTTGATTTGGATTTGGTTTATCATTCAGCCTTTATGGGTGCTCTAGAACAAATGTCTTCGGGCACTACAACGCTTATCGATCATCATGCTTCCGGAACAATAAGTGGTAGTTTGAATTGCATCAAAAAAGCTGTAGTTGACGAACTTAAGTTAAGAGCGATTTTAGCTTTTGAAACCTCCGATCGTTTCAATGTTTCTTCTGCGATTGAAGAAAATCTGGAGTTCATCGAACATAATCAACGAAAGAATGCCAATGGATTATTTGGCATGCACGCATCATTATCTTTAAGTGATGAGACTATGACTAAAATCAGTGCCAAACTCAAGGGAGCCGGAATTCATGTTCATGTGGCGGAAAGTTTGCTTGATGAGGAAGATTGTCGGAATAAATATGGAATGAGAGTGGTTGAAAGACTCGAGAGTTTCAATCTCTTGAATGAAAAATCGTTGTTGGTTCATTGCACTCACATTGATGAAACTGAGATGGATATCATCAAAAAACATGGGTCAACTATTGCCATCAATATCACTTCAAATCTGAATAATGCTGTCGGCATTGCTCAGATAAAGAAATTTCTTGATAAGGGTATCAGGGTCATTAGCGGCAATGACGGGCTATTGCCTTCACAGCCAATAGAATATTTAAACATCTATTACCTTTCGCATTTATTGGGTAAGTCGCCTACATCTTTCAGCTTAGATGATTTAAAAACCATTATCAACAATACCTATGATTATGCAAATAAAATATTGACGACCAATCTCGGTTCCATTAAAGAAGACGCGGAAGCCGATTTGGTCATTGTCGATTTCAATCCTTATACACCTATAACAAAGGAGAATATTTTCAGCCATGTCTTTTTTGGAGTTTTTCCAAGTTTTAAACCGGAAAAAGTTATTGCCGGAGGCAAGATATTGATTGAAAATTATAAAACCAAAGAAAATTATCAAGAAAGATTTTCTTTGGCAAAAGAAAAAGCCGATAGATTATGGAAGATAATCGGGAAGGAAGGCAAAAATGTTCGATTTAAGTACTAGTTTTGATGGCTTAAAATTCAGCAATCCCTTGATGCCTGCAGCAGGACCGCTGAACGGAGATTTGGAAAAACTGGAGTTTTTGGTTTCTCAAGGACTTGGGGGAATTGTCACCAAGACAATTGCAAGAGCCTTGCCAAATATACCGAAACCATGCATCTATGGCGATAAGACTTTTATCATGAACTCGGAACTGTGGAGCGAATTGAGTTATGAAGTTTGGGTAAATGAAATTTTACCCAAGTTTCACAAAAGTAAGGATCGGCCTTTAATTATTAGTTTGGGTTATACCAAGGAAGATATGGAGTTCTTGGTACCGTTGGTGGAAAAATATGCCGATGCATATGAAATTTCCACTCATTATGTCGGAACTGACTTGACAGTCATTCAAGGGACAGTCAGGGCAATCAGAAAACATACAAAAAAACCGATATATATGAAGATTAGTCCGCATTTACCTGATCCTGAAGGCTTTGCCAAAGCAATCAAGGAAGCGGGAGCAAATGGTGTGGTTGCCATTAATTCATTGGGTCCGACCATGAAAATCGATTTAAAAGAAAAAAGCATCATTTATGGCAATGAAAAGGGTTTTGTCTGGACTTCTGGTCCGGCCATTAAACCTGTAGCTTTGGCCACAGTTTATAAAATCAAGCAAGCTGAACCATCATTGACCGTGATTGGCGTCGGTGGAATCAAAAACGCTGAGGATGTTTTAGAATTTTTATTAGCTGGTGCTAGTGCTGTACAAATGCTTTCAGCGGCTTTGCTTTATGGTAAGGACCTATATAAAAAAATCATAGCTGATTTACCAAAAACTTTGGAAAAGTATGGATTTACCTCAATTGAAGAAGTTATTAATCATGGTTTGAAAAAAGAAGTTGTCTATAAACAGTCATTGCCTGTTTTAGATCGGGACAAATGCATCGATTGCATGTTGTGCGAAAAGATTTGTCCATATTTTGCAATTTCCTATCCTGGTGTAATAACTTTTAATCCTGATAAATGTTTTGAATGTGGTCTTTGTATCGCCAAATGTCCAACCGGTGCTATCAGTTATTCTTTGAAGAGGTGATTGCTATGAAAGATATTTCCCAAAGTATCAATAAAGTCGATAACGATGAAAAAATTTCCGGTAAAGCCAAATATGTCGCTGACATCAAAATGGAAGGTATGCTTCATGCCTTGACTTTAAGAGCGACTATTGCTAAAGGAGAGATTGTTGAAATAATCTACCCAAAGATGCCAGAAGGGTATTTTGTCGTTGATTACAAGGATATTCCGGGAAAGAATGTTGTCAAGGTAATATTTGATGACATGCCCATTTTCACTACAGGTAAAATAACTTATCTTTATGAGCCCATCGCTTTGTTGGTTGGCCCGGATAAGCATTTAGTTAATGAACTTTTAAAACAGGTAAAAGTAACTTATAAAGAGGAAAAACCATTATTTGATTGGGTTGATAGCGTCATCCATTATGAATTTAAAAAAGGCGAAGGTTTCAAACCCGAAAAGGGCGATATAATAATCGAGAAATCCTACGAGACTTCCTATCAGGAGCAACTTTATCTCGAAACTCAAGGAATGATTGGATATATGGAAGATAGTGAAAAAATCACTTTGGTGGGATCAATTCAGTGTCCTTACTATGTTAAGAATGCACTCATTCAAGCACTTGACGTCGAAGAAAAGTTGGTAAGGGTCATCCAAGCAACTGTAGGTGGAGCCTTCGGTGGTAAAGAGGAATTTCCATCCTTGATTGCTTGTCAATTGGCAGTAGCTGTCAAAAAGATTAAAAAACCGATTAGGCTTATCTATGAAAGGGAAGAAGATATACTCTCGACAACTAAACGTCATCCTTCAAAAACCACTTTGAAGGCATTGGTAAGAAATGATAAGATTATTAGTCTAGCCGTCAAGGTAGGACTTGACGGTGGCGCAAATATCGGTCTGAGCGGTGTGGTTTTATCTCGAGCCTTGATAGCTTCAAACGGTGCTTACACGATTGATAATCTTGATGTCCAAGGTGATGTATTCAGAACGAATACCGTTCCCAATGGAGCGTTCAGGGGATTTGGAGCGCCACAAATGATGTTTGCCATTGAGATGTTTGTTGATCATGTCGCTAAGGAAATCGGAAAAGACTCATTGATGTTTAGAATGAAGCATTTGGCTAAACAAGGCGATTATACATCGACTATGGGGCTGTATCGCGATCCAATTTTATTGGAAGATATGATTGCCAAGGCAATGGAAGTTTCAGATTATAAAACCAAAAGAAAACTATATGAGCAAAAAGATTGTTATAAGGGCATCGGCATGAGTGTTTTCTTCCATGGCTGTGGTTTCACCGGTTCGGGAGAAAAGAATCATATCAAAGCTCGGGTCAAACTCAAGAAACAAGATGACGTAGTAGAGATATTGATAGCTGCTGTGGATATGGGTCAAGGTGTAAAAACCAGTTTCAGAAAACTTGTTGCGCATATCCTGGATATTGAGATTGAAAGAGTTATTTTCAATAATCCGGATACGGATTACGTGCCTG
>JAKPZU010000185.1 GCA_029559915.1 Bacillota bacterium
ACTTCACTTCGTTCGTTTTCGTCGAGTCTCATTAAAAACACCTTGACAAAATATTTTCATTCAATAACACTAGCACCACATGAGCGGGCGTAATTCAGCGGTAGAATGTCAGCTTCCCAAGCTGGACGTCGCCGGTTCGAGCCCGGTCGCCCGCTCCATTTTTCCACTAGTTACAGACTTCTGACAGTTTCTTTTCTTTTTGTGAGAAGGTTCTGTGAGAAGGTTTTTGTTTTTAGGCGTGAATTTCCCCTCAATTTGACTCATAACGACTCTCTGAGCCTCATCTACGGGATGAAGGTAAATTTCAGTCGTTTTGAGGTTTTTATGACGCAACAATCCTGAAATTCTCTTTAGAGAAACTTTTTCCGTATCTGACAGATATGTTGCCATAAAATGACGCAGGGAATGAAACCCGTAATATAAATCAAATTCTTCTTTTTGTCCTTTGCGTTTACCCTTTTCAATTTTTCTCATTCCCTTTCCTATGGGTTTAATCCCGGCTCGTCTGCAGATTGATCTCATCATCTTTGGACGATGAAAAAAACGATCTTCTGTTTCTTCATTATAAAACACCCATTTGTTCTGTTTCTTTTTTTCCCAACGGTTTTTCAAAATAGCGTATAAATCTTCATTCATTGGTAAAACATCAGATTCATATTCACCGTTTTTCCGTTTTCTTGTCCATAAGGTGATTGATCGTTGATCAAAATTTACATCATCCCAAGTTAATCGCAACACTTCATCAATACGTCCAAGACAGTGAATACAAGTCATTAAAATGTCACTTTCATCTCCAGGTGTCGCCGCCGCTATCATCATCAGAATTTCTTTTTCAGTCGGCGTTGGTTTTTTCACAGGAGTATGCGGAAGTTTCGGAATTTCAAAACATGGATTCGTAATTCCCAACTTTAAAGTATTTTTTGCATATACGAATAGGGCACTGAGATCCTTTCGGTGCATATTATAAATATTGTTTGTTTTTCTGGTGCTGAGATATTTATCAACTATATCCGGCGTTATTTCATCAACCGGAAGATCTCCATGATATTTCATAAATTCAGCGTAAACTAATTTTTTATACTTATAGACCTTACTAGCGATTCTTTTTTCCATGAAGGTCAGATATTTGTCGGCTAAGCGCGAAAAATCCATGACGGTCGACTTCTTTGATTTCTCTTTCAATTGTTTTCTGTGCTCTGCTTCCGCTGCTTTTGATTCTCGCTCGGTTTTGTATCCCTTCCCGTAATAATTTTCTCCCTGATACTGGAACCGGTACCTCCAGTGTTTTCTTCTGCGATCTTTCCAAGTACTCATTGATATACTCCCTGCTGAATCTTAATACGTTGATGTCGCACAAATAAAATCCTCCCAATTCTTTTACATGATCGTAAACAGTTCTCGTGGAAATATTTAATAATGATGCAACATCTTTTACACTTAAAAGACTACCATCTTCTTTTTCCTTCAACTTCATTACCATCCCTGGAATTCGGGTTGGTAAGTTCATCGCGGACTGAATGTTTATTAAACTTCAATCCAATAAAGTAATTTTATCTAAAGAATTCCAATATTAAAAATATTTTGTTTAAATTTCCGCAAGGTCATTTTTTACCCTGCGCTACAGACAAATAAATAACTTCTCCCTCCTTTCCTGTTGGATTTACCATATAAGATAAAGTATGATAGATTAAATGTCAATATTTATTTTATATTACAAATGTTTATGATAATTCAACTGTTGTGTTTATCGTTTATGGTAATATTATGTTATTGACATTATATCTATTCGATTATATGTTTAATTCCTATAATTGATACGGAATAAATACGATAATGAAAGATAAAATATCATCTCAACAAAAAAGAGATCTTAAAATCCTTGTTGAGAACTTTCTGGAGAGGGATAAGTCTTCAATAGCTGGAGATTCACGCGTTCTTTTTGAACAACTATACCGGATACTGATGAAGAATACTCTTCCCGATGAATATGCTCATGTCAGTGATCTGACCGACGACGAATTAAGAACAGTTGTGCTCCAGTGGTATCGGTTACTAACGCCTCTGTGGAAAAAGTTTAAAAAAGCTGTTTTTGATTTCAGGGAAAACATTCTTCCCGAGAGAGAAAAGCTTGAAGCTGCAGACAAAGCTCTTAATACTCCTTCCTCATCTTTATCTGTATATGAAGACTTTCAGGGTTATGGTTATATACCCAGAGATAAATTCTACCCGATTACCTTAACGAATATTCCAAAGGTCGTTAATCTTACCTTCGATAAAGGTAGGGTAAATATATTCCGTAAAGAATTAAACGCCATCAGCAGCTTTATTGATCTTGTCCAGGATGCTCCCGTCGATTTGTTTGCAAGGTGCGGCCACTGCAGGAAGGTGATTATCATCAGCAGGAAAGGGAAAAGATACCATACCGGATGCGCGGCGAAAGCGATCCAGAAAGAGTTTTGGAGAAAGAATAAAAAGACAGCAAGGGAAAAGGAAAAAATAAGATATGCGGAGAGACGCAGAAAACGTCCCTGAGCTTCAATTGACAGTGGTGATTATGATGCTTAAGTTACTGCTGAAAAAAATAAAAAATGAAAGGAGGAAACAGTTTTTTTTAATAATTACTTCGGGGAAACACATAAATATTTGATTTAAATACCTGCCATAATTTTTACCCAATTACCTTCCCCTTTTTTTGACTTCAATTACCCACAATAGTTGTCATGGTTTGCGAACCTGTCGATGGTGCATATCTGCGTCTTATTCGGGTTTGTGTCTGTTTAAACAATTCAACCTAAACAATACCTGGGAGGGTAAAACGATGGATATAGATTTAACAAAAGATACTGAAAATAATTTAACACAACAAGAAAACAAAACAGAAACGATCGATATTTCGTCAATCTGTGATTCTACCAATCTGTCTGACGTGTATCAATTCGTAACCAATCACACGCTGATCGACAACGCCGGTATTTTCGCCGACATCAATGATTTTATAAACGCACCTGTTCCCGAAAGCGAATCAGACCGAAAGACTTTAGCTGTCAGGGGAATCGAATTATTAAAGGAATTTAACGCAAAGTTCAATATTGCGGAGAATGGCGTGGATGCTGTCTTCACAAAATACAGTATTTACCGTGGTCAGATCCTCATTCATCTCAAGAAACTTGTAAAGAAAGCTGGTCAATCCTGGCAAGCGTGGTCAACAATTCATGTCCCCTTTGTGTCGGAAAGAACACGTATTGACAATATGAGATTAGCGTACCGTCAGGACTGTTACGATTTTTACTTCTTGGGGAGCGAGAGACTCCTAATGCTCATCAGAGCGACGGAAGGTTACAAGGGTAATGATAAAATTGGACAGTTTATGGTCAAGCACGGAATCAAGTTCAATCCCGATTCACGGGAACAGCTGAAGCATTTCAAGCTCGCGGTGGACGCGGCTCTGAATACGGAAAAACTGGAAAAATTGAATGTCAGCGCAACTCCGCAAAACGTAAAAAGTCTCACGCAATATATACCGGTAATGGACAATAATTTTTTAATGAATTCTAAAAGACTTGCTGACTTCGACGGTGACGTCAATCAATACTTCGAAACATTAATTACCAACAAAGGAAAAGAAAGATCACCGTTCGAGATAATCAAGTCTACCGCTGACTTTAACGCGTCAGGAAAGAAGCTGATTCAGATCATCGACTACATGATGAAAAATGAAAATACCGTTGAGACGCTCGAAGTGAGGATCGTAAAGGACCTTGAAAATAAACTGTCTGAACTCAAGAAGTTCGCGAATATTCAATAGGAGGTAAAAGACCATGATAATTTATCTGTCCAGCATGAATTCAAAAATTCTAAAAAAATATCACGATAAAATGAGAAAAAGCTTGTATGCGCTGATTTCCTACGCTCTTTTGGATAGCGACACGGTAGTTATGATTGGCGAGAAGGGGAATATGCTTGACGGTCTGATTCTGGACTGTGGAGCGTGGACCGACCAGAAAAGTCCCCATCCCACTGACATTGACGATTACATCAACTATCTTTTGGTCGCGGGGAAACATTACGATTTTTATTTCAACCTCGACCAGGATTTCGACGAGAATTATTTTTCCAGTCTTAACCTGAGACATCTTTTAAAACTGGAAGAAGCAGGATTGACTCCCACTCCTGTCATACACAGTCTTTACGACGGGGAAATTGAGTATTACGTTGACAGAGGTTACAAAATGCTCGCACTGGGTTCTTCCTACGCCACCAGACCGGATGCACTTAAATTTGTATTTGACAAGTTTGAAAAATATCCCGATGTGAGGATTCACATCTTCGGGACAGCAAGTTACGAGAACCTTATCCATGTGCCCGCGTATTCCGTTGACAGTTCTTCCTGGGGGACTTCCGGAAAATTCGGGGAGCTGAATTACTGGAATCCCGAGAGCGAAAAAGTGGACAAAACGGAAAGGATTTACATCGGAGGTTACTATCACCCCAATGCTGTAAGGGGAGACCATTTCCTCAATTATCAATACAAAACTCAGCTTGAGGAATACCTGTATCAGACATTTAAGTTTACCTATGAGGATCTTCTGGGAGATAACGGGTATTACAATTTACAGGTGGTCAATATTCATTATTATGTTGAACTGGAGCAGAGGATCAACGAGGAGCATAAAAAAAGAGGATTCATTTCCTGATAATTTTTAATAATCGCGGGAAACCGCGGATTTTTTTGAAGGGGGTCTCATTCGGACTCCCTTCACACAAGAATAGAGGAGGAAAAAATAATGATTAATACAAGTCAATGGATACCAGGGGAAATCATCATTCATGAACAGGTAAAGGATGATCCATCCACCACTTATTTTTTAAATAAATGTCAAAACGTTCCGGTGAAATACATCAACAGTTCTTCGCCAAAGGAAATAGTCAATACGTCGGACATCCTTAAAAATACCAATACCGGGATGTTGAACAGCATTCTTGCAGGTAAAAGGGTTGTGTTCATCGCGCCTGCAGGAAATGTGGTGGATGTTTTCAACATTCCCGATGACCGTCTGGTCTGTCCTCATTTTGAAAGATTGAAGCTTTCATCCAACGGTTGTTTTTATCAGTGCGACTGGTGCTATCTCAAGCTAACATATAGAGCACAATTCCCGTTCATCACTGTGAGGGTCCAGTATGACAGGATCAAGAAACAACTGGAGAAAAGGTTAAGTCAGTCAGATACACCTGTTATATTCAACAGCGGCGAACTTGCTGATTCCCTGTCAATGGAACACCTTACCGGAGCGATGCAAGAATTCATAACGTGGTTTGGACAGAGCAAAAACGGTTACATTTTTCTGCTGACAAAGAGCGATAATGTTGATGACATTCTCAACCTTCCCCA
>JAKPZU010000198.1 GCA_029559915.1 Bacillota bacterium
AAAAGGCGGATAAATCCGCCCTTTGTTTATTTGTTTTAAGAATAATCTCTATTTGCTTGTTTCTTTGAGTATTACATCGTGCGCTCCGCCTTCGATAATGCTGGTAGAAGAAACAAGTGTAATTTTACCATTATCTTTTAATTCGCCAATGGTGGTAACTCCACAGCTGCACATGGTCGATTTAATTTTACCCAACGTAACATCAAGGTTATCTTTAAGTTTGCCAGCATAAGGCACATAACTGTCTACCCCTTCTTCAAACTTTAGATTATCACTACCGCCCATATCATAGCGCTGCCAGTTGCGAGCCCGGTTCGAACCTTCTCCCCAGTATTCTTTCACATAGTTTCCATTCACCATCAATTTTCGTGTTGGACTTTCGTCGAAACGGGCAAAATAGCGGCCCATCATAAGGAAATCGGCTCCCATGGCAAGGGCAAGCACCATATGGTAATCTTGTACTATGCCTCCATCGGAACAAATAGGGACATAAATACCGGTGTTTTTGTAATACTCGTCGCGAGCTTTTGCCACCTCGATTATGGAAGTAGCCTGACCACGACCAATGCCTTTCTGTTCTCGGGTTATGCAAATAGAGCCCCCACCAATACCAACTTTTACAAAATCGGCACCTGCTTCAACAAGGTATAAAAAGCCATCTTTGTCGACCACATTCCCTGCACCAACTTTAACTTTTCCACCATAATTGCTTTGAATATATTGAATGGTCTCTTTTTGCCATACAGAAAAACCGTCGGATGAATCGATACAAAGAACATCGACCCCGGCATCAACTAGCTCAGGAACACGTTCACGGTAATCGCGGGTATTGATACCAGCACCAACAAGGAGTTTTTTGTTTGAATCGGATAATTCGAGCGGATATTCTTTATGACTGTCGTAATCTTTACGGAAAACAAAATATTGAAGGTTTTGATCATCATCGATTATGGGTAAACAATTTAATTTTTTATCCCATATAAGATCATTGGCATCGTTTAGCGAAATACCAAGACGGCCGGTGATTAATTTTGGAAACGGGGTCATAAATTCTTTAACCTTAAGATCTAGCGGATCGCGGCTTGGACGATAATCACGACTGGTAACCATTCCCAGGAGTTTTCCATTCGAAGTGCCATCGTGGGTAACCCCAACTGTAGAGTACCCAGTCTTTTCTTTCATGTTAAGCACATCTTGCAAGGTATTTTCAGGGGTAAGATTGGCATCGCTAACCACGAACCCTGCTTTATACTTTTTAACCCTTCTGACCATTTCTGCCTGCGTCTCAATTGACTGAGAACCATATACAAACGATAAACCGCCATTTCTTGCCAGGGCAATAGCCATCCTATCGTCGGAGACCGACTGCATAATAGCTGAAACAAACGGGATATTCAACTCCAACGATGCTTTTTCTCCTTTTTTAAACTTGACAAGCGGGGCAGTTAAATCTACTTTATCGGGAGTACACGCAGCAGTGGTTAAACCCGGTATTAAAAGATATTCACTGAAAGTACGCGAAATTTCGTTCATGTAAAGTGCCATATTTAACCTCCAATTTATTTAAAATTCGGCAAATGTATAAATTATTTAAGGGATCGTACGCCTTAGTATCTTGGTTTTGTCTTTATTTATTTTTCTTTTAATATGGTAATCAAGCTCTTAAAAATATTGACAGAAGGTACTCTTTTACAATAATTTATAAACTCTTCGCCAAATTGTGCCTGCAGTAATTTGTCCTCTTCATTCATTCCAAAACGCAAGAGTACAATTATCATTACGGCCAATACGCCAAGATAAACCTGCTGATACAACAAGGCAATACCGCTGGTCAAAATCATAAAGCCCAAATACTGAGGATGTCGGATCAGACCATATACGCCCCTGTCTACCAAGCGGGTAGTTGCCAAAAAACTACCAAAAGGACTAACCTCTCCATATTTTCTTAGTGTAAACATGGGGACAAACCAAAAAACAAGGGCACATATTATTAATACACTTCCTAGTTTGCCTAAAATATCTGAGTGATGTTCGGCTTTGACAAAAATAGTAAGTCCAATAAAGACAACTAACAGAAAATGAGCAACAGTGAGTGGGGTAATCCATTCTTTTAAGTTGTTTTCTTTTTTCATTTTCAATAGGATAAGTGTAATATGGTTTCGTTCTGCAAAAATACCAATTGATTTAAACCTACATCACTTTTATAACAGAATTAGATTGTTCTTTTACTACTTTTGCATGAAATAATTCAATTCAGGTGAATATAATTTTGAAAAGACCATGTTTAAGATAGGAGATAAAGTCAAGTTTTTGAACGATGTTGGAGGAGGTAAGATTGTTGGTTTTCAAAGTAAAACTATTGCAATTGTTGAAAATCAGGATGGGTTTGAAATACCAACATTGATTAATCAGCTGATTAAAACAGAAGATGCAGACCATAAGCCAGAAATCAACCGTGATTTTTCGAAAAAACCAGAACCGGTAGTAACAAAAAATGAGGAACCTCAAAAGGTTATGCCTAAACATGAATCGGTAATTATCCCGGGCAACGATAATCCAAAGTTTTTTGCTGCATTTTTCCCAACCAATCAGGATAACCCCGTAGGAGGAGAAATTGAGGTATATCTGATCAACGACAGTAATTTCTCATTACTTTATCATATAAGTCATTACGATGGAAAAGAGTATATCTCCATCGACTCTGGAGAATTGGAGCCCAATACAAAAGAATTCATTGAAGGACTTTCACAAACCGATCTGTCAAACCTTCCTCGTTTCTGTTTCAGATTGATGCCATTCAGGAAAAAAGAGAATACCCTGATAAACCCGATTGTTAAAACTATTGAAATACAACCAGTTAAATTTTATAAAGAAAAAAGCTTTTCCAAAAACAACTTTTTCAAAGGCCGGGCAATGGTTTTTGACTTGGTAACCAATGCTCTGCAAGAAGAAATTGACAAACTTACTGAGAAAGATTTTAAAAAAGTTGTCGACAGCAAAGATGCTCAGAACCGTGAAAAAGAATCACCCAAAGAGAAGAAGAAACAGCCTGAACTGGTTGAAGTAGACCTTCATATTGAAGAATTGATAGATAGTAGTAATGGCCTTTCAAACCATGAAATATTACAGTTACAATTGGAAAAATTCCATTCCGAAATGAAACAGGCCATTGACAATAAGGCATATAGAATAGTTTTCATTCATGGGGTAGGGAACGGGGTACTAAAACAAGAAATCCACAAAAAGTTAAAATCGACCTACGCCAAATATTTCTTTCAGGATGCCTCATTTCAGGAATATGGCTACGGAGCTACCATGGTAATTTTGCGGCGAAAATAAATTAGTCGTCGAGCAAATCGGGGCGAACGCGCATTGTTAATTCCATCGATTGTTTTTCGCGCCATTCGTCAATTAATTTGTCGTTGCCCGAAAGCAACACCTCAGGAATTTTCCATCCATTATGGTCGGCAGGCCTCGTATATACCGGAGGACTTAACAAATTATCTTGAAAAGAATCGGTTAGGGCAGACGTCTCATCAGACAAAACACCAGGGATCAACCTTACAATACTATCAACTACAATAGCAGCCGCCAATTCTCCCCCTGTTAGGACATAATCGCCAATAGAAATCTCTTTGGTTATATAATGGTCTCTAATACGCTGATCTACACCTTTATAATGACCACAAAGGATTATAATATTTTCCGAAAGAGAAAGACGGTTTGCCTCTTTCTGGTTGAAAACTTTTGCATCTGGAGTCATATAAATAATCTCGTCATAATCACGTTCCAACTTTAGCTTAAGTATTAAATCTTCAATAGGCTGAATCATCATTACCATACCGGCCCCGCCACCAAAAGCATAATCGTCAACGCTTTTATGTTTATCTGTTGAATAATCGCGAATATTGTGAATGAAAATCTCAATAAAACCCTTATTCTGAGCCCTTTTTAACATAGAATGTCCAAAAGGACTCTCAAACAATTCAGGAAATATGGTTAATATATCTATACGCATAAGTAAAATTTTCCGCAAATGTAGTTTTTTCAAACGACACCTAAAAACAAATATTAAAATACTGATAAACTGAACAATACGCAACAAAAGAAACAAAATTAAAGATGAACCTTCGTGGCCGGAGATTATAATCAGAACCTGAGATAAATGACAAATTTTAACGTGTGCCAAAGAAAAATAAAATTGTTTTTTTTTGACTATTGTTATATAATACCTATTTTCGTAACCCCTTGAAATAATAATGATCTAAAACATAAATTGTTGTACTCAAATATCAAGAATAGAATGGAATCTAACGAAAATTTGCACTCGAAAGCTCAGCATGAGATGAATGATTCGGCACCAATTTCCGATCCAGCATTGGAAAACGCAGCTGAATTAGCTACTAACCCTGAAATCATTGAAGAAAAAGCCGTTGAAGAGGAATCAATTTCCACTCCGGTAAATTCAGAACCTGAAGAAAAAAATGAAGTAGTTGAAGAAACGCAAGAAGAACCGGCTCTTAGTGAAGATACTGTCGAAGTTGTATTAGAAGAACTTGCCGCCGAGACGGAAGAAATCATTGCAGAAGAAGGGATTGATGAAGAAATTGAACCACGTACCGATTTGCCCGATTACTCAAATTTAAGTGAAGTTGAACTTATTAATGAGCTCCGTGAGTTGCTTCAAGAAACTGGTTTTTTTGAAATTGTAGACCGGGTTGAAAGCATCAAATCGAATTTCTATAAGAAACACAAAACCAAATTAATAGAAGAAAAGAAAAGCTTTATTGATAATGGTGGTTTTGAAGAAGAATTCAAGCCCGAAGCAGATCCTTATGAACAAGACCTGAAAACACTTCTGGCACAATTCAAACAACGCAAAGCAGAACTCAACAAAGATATTGAAGCAGAAAAAGAGGAAAACCTCAAGAAAAAATACGAAATAATTGAAGAGATTAAAACCCTGGTTAACCGAAAGGAATCAATCAACAAAACTTTTCAGGAATTCAGGGAGCTTCAACAAACGTGGCGTGAAATTGGGTTAGTACCACAAGCCAACATGAAAGACTTATGGGAAAATTATCATCACCATGTAGAAAATTTCTACGATTATATCAAGATAAACAAAGAATTACGCGACCTTGACCTTAAAAGGAACTTGGAAGAAAAAATCAGCTTGTGCGAAAAAGCCGAGGCATTACTTCTCGAACCATCAGTAATAAAATCGTTCAACGCACTGCAAAAATTCCACGACCTATGGCGCGAAATTGGTCCAGTGCCACGCGACAAGAAAGAAGAACTGTGGGAACGCTTTAAAACAGCCACAACACTGATCAACAAAAAGCATCAGGATTTCTTCGAGAACCGCAAAAAATCGCAAAAGAAAAACCTCGACGCCAAAACTGCACTTTGTGAAAAAGTAGAAGAAATAATAACATCAGAACCAAGCTCTTATAAAGACTGGGAAGACAAATCGAAAGAACTTGTCGAGATGCAAAAATACTGGAGAACCATTGGATTTGCCCCTCAGAAAGAGAATACACTCATCTACGAGCGTTTCAGAAAAGCCTGCGATGCATTTTTCGACAAGAAACGTGATTTTTATTCGAAGCACAAAGAAGAACAAACCAATAACCTGCAGATGAAAATCGACCTTTGTGTACAGGCCGAAGCATTGAAGGAAAGCACAGATTGGAAGAAAACAACTGAAGAATTTATCAACATCCAGAAAAAGTGGAAAGAAATTGGCCCGGTACCACGTAAACAATCTGATATTGTATGGAAAAGGTTCCGCGCTGCTTGCGATTGTTTCTTCCAGCAGAAATCGGAATTCTTTAGTTCGAAAGATAACGAACAAATTGAAAACCTGAAGAAGAAGAATGAGCTGATCGATGCGGTAACAAACTTTGTATCAACAGGTGATGAGTCTAAAGATCTTGAAAAACTTAGAGAATATCAACGCGAATGGACCGAAATTGGGCATGTACCCATTCAACAAAAAGACGATGTGCAAAAAAGGTTCAGGGAAGTCATAAACAAACAATTTGACAAACTCAGGGTTGAAGATAAAGACAGAAGCCTGATGAGGTTCAAAAGCAAAATGAGCGATCTGAAAACAAGCAACAAAGGGCATAACAAAATGTTTTTCGAACGCGATAAATACATTACCAAACTTCGTCAATTAGAGAGCGATTTGGTTACTCTGAAAAATAATGTAGGTTTCTTCGCCAATTCGAAAAATGCCGAAGCGCTTATTTTGGATGTTGAACGCAAAATAGCCCGTAACGAAGAACAGATCACTTATTTGAAAGAAAAAATCAGAGTGATTGATGAAGTTGACGACAACGAAGAATAGTAAACCAACTTCACGATAGTTAAAAGCCGCCTCGAAAGAAACATCGAGGCGGCTTTTTTATTTCGTTAAATTAATATTATTCAAACGATTAGACTAATACAACTAAACAAATAATCTAAATCAGAGAAAGCTTCAACAAAGAATGTGAATTATTTTGGCAAGGCAATAATATCAATTGTTCCCAGTTTAGGTATAACCTTAAGAGCATTGTTTGCTGAAATATTTTTTCCTGATTCTGTGTCAAAAAGAGAGTAATTCATCGAGGAAAAATAATTCAGATAAAACGAAAAATCAATTCCCTTTTCTTCCATGACATACTGACCAACCTCAAAAATAATCTTTGGCCTTAAGGTTTCTATCATCTTCCGTGCTCCATTAAATACCATAAATTCATGGCCATCTGTATCTATCTTAATAATATCAACCTTTGGGAGAGAATAGGACGATACAAAATCATCAAGCGACAAAGAGCCAACCCCTTGTGTCGATTTTGCAGTACCTAAATGCACCGGATGTTTAAGTTCTTCAGCTGATCCCTTCCCCGAAACCTTCCAGCTAGAAAACGCAGTTATTTTAGCTTCATCACTCGATGTCTCTGATACAAACGAATTGATAAGAACAATCCGTTGTTTTAGATCAGGATTAAGATCAAGGTTCCTATTAAATTTAGAAAGAGCATAATGTGTTGGTTCAAAAGAATATATCATCCCTTTGGAAGCCGCTTTTGCAAATTGCAGGGCCATAATCCCAAAGTTTCCACCCACGTCGATTATTAC
>JAKPZU010000273.1 GCA_029559915.1 Bacillota bacterium
CTCGAAAGGATGGATGTTGGAATGTGCTTCAAAAAAAGTCATCGATGCAGCACCCCACATTTTGTGGTCAATATTTTCTTGACACACAAGTCCGCGTTTCTTATACTTCACCCTACAAAAAGGAAGTTCTTATCAATCAATACGAAAAAAAGATTACCTTTGAACGACGTCAAAAAGCAGAAACTGCGGCAATGTTGACAGCAATATCTGGAATATTTATTTTTGTGGTTCATATTACTACTAAGATTAGTGAATGGTCTCCTATGGGTGATTATTTTTCCTTTAGTTTCAGAAAAATAAATTTAGATGAAGGTATTTCTGCCAACGACAATGAAAATAGCTAAAGAAGTAAGCTAACACAGGTTGGCAAACCGATACCGCTCATGGTGAAGAGGGTGAATAATTGGATTGCCGAAGGTAAAAATATCAAGATTTTCACCGCCAGAGTGACACATGAAAATGAAGCAATACGATATATTCATGAGTGGCTTGTGGTACAGGGTTTGCCGGCACTAGAAGTTACCAATGTAAAAGACTTTGATATGATAGAGCTCTGTGATGATCGTTGTGTTGGTGTAATAACAAATATGGGCATACCACGATAATTTGCACGCAACACTGAGCAGTGATTTTTAACCATTGCCAAGAATGATTAACAGGATTCCTAATGCAGGTTTGTATTCATCGTGGCGCTAAAGAAATAGGTGGAAGTTGCGTTGAAATAGAAACAAAAGGTCAAAGTCTTTTGCTGGATCTTGGTCTTCCATTGGATGCAGCACTAAACGAAACTCCCCTCCCTGATGTTTCCGGTCTTAATTGTATAGATGAATCACTACTTGGAATAGCCATTAGCCACGCACACCTTGACCATTATGGCCTTATGGCCAAACTTCGTCAAAAAGTACCCGTTTTTATTGGCGATGGGGCTATCCGGATAATCAATGCTGCCAGACAATTTTTTCCCGACATCCCCGCATTCCCCAACACCATTGGATTAAGGGACAGAGAGCCAATTTCCAGAGGGCCTTTCATAATTATCCCATACTTGGTAGATCATTCAGCTTATGATGCCTATGCCTTTCTAATAGAAGCTGATGGGAAAAAGGTGTTCTACTCCGGAGATTTTCGAGGTCATGGCCGCAAAGCGAAGCTTTTTTATAGGTTGGTTAAAAACCCACCCCCAGATGTTGACATTCTTCTGATGGAAGGATCAACGCTCGGTCGAACGGCTACTGATAATGAGTACCCTTCGGAAGATGAACTGGAAGATCGCCTTATTAATATTTTCCAATCAGCAAATGGTTTAACCTTAGTCTGGACTTCTGGCCAGAATATTGATCGGATTGTGACCATTTACAGGGCATGCAGGAAAAGCGGTAAGAAGCTTATCGTGGATCTTTACTCCGCCAATATTCTGATGGCTATTAATAATCCCAAGCTGCCTCAGCCGGGGTTCAGGGATTTTCATGTTTATGTTCCTGAGTTTCAACGAAGGCTGATCAAAAAGCGGGGGCTTTTCGATATTCCATTATCGGTTTCTGCTTGTCGGGTATATCCTGAAAAGTTAGCAGAAATGGCACGTTCTTCAGTCATGCTGTTTCGTCCATCCATGACCAAAGATATAGAACGGGCCAAATGCCTTGAAGGAGCTAGGCTTATTTATTCATTGTGGTCTGGTTATTTAAAGGATGGACGATATCAGTGGTTTATAGACTGGCTTGATAAACATCAGGTTCCCATCATTCATTGCCACACGTCAGGTCACGCGTCTTTACCAGATCTACAGAAATTGGCTAATGCCATATCGGCAAAACGGCTTGTGCCAATACACACTTTTGAGCCGGATTCTTATAAATTATTCTTTGATAACGTAGAAAAAAGAAAAGATGGGGAAATCTGGACCGTATAACAACCATACGAGGCAAGAGATATGACAGCTAGATTTATGGATGAAGTATCTATTAAGGAGCAACTTCGTGCCGAAGGATTGAACCCGTTGACAGTAAAAGATATTTCACAGCTTATGATTTCTGAGAAGGTTATTCGCTGTGAATCTGCCGATGATATGATCGTCGGAATGGGAAGTAACAGAACGAAAGATGACCAGATAAAATTGATTATTGATGGTTTGCATTTATGCCTTGAGAAAGGGAAAAACTCTTTTAGGATTGTTTTGGGCAGACAAAAAGATGACAGAAAACAACGTGAAGTGGAAAATGCCGTGGCTTTACTTATCAAAAGCATAAAGATGGATGGATTTAGAGCTAAGGTAGAGGTTGACGGAGAATCCATTGATTTAAATCCACAATCCTTTAATGCGCCTAAAATTGAAAGATGGATGAAATGTTTGAATCGGCAAGAGAATATTCCAGAACTCGCCAGGGAACTTGAAGAAGCAATTTGTGATAGAAATTTCAAATGGTATAAAAATATTACAGGAGGATACTGGTCTGGTCGTGTCGGCGGACTTGAAGTATGCAGATTAAAAAATAATAATTTTCAGCTCGACATTGGAAAGACAGGGAAAAATGGAAAAAACGGTAAAGTCCGGAAGGAGTTTCTGAATATTTGCCAACATGAAAATATTGATCCAGGTTTTTTCTCACAATCACAGTTTAATAAAGTTGCTTCTGTCATAAGAGTCATAGCAGAATCAAGAAGAAGCGGCGTTTTGAATGAGTCCGAAAGAGAGCATCTTCTAGAAAGTCAGATTCTCTGCGGTGATTTGGAAATCGTTTCTAAGTCCGGCGTTCTGAAACCTATTTGCGGAGAACATCCGTTTCAGTTTCCTGTTTTGTGGGAGCCATCGGCAGAGCCAAGATTTATTGATGCGTTGATGAAAGCAGGAGACATTCCTTATGTCGTTGAACTTAAAGAAGGACATAGCCCTGGACAATACTACCGGCATGGTATCACACAAGCTGTCCTCTATCGGGAATTTATAAAAATGGCCGAGAAGGTCCATCCTTGGTTCGCAGAAAGAGGTCTAGTTCCAGACAAATGCCGGGCAGCGGTGGCTTTTCCTGAATTAGCCAAAGAAAATAAAAAACATCAGAGGCTTCTGGAACAGCATAAGAAAGTGGCAAAGTGTTTTGATGTTGAAATAATCGAACTGAGAATTAATAAACACACGTAAGGAGTCGGAAATGAACAAATCGGATGTAATTGATGCACTGGTCAGGAAGCATAACCTGACGAATGATCAGGCGATGCAAATTATTGACCTTGTCTTTGACGGTTTTACAAAAGAACTCAAGAATGACGGCAGGATAGAGATCAGAGGATTTGGAAGTTTTACCGTGAGGGAATATGGCACTTACAAGGGCAGGAATCCAAGGACAGGCAATATCGTAGAGGTGAAACCGAAGAGGTTGCCGGTTTTCAAGGTGGGCAAGGAATTAAAGGAGATGGTGGATGGCTAACAACGATATTGGAGGAGTTATGACAAATCTTGGATTAAGAGATATTCCGCTCGGCGGAGATGACAAGGAATCGTTGGGCATATCTGATTATATTTTATCTTTGAGCGAATTCATTCAACAGTGCGAAACTCCAATGACCATAGCTCTTCAAGGCGATTGGGGATCAGGCAAGACGAGCATGATGAATCTTATTAAAAACAATGTTGAAAAGAACAAGAATATACATCCTATTTGGTTTAATACATGGCTGTTTTCGCAATTCGGCATGGAAGATGATCTCTCAATTTCATTACTTTCTTCTTTTGCAGATAAATTACAGGCGGATGATAATGTTAAAAAATTAATTACAGGAATTTCATTAGTCAGTAAACGTTTTCTGCCTTCAATTGCAGGCGCATTTGCAGGAGATCTGGGCAAAAATTTAGCTGAGGCAATGACTGCGAGTAATACTGATATCGCACAGCAGATTGTCAAATTAAAAGAAGGGATAGAAAAATCTGTTAAAAATAAAATTGGCAGCGGCAATAACAACCGTCTTGTTTTATTTATAGACGATTTAGACAGGCTTCTTCCTGAAAAGGCTGTTGAACTTCTGGAGGTGTTCAAGCTTTTCATGGACGTCCCCGGTTGTGTTTATGTATTAGCCTGCGATTATCAGGTCGTTTCTCAGGGGTTGAAAAAGAAATTCGGCGTTGGAAGCGATGAACTCAAAGGTAAAAGTTTTTTTGATAAAATCATCCAGTTGCCATTTAGCATGCCGCTTGGACAATACAAAATAGGTAATTATATTGAAGACCTTCTGGGAAGAATTGGTTTCGAGTGTAGAAAGGAAAATATTGATACCTATGTGGAAATGGTTACTTATTCTGTTGGTTTTAATCCGAGAACCATGAAAAGACTATTCAATTCCCTTCTTCTGCTGAAACTTGTGGCTGATAAAAAGAAAATGTTTGACGACTCTGATGGGGTCGCCACAAAAAGCGAAAAACAAATAATATTATTTGGCGCTTTATGCCTGCAAACAGCGTATGAGCCGGTTTATCGCTATCTGCAAAAGAATCAAGATAAAATCGACCAAGCTTTTTTTGAGGGTTTAATAGATGAAGAAAAACTTCAGACAGACAGCGGGTATGCAGAAATCAGAAAAGAGCTAAACTCAGATAAGGACACATCTATTATAAAAAAGTTTTCAGCCTTCATGGACGTATTTTATAAGAGCATTCAATTGCAGTCCGATAATGATAATAAAAAGCTCTCAAAAGAGGAAGTAAATACACTCATAGAAATAATTTCTTTTTCATCATTGACTTCAACGGAGGCCTCAACAGTAAAAACAAATGTGGATTCTGCTTTACGAAATGTAAACAGGGATATAGCAAAAACTTTTGCTAATCGTCTAAATTCTAAACATGAAGGTAATCTTAAAAAGCTGGGTGAAAATAAATTTATTGTTTATCAGGCGCGACAATCTTCTGATGCTGGTATTGTTCTATGGGTCACCAAAGGGAAAACTAGATTTAACATAGTTGTCGCATTTGGAAAAGATATAGACAATACGCTTGGAGCTAAAAAAAATGTAAATAGTAATTATTACGTTGCCATTCATGTCTTAGTCAATAAAGCATCAAAAATCAAAATGACGCAATGGATTGAACAAAACTTACCAGATATTTCTCCAAATATAGAGGAAACAGACCTTGGATTACTTTTATATAAAAAAGAATTTGGTAATGAACAGTCTGACGAGGAATTAAGAAGCGAAGTCGATGTGGCTTGTGAAAGACTGGATACAATTATTCCAAAGCTCGTAAACTCAATGGAAACAATATAAGGGGAAATTTAATGGACACAGAAAATATAGTTTAAAAACTGTCACAAGACGCTCGTTTGACAAGTAAATACGTTGATATACATGGCAATCCTCGATGGATTAAAATTGGGGTAAGGGATAATTTTTGCTGTGCCTATTGCGGTGTAAATCTTCTGAATGATGTCATTAGCATGTCAAGCGCACAAATCGACCATATTTTACCACAATCGAAATATAAGACCTATAAGGATGAAGACACCAATATGGTTTTATCTTGCTATTGTTGTAATCAGATAAAAAGAGCTTTTGATCCATTGGAAAAGCTTTCCGAGCAGGAAAGGATGCTCATAACTGTTGAAACCCTTGATAGTTTTCGCGAGAAGTTACTGTCGATTTGCAGACATTATGTAATACCGCTTTTGGAAAAGAAGAAGAAAATATTATATATGTCAAACGAAGTGCTACAACCATTAGGAGTATCAAAAAAATCCATTTGACATCCACCATCATCAGTAGTATTTTACAACTAAATGTTGCCAGTGAATCTATCAACCCGATGGACACAAACCGGCCCTAAGAGATCTG
>JAKPZU010000325.1 GCA_029559915.1 Bacillota bacterium
TGAAGCGGGAATGGTTGATTGCTGTCATGGGTCCTATGAAACGCGGCAAGAGTTTCTACGCATGGGAAATAGTTTATCATGCCTTGATTGCCCGCTTGAAAGTTGCTGTATTTTCTCTTGAAATGAATTCCACACAATTTAAAAAACGTATCTATAAAAGAATGACAGCAATGGCTGAGTATGAAGGCGAGTATGAATATCCGGTCTTTGATTGTGCATACAATCAAGATGGTAGTTGTCTGAAAGAGGAACGAAAAAATAGAAGAGCATTGGTTCTTGATGATGGAACGTTACCCGAATATTCAAGAAACAGCAAATACAAACCCTGTGATTATTGCAGACATCATGACAAAAAATCGTATCAGTTAGCTTGGTGGTGGAAGACGCATAAACAAAAAGAAGATTTATCAACAGAAGCGATTGCAAAAAAGGTAAAAATATTTAAGAGGCTTTATGGCAACAATTTACGATTAATGTGCCACCCGCCATTTTCTGCATCATTTGATGATCTTATTTCCGATCTTGATAATTTGGAATATACAGAAGGATTTATTCCTGATGTTATCTTGGTCGATTATTTTGACATTACCGCCAAGACAAGTGATGATGAAAGATCAGATGCCAATACAAAATGGCAACGGGGAAAACATCTTGCAGGGGTCAGAAGAGCTTTAGTCATTAATTGTAATCAAAGCAATCGAGATTCAATCGACAAAAAGAATATCGGCCAGAAAAATACAGGAGAAGATATTCGGAAGCTTGCACATGTTGACGCATTATTTGTATTGAATCAATTACCATCGGAAAAGAAAAGCGGCCGAATAAGAATTGATACTTTGGTGCACCGACATGATGAGGCGGCAGAAAAGGGGCAGGTCATAGTATTGCAACAATTAAAACTTGGTCAGCCATTCCTAGATAGCGAATGGGATCGGCCAAAGAAAAAGGAGGATTAAAATGATTCCAAATAGCATTACGGTAACAAAAAGATTTGAATTTGAGTATGCACACATGTTGCCCGGATATGATGGAAAATGTAAAAACCTACATGGCCATCATGGAGTTTTAGAAGTCGAGATTGGTCAATTTTTAATTAACGGGGCTTACGAAGGAATGGTTATTGATTTTAGAGACCTTAAAAGAATCGTTGAGAAATATGTTATCGACAAATTGGATCACCATTACTTGAACGATTTTATTCCTATCCCAACCGCAGAAAACATGACTTTAAAGATTGTAGAAGAATTACAGATCCATTTCGGCAAAGCACTTAAGAGGGTGCGCGTATATGAAACGCCTGACTCTTATGCGGAATGGAGGGCATAATGAGGATACACAGTATCTTTAAAAGTATTAATGGTGAGGTCAATAAATATCATCAGGGCAGTATTTGTATCTTCATCCGTTTGGCCGGATGTTCGCTCCGGTGCAAATATTGCGACACGATTCAAGCTCAGTCACCAGATAGCGGCAAAGAAATGAATATTGACGAAATTATAAATGAAGTAGTCAAATTCAAGAATTGTTACCGAGTTACCATAACCG
>JAKPZU010000335.1 GCA_029559915.1 Bacillota bacterium
ATAAGCAAGATAAAATTTGGCAAACTTTGCCATTAAGGGATTCTCAATGTTTAGAACCTCTATTTTTCCCTCAAGTTCCTGTTCGTTTATGAGACCATTTTGAGCATAACCTAATAAGGTTAAGGCATCCTCATCATTCAATGTGTTTTTAATTATACCTGAACTTTGCCTTGCTTTTTCAATTAGTTCAAGTTGTAAAGTGGGATTTTTTTCATCCAAGAAATTTGTTTCCTGGTCTTTCTCAGAATCATCCTGACGGATTATTCTCATAGCCAGCTTATGATAAGTCAAGACGTTTCTATGCATAGCATAAGCCTTATCACCGCCTAATTCACTTTCAATACGTTCATACATTACATTCATCGCCTTATTGGTGAATGTAAGTGCTAAAACCTCCTCAGGTTTCGCATTGTGATTATGAACTAACCTCACAAGCCTTTTAATAAGGACATGGGTTTTCCCTGACCCTGCGGCTGCCCTTACTAGAATTCTTTTTGAAGGACTATCTACAATTGCTCTTTGCTCTGGTGATAATTCATAGGAAGCATAAGTAAGACCGCCCCAGACGTATGATGATTCAATGCTTTCTCCGGCAAGAAACTTTCTCACTGATTCTACAACAATATCACCTGTGTCAATTACTGTTGTCGTTTCAGGTAAGCTATGTAATAATGATTTTCCATATCGTTTGGTATAAATCCGAGGGTCGGTAATAATTGTAGCTCCATAATCTTTCTCCGAACGAATAAGCCTTCCATACATTTGTCGTAAGTGTATAAAAGTGGCAGGAACAACATATTCTGCAAAGTAATCTCTGTCATGTCCACTTGCTTCATAGAATTTCTTTTTTGCGATTTGTACCGGGTGGTTGTGATATTCAAATGGCAGACGTGTTACAACCAAAGAGGACAGAGCTGCACCTTGAATATCAACTCCTTCCCAAAATGAACGAACTCCTAGCAACACAATTTTCTCTCCTTTCCGAGGAGCATCCCTGAGTCTATCTACCAAAGCGGATCGATTTCCGTCTTTTTGAGAAATAACAGTAATGCCGGAATTGTTTAACCATGCTTGCAACCTTGGTTGTATTTCAGTCATGATTAAATTGGAAGTGAATAGAGCCAACATTCTTCCATCAGATACAATTGCTTGTTTGGCAATATGTTTAGCTTGTTCCTCAATGTAATAAGGGTCTATTTTTAATTTTGGGTCGGCCAATGGCATATCATGAGGGACAGCCAAAAGAGCTTGTTTCTTATAATCAAATGGAGAGGGGAATATACCCGTTACAGGAGCAGTATTTATATCTGATGAGTCTAATCCCAATCGGATGCACACTGGGTCAAAACTTCCTGCCACAGTTAATGTGGCTGAAACAAATGCTTCATGTTTAAATTTTGGATGGAAATTTGTTCTTAACCAACCCGCAATATCAACTGGAGTGCTATGAAGTATAAAAATCCAATTAAATTCTTTTGAATCATTTGCATTTCCTTTAGCTACTGCTTCTCCCCAATGTACCCAATCATTATTTTTTTCAAACAAATCCGATAACCCGGTATTATTTTCATTCAATCGCTGCTCAAATGAACCTAATGAACCATGAAGTTTGGCAGGGACTCCTGATAAGGTTTGGAATGCCTCTAACAGATTTCTGGTTTTGTTTGCCAATTTAGAAATGACTTCACAGAGAAGTTTGGCATCCTCAAAAATAGAGGAAATCCAAAAATCACTTAATTCAAATGGTATAGGGTAATCAGGATCAGCGTCAGTTATGTTGGACAGCAAATCTCTCAGCCGTTTTAATGCATTAACACACCAACTATTTAAAGCAATCTCATATTCAAAAAGTGCTTCATTAAAAGCTTTGATTAGCTCATTGTTCTCTTTTTCCTTGTGCTCGGTCAGTGGTCTTAATAACCCTTGAATTTTATCGTTTCTATCACGTTTTAATAGAGAATTTAATTCTCCTTGAAGTTCAAATGGTTTGAAGTGCTTCGTCAAAACTTCGGTAACAACATTTTCTATGTTGTGTGCTTCATCTACAATTAGCGTATCAGGACCTTCATTATTTTGACCGGAGCTTTGGGAAATTAAAACGACATAAGAATGGTTAGCAACCACCAAATCCGCTTTTGATGCAAGTTCTTTTGCTTTATTGTGTGGATCAATATCAGACCACTCTCCACGTAAAGAAGGCGGAGCCATATCTCTGGAAAGTAAACGAGAAAGTTTCCAATTGCCTAAATGTTCAACTTCACTTAACCATCCTGTTTCCGTTATCAATAACCAATGCAGAATACTTGCCAAATAATATCCATCGTTTGGAGATTCTATATGTTCATCAATGGAATCAAGAATATCAGCAAAAGATTGAAGGCATACATAATTACTTTTTCCTTTGATGATGGTTGCTGTTTTCTTTATGCCAATATGCGATAAGGCATTATAAACAATAGGGATATCTTTAAACCAAGCCTGGTCTTGAAGAGCTTTGGTATGCGTAGCTACATAGGTTTTGTTATTTGATAAAAGCGAAGGAACTAAATAGCCAATTGTCTTTCCAATACCTGTGCCTGCTTCCAATACAAAAGGTTTTGAAGATGCCATACATTCCTCAATTTTTTGACTGAATGCAATCTGTTCTTTACGTTCTGCATAGCCAAAAGTACTGAGCTGACTTAAAACCCCGCCATTTTTCAAGATTTCCAAAGTGGAAACATCATCAGAGTTGCCTTCCTCTTTTTCTGTGCTTGAAATGGATACCGGAGATAATTTTTCGTGATAAGCCTTTATGAGTTTTATTGCTGTATCTGATTCGTATTCTTTGCTTGTTGGAAACAATATATTGAGCCATTCTTCCGGAAGAAAATCAGAATTGAAGACATCAAAAGCGTCAACTATCAATTTGCTTTCTTTTCCTTTTGATTGTTTTTTCAGGAGAGTTTTTATTGAAAACTTCAATTCATCGGAAAGCTCAGTTTTCCCAAATTCTACTATGGTATTTAGGATTGATATTTCAGCTGACAATGGGCCACCAAGTCCCATTTCATCAGTGAAGGTAATTTGAAGTTGTTTGCAGAAAGATTCTGGATGGTCGGTTCTGTGAGTTATTGGATAAAACACACTTGAAATTTTCTCCAGGTCATAGAACTTCACTGAATCAAAAACATGACCTTTCAAACGATAGTGCCATTGATTGATTAAGGATAGAATCTTTTCTGCTCCCCAAATAAAAGTGGCCTCGCCATTCAATTTCTGAATTAGTGTTTCAAGTAATTCCAACTCTGAACCGAAGACTTGCCAATTCGGGTCGTCTTCGTATGCAGGGCTATTTTCAACACAAGCAGCAAAAGTTTCAATTGCACCGTTTCTAAATATTCCCAGCCAAACAGCATCAACGCTTTCGTATTTTTCACTTTTTGGGCTAAAAACTCCAAAAATATTAAACGGCTGATTTATTATTGATTGAAGTCTTTCACCGTCTTTTTTTACCTGAGCAGGGAAGGATGATTTTGGTGTTTCAATGGGTTTAACTATTTCCGGTGCATTCTTTTTGATTGCCTTTCTTATGTCTTTCAACCACTTATTGCAAGAGCCGTAATCTGGATGATCAGGCTGTAATTTATCAATGTTTTGCTCGACTTCCTTTTTAACAGTTTCATATTGACCTGCATCAAACAATGCTTGTATTTTGGTAAAATCTATTCGGAGCACATTGGATTCTACGTTCAGCAGTTCTCCAACTTTTCGTAATGCCAACCTAGCTGTTTCAAGATTATAACATTCCAAAACTTGCCAACCTTCCAATAATTGATGTTCATTATTTCCTTGCCTAATGCCAATTTTATGATTTGGCCATGCAAAAAGAAATACTAACTCATCAGCATCACCAACAAAAGTAAAGTCAGTTTCAGGCTCGGGTAAGCCAAATTCCGGGAAAATATCTATCAAAATATCAAGCATACTTTTTATATTACTGTTAGACGGCTGAATAACTTTCTACCTTCAGCAGTTTAATTATTTCGTTTATAAATGAGGATGGATTTTCTTTTGAGCTCACCAGATACAATGCTTCGGCTGCTCTGGTTATTGCTACATAAAGCAGCGTTCTTTCTCGTTCCAGCGCAATTCCAGCCTCTTCATCGCCAATTGATTTTATGGGATTTGGTAGCACACCATTGTGCAATCCTGTGATAAATATAACCGGAAACTCAAGTCCTTTTGCGGAGTGAATAGTCAGCACCTTGATTTTGTCT
>JAKPZU010000129.1 GCA_029559915.1 Bacillota bacterium
GACAAATTCCTAAGCCAATCGTTCTCGTCGATACTCGTGAAAAATATCCTTTTGATTTTAGAGGATTCAAAAACTGGATCGCTGGAGAAAAAAATCAGGCGCTGAAAGTCGGGGATTACAGCATAGAAGGCATGGAGAACTTACTTGTTCTGGAGCGTAAAACACTGTCCGATTTGATAACGACTGTAATTCAGCATAGAGAAAGATTTTTCAAACTCTGCGAAAAAATGACGAAATACCGTTGGCGGGCTCTATTGATTGAAGCCAGTTATGAAGACATCAAATCTCCCTATGATTATGAGGTATACAATACCTTGGCCCATCCAAACGCTGTCTCCGGTACGCTTGACGCACTTGAGTCGCGTTTTGGAATTCCCGTAATCTATACTTCCCGTTATCGCCCATTGGCGGAAGAGAAAGCTGCCAGCTGGCTATCAAAGCATTTTACATACTGGTATCTGGAGAACAATGGATATGGCCGTGTCCTTCAGGAGGGAGATCTGTAAGGACGTTAATTGTAGCATTGTACAAAATTGAAAGATGACTGTCTGAAGAGAGTCGAACCATATTAACAATGTTTGAAGGCAATATATGAATAAGGAATTACCGAAGATAAAAGAACTATATAAATCCTTACTGAAGAAAAATGAACAATTCTTTCCTAGATCTGGCGAGAAATTAAACGCATCAACAAATCAAGGCGTTTATATTATCTCTAATGGTAAAGGCATGATATTACACGTTGGAAAAACTGACAGAGCAAAAAATGGAATCAAGCAAAGGTTAAATAACCATTTACATGGGCAGTCGTCATTTACCATCAAATATCTTGGTGGCAATGGCACAAAACTCAGGGGTAAATGTAAATTCAAATATATAGAGGTGGCAAATCCGAGATTGCGCGCTTTGTTGGAGGCATATGCCATTTCAAATCTGTGTCCTAAACATCTTGGCTTGGGTGCAGAGTAAAATGCCTTTGAGCAACGGGTTGCACCTGACTGTCTTTAACACGCTGGCAAGTGAATTCGAACGTCAAGTGTGCAATTCAATAAAGGGAGAAACACATGAGCACAAAAATACTACTGAATGACATATTAAAATTAAATGACCTCCATAATATTAAAATACGTTTTAACATCATGTTTGATGGAAATTGGAACCCAATAGAAATATTTAAAAATAACCAGCAAGACACCTTACTTGACGGTCAATATTGGAATTATAAAGGCAAAAAATCCTATAAAAATGGACAAATAACGATAGGATTTATACGCATAAAACCCAATGAGGATTTTTGGTTACTATTTCATGTTGGTAGAATCACAAAAGATTTAAATATCCTTGATGGAGTTGGTTATGATTATAAAACTCTTCAAGATTATGAAAAATACTTTGGTAGGTTAATTATAAAATATAAAAATAAAGCTCAAGCAATGATCCGTAATGCAGAAAGTGTATTAGATGAATGCGAAGTAATACAAATATTGCCAAGTGTTTTTGATAAAGATATTTTTCCTGGTTATGACAAAGTAAATGTTTCATGGAAAGAGTTATCCCGTGTTATTGAAAAAGAAACATGGAAAACAGCTTTACAGAATCAAAAGGGCGTATATCTTATTATTGATACATCAACTGGCAAAATGTATGTCGGTTCTGCCTATGGCAACAACATGATTCTGGGACGTTGGAAATCTTATATCAAGACAGGTCATGGCGGTAATGTAGAACTCAAGAAAATTTCATTTGACTATATCAAAAACAACTTCAAGTACTCTATTCTTGATATATTTAAGTCAAATATAGATGATCAAATCATTATAGAAAGAGAGAATTATTGGAAGGATATTTTAATTACGAGGAAATTTGGATTCAATAAAAATTAGGAAGATCATTTAAAAGGAGAATGTGCAGAGCATAAATTAATACGATGAAAAAGAACAAACTGGAATTGATACTTGAAGTTGGCGCTGCAGGTGGATCATTAAGTGTCTGGTCATCAACTAACAAGGAAGGTAACCGATCCTTTTTGGTGAAGCGGGATGAATCTCCTCTCAAGGCGTTAATGGAAGAGAAGGATGCAAAGGGTATTAAATTTAAGAGCACAACCGGACAATTACAGTCATTCGCTGATGCTCTGATTGTTTTGGGACAATACCCTTGGCACCGATTGTATCCGATGTTCGTTCACCATGACTTCATCGATCCGGTCCTCGCAGCTGTCATGACCCTGGGAGGTCAAAAAGAGTTGGACCGCTGGAAACAAAGAATTAAATATGAATAAAAATAATATCACAGAAATGCACAATGCTTTTGCATGGAAACAAATGGGTATTGATGCCAAAGATGCGGGCAATTACATCTTTGCTATTAAAGCCCTCACACAATCCATCAAATTAAATCCTCATGATTCTTATACTTATTGTTGCCGAGGAGGAGCACATTCCAAACTGAACAAAAACAGAAAAGCTATAAAAGATTTTAATAAATCCATTAAGCTTAACCCTGATGATGCACTTGCGTACTATTACCGAGGATTTGCGTATTATAAAACAGGGAACTTTAACAAGGCTATAGAGAATTATAGCAAAATGATAGAAATTTACCCACAGATAGCACTACCCTACAACAAACGTGGAATAGCCTATGATAAAATTAAACAGCATCAAAAAGCGATAGATGATTATTCTGAAGCCATTCGCTTGAAACCTGATTATGTTGATGCCCTGTACAACAGAGCTCTTACTTATGGTAAACTAGAAGAATATCAACTTGCAATTGAGGACTTAAACAGAGTCATAAAACTCAAACCAGACCATGCTGAAGCATATCATTACCGAGGAGTTATTTATTTTATTATGGGCAAAGAACTTCATGGATATATCGATGCGAAGAAAGCTGCTGCGCTGGGGGACTTGAATTTGTTAGAATGGACAAAAGACTTCGGGAAACCATTAAAAGAAAACGTGTCATGATGATTGAAATCCTTATCAGACCTTTACTAAAGGAGTCTATCCTCCAATCATAGTGGCGCTGCGCTTTATCTACTGGTTGAGATGCCCACGGCTTCTTCATATGCGAGATGGCACCTAGGACATGTTGTTGTTGAAGAAATAGATTCTGACTCGTCTTCCAGTTGCCGTTCCTAGCCAGAATTCAGACATTTTTTCATTCCGTTTCCCTTTAAAATAAAATCGTCATTTTCTTATATGGGATTACCGAGCGGCCCTCGCTCTCTTCCATCAAGGCTTCCATTCAGCGGTTCTTCTTTTATATTCTTCATTATTTTCCGTATATACGATGATCCACCATCTTTAATGTCTTCAGGATATAAGAATCTTTCTGGATCAATTTTTAAACCTGGATGACGGGGAGTTCCTGTATACATGAAACATCCGAAGCCACCAACTTCCTCGTCTCGTCTCCTATCAATCTCTGACCATTCGGCTTTTGACAAAACTAATTTATTATTCATCACTTCATAGTAAACACTGATTTCGGCACAAGCTCCTTCTCTATCGTATGTAATTATTTGTTTAAACTTCTCGTCTATTTTCATTCCTGATAATTTGGAAAGTTCTTCGTGATAGACAAATTCCCCTTTGCTTGGGTTGAAAAGATAGGTTGCATACCAGTTGTTCCCCGTTGCCCCCGTGTTGTACAGAAGCCTCAAATCGAGATAGCCGTCAAAATTCATATCAACAAACTCTACGATATTGGCAAGTTCAAAATCAAACTTTGCATCCCAACCATCACCATGATTGTCAAATCTGTTTTTAGCTTTTAATATCTGTTGCCCTTTCTTGGATGTGTTGATGATTTCAACATGCTGTGCAAGAAAACTTACATATGGGAGATGGTCTTCTTTAAATGATCCGACTATTTTAAATGTGAATTCCGGTAATTTATCATTAATTTTGGCTGAGAATGATGCCTCTTTTTTTCCCTTAACAAAGAAGCTATCCGCTAGCATTTCATTTGACCATGGCTCAGGATTGATCTTTGGTTGATTAAGTACCTGCGGTAATTCTTTTGTTAGTATCGTTTTTTCCTGCCGCACTGGTGAGCCGCTAATTTTATACCAAATCTTTGTAAATGGATTATCAACAAAAAATAAAATGGCAAAAGCAACGCATGCAGCAAGTATTTCGAGTATTATTTTTTTAGATTTCTTCATTTTTCATCCTTTATCGCTGCATGATCCCTTTGTAAAGCCTGTTAGCACTGACAGGATCAAGGTGTCGCAGTTTCTGGACGGTTTCAAGCGCGGCAGTCCGATTGCCGGAAAGGAAGTAAGCGATTACAAGATTGTGCCATATTTTGCTTGAAAATTATTGCCCAGTTTTGGGTATAAATTTCCCTGTTCTTGAGTCAAAATAGCCTCCTCCTACATCAGGCATAAAAGTCCCCGTTTTCGGTTCTATAATGCCGCCTGCTGCTGGTGCGTAGACCTCACCGGTTTGAACATTTATTGCACCTCTAGAAACCTTAGGAGAATGCGACTCTGAATGGTTATATATTCTTGATTTATATATGTTGTCACTTATTCCCCCTATCTTTGGCATGACATTTGTGACTGGATCATTATAAAGGGAATCCCTGTGCGGTTGCATCAGTCCATCATTATCAATATGTCTTTTGGCTTCATCTCTTGGACGATTTCTTGTCAGCGAATCATCTATCCATCCACCATAATTTAAACCTGGCAGAGATTGAGGTTGTGAATGATAAGGCTGAGAATCCGTACTATATTTATTAACTACGATGGCTCTTCTTGAAGCGTCATAAATGTCTCGTCGCATATCACTATCATTCTGAATGTCAGGTGGGTGAGGAAGCTGTATTGATGGTGATTGATATTCTTTACTGATTATTTTTATATTGCCTTGCTTTTCTGTAAATTTATTTTCGAGCCAAGCAGCAAAGATAATTACAGCAATAATAATACCGAACATCACAACATTATCATTCAAATGTTGCCACTCTTTCTTAATGGGTAATTGACTACTTTTTTCAAGATGCTTACGATATCTTTCCTGCTGTGCTTTTAGTTCTCTTTCTTCTTGTTCTTTCCTTTCTTTTTCTTGACGCTCTTTTTCTTTCAAATACTTTTCAACTTTTTCATATATTGCTCCACACTTTGGACACTCCGTTAAAGGTATCCCATATTCATTATCCTTTTCTTGACGTCTATATCCACAATTAGGGCATTTCTTTTTAGTAATTATAAACTCAGGTGACCAAAATATTTTAGTTTGACAGTACGGGCATTGGACATTTATTGAGCCTCGCTTCATAGGTACTCTTATCAATTTTTCGCATTTCTCACACGAAATGACGTTCGTATCATTCATGTCTTAACATTCCTTTGTTCATTGCATTGCTCTTAAATTAAAAAACCCCATTTCTTACGATAAGAAAATGGGGTCTTGAAATCCGCTCATAACCAGCCTTTCAAATGTTGCTCGTTTTAATGGGGATTAGCTGTATCAATATCAAACATGCCGTCATTTATTTATAAATACATCCTATAATAAGTAAAATCAAGCAAATTTAGTTATTTAAGACTGTGGCTTGTAATGCCCTTATTGCTTATAAAAAATGAGCCATTAAGGGGGATATTGTGGAAGACGTTAAAAAGCTGATCGGTGATCGGATTCGGCAATTGAGAAATGAAAAGGGGTTATCCCAGGAACAGCTTGGCTACAAGTCGGATTTGCATTATACCCACATCGGCGCCATTGAACGAGCGGGAAAGAATTGGTCCATTGATACCTTGGTCAAGGTGGCTGCGGGACTGAATGTCACTGTCAATGATTTGCTGATCTTGCCCCTAAAACCAGAGGATATTAAAAGTATGAAAAAGGCTGTCATTGCAGGAATAAACGAATCTTCCCCTACAGCTCTCAAAATATTTTCTGATATGGTCAAGGGCGTAAAATCAATGGAAGCCAATTTGACCATTCAGAAAAAGACCAAGAAAAAATAAGTTCAATTTTTTATTCATCCTTTTCCAATGCCCGAAGATAATCAATAAGGCCTGCCTCTTTGAATGAGTCTTTCCCTTGGATTGATATTTGCGCTTTAGCAAGTGCAAGACAAGCATTGGCAAGATCAACAAGAGAAGCTTTTTTAATGTTGTCGTCATCAATGGCTGACAATATTTTTGCCCGGAGTGCCGTTAATTGAAGCCCTTGAAGTTGCCGGTATTTTGTCAAAAGGCCTTCATGATGTTGAAGATAAGCAATGCGCCGGGAAAGTGTTCTTGTTGAGATTTGCATTTCGTTAGAAATCTCTTTTAAAAATTTTCCTTCGCCTCTCATTTGTAGAAGTGTAGCATCATCAATTTGTTTTTTATGTCTGCCCATTTTTAATCCTCCTTAAAGATGGTTATGGCGAAAATATGAGCGTTTTTTGATGTATAAATATTTACCCTATTCTGTTGAGCCATTGAGCCAATTGATGAAATACCTTTATTTGTAAGAGATAAACAGGATCACATGCCTTTGACCCAATCTGATCCGATTGAGCTATCCGACCTTATTTGGCTCATTAATTGATAAGAACTTGCTTTTAGTTGACGGCAGTATAAGAAACGCACTCTTGTGTGTCAAATAATATTATACCACAGGGTCCCATTTGATACCAACCTCCCATATAATTTCTTTCAATTAGTAATCAATAACATCAGGAATTTTCAAAAATATTTCTTTGTAGGTAAACTCAACAAGCTAACGTACTTTCTGTATTTTCAACTTCTTCATT
>JAKPZU010000337.1 GCA_029559915.1 Bacillota bacterium
CCTGAAGTTTTCACATTACGATGTTCCTGACAAATTGATTAAGAAGATTGATGAGGATGTGAGTTTACAGAAATATGACTTCGACAGGTATGACAATAATGTATTAAATTATTATTTAGAGTGTTACAAGGCAAATACTGATCGCTTCCTACACAAGACACATATAATTCCGGATCTGGATATTCATGAATTGGAGAATCAAAATCCATATCTTCTCTCAGAGAAGCAACAAAAACACATAATAAAAGAAATCTACAGGAATGATTACAAAACTTTCTATGATTACGAACTTGCCATTTGCGAATTCTCAATAGACCTGGAATCAAAAGGTAAATTTGTTGTTGCATTCAGAAAGTTAATGTTTGACCCAGTTGCGAAAACTCTTATTATCGGGTCCACAACAAATTTTAATTCAATCTTTTACATCAATGACACAAAATATTCACTGTCATATTATATCGATTTAAGTCCCATCGACTTTGAGACGTCATACCGCGAAGATGCCAATGGCACTATAAAGTTATTGGCGGATAATTTCAGGTCAGGGGAGTTACCAAACACCAGGCCGGAAATTGTCGTTTTGGGATACCGACAAATAGAAATATCTGACATTTACGATGAAATAAATTCCGAGCATGCAAAGAATGAATTGCAGATTCCTTTGAAAGCGTTCTTCCAGAATTTATCCTTGCTTGACAGGAAAAACAGAACAGAACCACATATCGTCCTTTATGATAATAATGTCAACATAGATCAGCTTCGAACCATTTATAATTCATTAAAGTACCCTGTTACTTATGTCCAGGGACCTCCGGGCACTGGGAAAACTCAGACCATCTTAAACATTGTTGTTAATTGCCTGGTAAACAACAAAACTCTACTGATAACGTCAAACAATAATATTCCTATTGACGGGATAAAGGAGAAATTGAACCTCAGGAAATATAAGGACAAAGAGATTCTCTTTCCGATTATTCGCCTGGGTAACAACAAGCTGGTTGCAGAAGCATTGAAAAGGATAAAATTCCTGTATGAATTTGAAACAAAGGATGTCCCTAGAGAAGAATTGCTGTTCAATCTGAAAGAAAAATCAAAAGAAAACAACCTAAGACTGCTTGAGAAATTAAAGAACTATGAGGACAGAATTGATTTGGAGCAGAACCTGGATTTTTTATCCGGATTATCATCAAAAGGCAGTTATTGGCTGCTTGATCAGGAAAAAAAGAAACTTGAAGAACGATTAAATCAGATTCCTGAAACTACTGACGCTAACGTTAAAGGAATCTTTGACGTAATCCAGGGTAATTACCAGTTGCTTCAATATTTTTACTTCGAGTCATTAAAATACATTAAACGCTTAAAAAGCAAAGATTACAGTGATCTGGCCGGAATCCTGAATAATCAGGACGAAAACGAGCAGGTAAAGGAATTTAACAAGTGGATTACAGACGACAAGAACCTGGAAAAATTTACCAAAGTATTTCCAATTATCCTCACAACGAACATTTCAAGTCGCAAGCTTGGGAGGACATTCAAATTTGATTTACTGACTATTGACGAAGCCGGTCAATGTGATATTGCCACAAGCCTGATCCCGATTTCAAAATGCTCAAACATGGTTTTAATTGGCGACACAAACCAGCTGAAGCCAATTGTGGTTTTTGAGGAGAACAAAAACAAACGGTTAATGAAGCAATTTGAAATTGATGAACGATACGACTACTACAACAATTCTATACTCTCTGTCTATAAAAGCATTGACAACATTTCACGGGATATACTATTAAGCTATCATTACCGCTGCGGGAGAAAGATTATCGATTATTCCAACATGAGATTTTATGAAAGCAAGTTGAATCTAGGCGAAATTAAAATCCCCGGAAATGTAAAATTACTGGATGTTAATAACGTAAACCAAACACAGCGGAACTCACAAATAGAAGAAGCCAAAGAAATTGTCAATTACATAAAAGAGAATAATTTATCTGACGTCTTTATCATTACACCCTTCAGGAACCAGGAGTATGTCATCAACCACTATCTAAACGAAGCGAAAGAGAAGAAGGAAATCTATGAAACTGTAAGCTGCGGAACAATCCATAAGGTCCAGGGACAAGAAAACAAGACGATTATCATTTCTACAGCAATCTCGAAAAGAACCGCTCCAAAAACCTACGACTGGATCAAGAATAACAGTCAGTTAATAAATGTCGGAGTCACAAGGGCAAAGGAAAACCTAATTGTTGTAACAGACAGAAAGGCAATTGATATTATCTCAAAAAAGAATGACGATTTATACGCATTGATTGATTACGTAGAAAAAAACGGGACAGTGCATGTTCCTCAAAGTGTGGCTAATAAATTCACCATCGGATTCTCTAATGATTCAAAGTTTGAAAATGAGTTCTACTCAACAATGTATCAT
>JAKPZU010000130.1 GCA_029559915.1 Bacillota bacterium
GTCAGCTCCTTACTGGATGCTTTAATTTTCTGATAATATAGCTGAATAAGGATTTCTTTATCATTCATATATCAAGAATTCGATTCATCAAAAGTAGATAATTAATCTCGATAAGAAAATTTACGATTAAACCCTAACTTCACAAAATTTACGTAATAGGTAGTTCTAATTTTTTCAAAAGTGTAGCAGTTTTCTTGGTAATTTCAGCGGTATACCATTTGTCGTTGATTTTCACTCGCTTGATTTCGATTAGGAAACTAATCAAATCTTTAGGTGAAAAATTTCCGTTCAGTTCGTGTTTTGTCAGCAATTGATATATCCGGTAATACCAGTGTAAGGCAATGTAATTGATAAACATCCATCCTTCCAATGCACATTCGTTTTGCATGTAACTTACATCGGCTTCTACTACATCTTTCAAGGCGTCAATCATTTGCTCTACTTCTCCACGACTTTTGTAATCCACATAAATCTTTTCCGGGGTCTTTTCGGCATTGGTAAGCAGAGCAATCGTACCAAACCGTGTACTCTTTTTGTTGAATTGTTCCATCGTGTATCCTTTTGAGCCGTTCTCTATTCTCTCCAAAAAATCCTTTTCCTCTTCTACCCTCAGCTTTTCATCCAAATACAGGTGAAGCGTATCATGGTCTTTTGTTCGGTAACCGTAATACCAAATATACCGACCTTCGAACTTGAAATACCCATCAAAAACTCCTTTATTCCCTTGTTCCATTTTCGTATAATCTATCAATGAAGAAGTTCTTCTCAAAGGGATAACAAACTTGAGCTCTTCGTCTTTTATCCGTTTTATGTTCTCTTTCGAGTAAAATCCCTTGTCCAAAATAATCACCGCATTCACTATCTTGCATTCCTCCAAACATAGACGAAACGACTTTACATCCTTGATGTTGCCCTGATTTATTCGGTAGTAAACCGGAAGTCGTTGTTCTACCGAAAAAACAAACATCAAATCAATAATCGATTCATAAACACCCCGTTTGCTTTTCCCCTCTTTGGGCAAATACATCAATGAGGATTTTGAGTTTATGTCCGTACCGTCAAAAATAATGCAGTCGTCCGCATAATTGAATTCCCTGAAGAAACGAACAATCGATTCCCGCCTGATGCCCAGCGTGCGTAAAAAATCGCTCAAACTGTTGGGGGATAGATTTACATTCCCATACCACTCGGAAAGATAACTGTTGGAATAATGAAATGACATGTTTTTTAATGGGGAACGGTACAGTAAGCGTCCATAAGCTAGAGCAAGAATGCTTTGCCAATCGGTTTCAAAATGTTTCTTTAGCAAGGCGGTGTAATCGCCCAGCAATTGTTCGTACAGGAAAGAAAAACCATATTCTTTGACCGTCAATGAGGATACAACATTTTGCCTGCGCAACCTTGCCTTTTCCGATTCTATAAATCCATCCTTTTCGGTAATCTTGCCAAGAAGTTTTCCCGTTACTTTTTGAGAACGTTTTTTCTCGGGATTCCACTTGCTGGTTGCCTCATAGAGATAATACTGTCCGTTCAACAAACGGAGCTCGGTTCCTTTCTTTCGAAATTTTAATGCCCAATCCGGATGTTTAGCCATAGTGTGATGATTTTTGATTTTAATGATTCGTTTTATTACGTAAATACGTAATCGCAAAATTATAAAAAAATTGCCATATACAAACATATACAGCAACTTTTTTAATTCAATTACGTATAAATTGTGAAGTTAGGGTTCGAAGTGAAAACGGGGGATCATTCCTCGCCGAACGTGTCATCTTTGGGTGAAGATGATGGAATTTGAGTAACAGGAGTGTTAAATCAGCCTCATTATTTAACGATTTTCTACGGATTTGCTTCATCTCGGAGTGCAGAAACCACCATTTTTTCGGCTGGTGTAGTTTTCTGCGAGTGCGGACGATGGGTTTTTCTCCGAAAATAGGGTCGGTAGTGGGCGATACCGGTAACTCCTTTTCCGCTGACAGCTATAAACTATCAGCGGAAAAGCTCAATTGATTATCCATTATCAATTGTTTTGTGTTTGTAGCAGAAGTTCGGAAACTTACGCTACTTGGGGAAAATAAACCGAAATAGATCTTTTCAAAGAAAACTATTGAATATTATTTTAGTTGAAAAACCACTTGACGGTACAAAGAATAGGGAGTATCAAACAAGTTTCCGGAACCTATTCAGTCCTTTTTTCATCCAATTGGATATGAAAAATCAAAAGGAAGCAATAAGTTCTGCCTTTCAGGCAGCAATTGTTATCGTTTCTTTGTCCATAGGTCTTCTACTTGCGGTTATGAAATCTTTGCCCTTCATGCAACATCTTTCTCTTTTGTATTGAAATTCGCTTTCTTTATCAGCAAATCGGTAACTTACGATTATTAGATGCTAATGCCATTCAGACAAGTGTGTTTACTGTAAGAAGTATTTTGGCATTCCGGCTTGAAAAGCCGAATTTTCATAACCGTAGAATTCATTCTGCGGCATGGATCAGCAGCTATCTCCCTGCCTGAAAGGCAGAACAAACTTTCATTCATAATAACATATCATCTATCATGGAAACTATATGATTGGGATGCAGCTAAGGGATTCAGTCCTAACAGATTTTCGAAACCTGAAAGTTTTCTCCTATTTCCACCATCAACGAATCGTTAAATCGATAAATCGTCAAATCATTTCTTCATTT
>JAKPZU010000378.1 GCA_029559915.1 Bacillota bacterium
CGGAATCGCATCAATCGGCGGAGTGGGTCCAAGACCTTTGACATTGTTTATTCTGCTGTATGCGAACCCGTCATTTCCATTTTGGAGAGTATCACAAGCATCAGGTGTGCCGTCAAGATCATGATCCGGCTGCCATACAAAATATTTCCTGTCAGGTGTATAATATCCCAATCCAAGCAGAGCAGCACCTTCTGAATATTCATCAATGGTTTTTGCCGAGATCAATTCACTGTTAGGGTTTGTTTTTTTATATTCGGAAAATGCTCCCGGACACCGGTCACATGCATCACCAACTTGATCATAAATACCATCAACCGGATCTGTGTCTTCCTGATCCGGATTATAATTCATTGGACAATTGTCACAGACATCACCCACGCCATCTTCATCATAATCCGCCTGATCAGAATTTGCGCTGGAAGGACAGTTATCATCAATATCTAAAACACCATCATTATCTGAATCCTGACATGCATCCCCGATTTCATCATTGTTCCAGTCATTCTGGTCGGGATTAGGAATGTCAGAGCAGTTGTCATCTTCATCCATAATTCCGTCACCGTCAATATCTCCGTCACATTCATCACCTATCCCGTCTCTGTCCAGATCCTGCTGATTGGAATTGGAAATCAGCGGACAGTTATCGATCATATCATCAAATTCGTCATTATCTGTATCTCCGGATTTAAAATGATACAAAGACATATCATCAGAAGTGTTTACATGCTCATCAGTATATTCATTATGAAGTAAAATAATATGAATGTCTCCACCCAAAGGTGAATCCATCCAAACAGTTATCCCTTCAAGCTCATCCCATCTGCCATAATTGCCGAAATAAGGATCCATTTTTATATTTCCCATTGCAAATCGTGTGGCTTCATATTCTGTTATTCCTGTTTTGCTATTTACCTCAAAGATGGAGTAATCAGGAGCATAAACCTGAAACCCTGTCATATCAGAATCTTCAGCATGTTTATCATCCTGTACATATAAAAGCACTCCATTTTCAGCAAAACCAGCCCCCTGATTGCTCCAATTATCAGTTAGATGTCTCGGATGCTCGCCGGCAAGATTGATCATACTTTTTAATACAAGAGTATGATCCTCACTAAATTCAAAACCGCATACAGAATTAAGATTCTTTGTCTGTCCGGCAGTATCTAATGTGACATTTCGGGGACACTGGTTATAGAAATGCCTGTCAATGGGATTGTAATATGTTGCTGATGCCGATCGTATCGGTAATCCATCTAATGTTACAAATTCCCAGTATCCTGTAAAATTAAGGGTATCAGCGTTAAATTCCATAAGATATGATGTTTCCTGATAACAATACATCGGAATCCATGTTTCACCATCTGCGGAAATAAGAAAACAATTTTCGACATTATTTCCATTAATTGAATAAATTAGATTAAAAAAAGCCACATATTCATTAATTAACCCACCTTCACCTTCAAATGATTCTTGAGCATTATATTCTGTCACAAGATAATCATATTTATCAGACAGATATGACATGAAAGTCTCTTGCAAATCTTCAATTGTGTCATAATTTTCTTCTACATTTGCGACCCATGTCAATTTTATGCAATTGTCAACTCCGGCATATACATGTTTTTTATGGTATTCATTCTTTACATAATCAATTCCTCCTATATGATCACATGTTACGCCCTCCATCATCTCGTTTATTTCATCCAAATTTATCGAAAGATCGACATTGTCAAAAGTACTGTCATAACGATATATTGCATCTTTATTTGAAAAAAACCAACGAGAGATGCGATCTGAAGCAATGCCTTGAGCCTCGTCAGCACGATCTTCCAATTCAGCATCAGATGGATTTTTCCCCACTTCTTCATAAATAGTTATTTCTCCATAGATAAATTGGAAAAACAGAAAAATAATTAAAACACCAAGAATCCCTTTTTTCATACCAATTCTCCATCAAAAAATAATAAAACCGTCCCGTATAAAAAACTCTTAAAATATTTTGAATGTTTTGAAAAAATTACAGAGCGAAGGTCTTGTCTTGTCTTGTCTTGTCTTGTCTTGTCTTGTCTTGTCTTGTCTTGTCTTGTCTCTTGTGTCTTGTCTCTTGTCTCTTGTCTCTTGTCTCTTGTCTCTTGTCTCTTGTCTCTTGTCTCTTGTCTCTTGTCAGAATCATTGCATTAAAACTAAAAAAGCAAGCTTTTTTTGAATTTTTTGTCATTTTTGTTTCCACCTAAATTCAGTTCAGGTTTTATAAAATTATTTTCAGGATGTCAAGGACTTTTTTAAAATAAGTTAATGTTTTTAAATATTCTCTGTTGCTATCTCAGATTTTTGGGCAATCAAACTATGTTTAGAATTTTACTTCAAAATTGAGTTGAACTGAATCAATCGGCTGATTATAAACACCACCGGTGGTTTTAAGCATCTGTCTTGAGTAAAGAACATCAAAAGTCACATCATTCCAGACGGCGGCTTTGACTGCAAGATCATA
>JAKPZU010000136.1 GCA_029559915.1 Bacillota bacterium
CCTTTCTTTGGATTAGGAACAATTCCTTTGCCAAAGAAATCATATGCAGGTGATTATGATTTTCATCACCCATATATTTCGCCAAAGTATGGGGATTATAATAATTTTTGCGATTTGTTGATGTTCGTCGGTTCACATGAGTTGATTGAATCGGATACGTTGGATCTAGCGGAAAAAGTTGATAATGCGATTGTCCATGATTTTGAAGGAATGTTTCATGTCTTTCCTTTGGGGTTTAATAAGATGGCTTCTTCTAGGGCTGCTTGGCGTTTGATTTATGAATTTATTGAAGAAAAACTCAGGAGTTAATCATTATGAGTAAAGAATCAAGTTATGATACTTGGTTTAGGCTCGATAATTCAGGAAAAATTTTTCCAGAAGTATCAAACCATCGCGAAACAAATGTCTTTAGAGTAGCGGTGACCTTGACTGAAAAAGTCGATAAAGAATTACTGCAACTTGCATTAGATGCGATATTGTCCAGGTATCCAATGTTTAAGGTTAAATTAAAGAAGGGAATGTTTTGGAGTTATTTTGACTATAATTCCAGACCTTTTGTTGTTGAAGAGTTGAAACATTACGTCTGTGGAGAAATTAATCCCCGCAAAAATAATGGATATCTATTCAGGGTAATGTATCGCAACAACGACGTAATAATTGAAATGTTCCATTCTCTGGCTGACGGGGCCGGAGTTATCATGTTATTAAAAGCAATAATTTTTGAATATTTGGTTTTGACAGGAAAAGATATAAAACCTGATAATTTGGTTCCGACAAAATTTGAAAGACCAAGCATGGAAGAATACGAAGATGCCAATTCAAAATTCTATGATCGCAAAAACAGAAAGCATGTTCCGGAAAAAAGAGCTTATCGAATCAAAGGAACACCACTATCGGAAGATCTTACCGGTTTGATTTCCGGAACTTTATCTACAAAAAAAATGTTAGAAATAGCAAGAGCGAAAGACTTAACTGTTACCGAATATTTGACGGCTTTGATGATGTACACGATTTATGTCACGCAAATTCAATACCGTGGTCATATCAAGAGCAATCAAGCTCCAGTGAAGATTTTTGTTCCAGTAAATTTGCGAAAGCATTTCCCATCCAACACCCTGAGAAACTTTTCCAACTTCGTCAAGACCAACATGGTCATGACGAAAGATGACATCAGTTTCGAAGGAATAATTACTCTTGTAAAGGAACAATTTGAAAAAGGTATGACAAAAACCGAACTCATCAGAAAGATGAGCGAAAATGTCGCCTTTGAAAAGAATGTTTTTCTACGTTTTACACCATATTTTCTTAAGAAATATGCTTTAAAAATCGGCTATAATATGTTGGGTATGAAATTAAATACAATGAGTTTGACCAATATCGGGAAAATTGATTTTCCAGAATCAATGCAGCCATTTATTTATGATGTAACCGCTGGGGTATATTCGGGAAAATTCAATACCTTGAATTGTTCAATCATCTCTTATCAAGATCGGTTTAAAATCACCTTTACCAGATCGATTGTAGAGACTAAAATTGAAAGAGAATTCTTCCGTCACTTCACTAATTTAGGCGTTGAAGTGGAGATAGAAAGCAATTATGTGGAGGAATACTAAAAATGAAATATTGTGATAAATGCAAGATAAAAATTAATACCAACAATAAATATTGCCCTTTGTGTCAACAGGTACTTGAGG
>JAKPZU010000002.1 GCA_029559915.1 Bacillota bacterium
CAGGATTCTGCTACGACTGTGATAAAATACCATGCAGGAGATTGAAAGATCTTGACAAAAGATACCGGACAAGATATAATACCGGACTTCTTCAAAATCTCGCATTAATCAAAGAACAGGGAATGACGAGGTTCCTTGATCTTGAATTAAAGAAAAGAACCTGCCCGGATTGTGGATCAATAATAAGTGTCCACCGGGATAGTTGCACGATATGCAAGAATAATTAATAAACAACACTTAAAAAACAGTCAGGCGGGCTGGCCCCTGTCGCACGTTGTATGGGATTCTAACGGGATTCTGGGTCGGATAACACAAGCTCCCCATTTTTCAGGGCTGTTGACAGCGGTATAAATACAATCACAAGTTCTGAAGTACAAATATTATGAATACAAAATTTTTAGGATTTGCAATACTTTTCTCACTTATATGTTTGAAAGTATCAGCACAGGAATGTGATTGCTTATCGCAGTTTCTTTACATAAAAAATTACATAGAGAACAATAATCCTGCTTTTCAAAGTCTTAAGAGCAATTATGAAGAATATGAGAATTACAGAAAACAGGTAAAGGTTTTAACTGACTTGACCGGAAAAGAAAAATCAATCGATCGTTGCGCCATCTACCTTGAAGATTATTTTCTATTGTTAAAGGATAATCACAGCGGCATTGACTTAAACATATCAAGGCTGCCTATAGATCTCAACTCTCAAAGATCAATTGATGATTTCAAACAAACAAAAAATTACCAGTCCTTCGAAAAAGTCAGGATAGATACCACAGCATTTGCAGCCAAGCTTAAATCTAGGCCATTTAATGATATTGAAGGGATTTATACCAATGGAGGAAGCTTATACTTTGGTATTATAAAATCAAAGAGAGATAGTTACAAAGGAATTGTGCTCCGTAAAACAAGCTTGCTTGACGTTGGCCATGTTCTAATGGACATCAAAAGAAAAGATGATAATACTTTTGCTTTTACTCTTCACTATGGGTTACTTGCTTTCAACTTTCAAAATATTTACATGAAAATCAAACCCGACAGGGGAAGAATAACTGAACTTGGATTTACCAAGGTAGGGGTAGAAGAAGCAGAAGATGTAAAACCATATGAATTTCGGTTACTGGATTCTGCAACAAATTACCTGCGGATTTCTTCGTTCAGCATAAGTTTAAAACAAGAGTTAGAACTTTTTTACCAATCTGTAGATAGTTCTGTACAGGAGAAACCGTACCTGATTCTTGATTTGAGAGACAACGGAGGTGGTGCTGAAGAATGCTATATCTACCTTTTAAAATATCTCTACACCAAGCCCTTTGCTGTTGATCTGGCTGATGTTTGGGTTTCACCTGATAATATCAGAAAATACGAAAGTGAAGGACATCCTGAAGAGTTGATTGAGAGAATGAAAAATGCCACTCCATTTACCTTTATTCCATTAACACAAAATGCGGTAACAAGCTTGGAAATTAACGGAACCAGATACCCGGAAAAAATTGCACTGATTTTTAACAAAAAGACAGCCAGTTCAGCCGAAGGTATGATTATTTACGCTATGCAAAGCGATAAAGTGATTACCCTGGGCGAAAATTCTGGCGGTTATCTTGGCTACGGGAATGTAAAAAGTGAAACAACTCCATGTGGAAAGTATATAATCAGCAGCACGACGACCAGGTATTTAGAAAAATCAAAATTTGAATTCACAGGCATTACCCCTCAGATAAAGCTGAAAGAAGAACAAGATTGGGTGAAATCAGCAATCACCGTACTACAAAAGCAATAAACAAAGCTGCCAGCAACGGTTTCGCAT
>JAKPZU010000021.1 GCA_029559915.1 Bacillota bacterium
ATTGGTTCCGGCATTGAAAGGCATTTCAACCCGATATGAGCCGGGCCTGACAAATTTTGAAAAATGCGACATTACATACCCTTTGTCGGTAATGTTGCCCGAATCATCAATAAGTCCATAAAAACGGCGAATATACCAATACACAAACGCGCTCATGCGGGCATCCATGCATGTATTTATTTCTTCCGCCACCTGAAGGGCTAGCTCCCATGTGTTGTCGGCTGGTTTGTCGCTTCCGTATAAGTGTTCGGTCATCCATATTTCTTTTCCTTTCTGATAGGCCAGAGGATAGTAGAAATTCGATTTTGGCGTTCCGTAGAGATGAGTTCCCAGAATGTCGATATTTGAATTGGCAATAGAGTCGTTTAATAACGGGTCGATCATTTTTCGGCTGTAGCTAAACGATTCGGGAGCAATAACCCTGCAATTTATATTTTGGGCGTTTTCGCGCACAAATTTCAACATTTCATTGGGTTCCCACCATGTCCAGCTATGCCAGTCGGGTTCGTTTTGTACCGAAATGGCATACAGGGGCACCTCATTACTATTCATGTGATCGATGAAGCTGTTGAGATGATCGGTATATGCTCCATAGTATTGGGGCAGAAGTCTGTAGTCGGTCCCTTGATCGGTTTTTCTAAGCTCTTCTTTCATGTTAGAAGGGGGATTCCAAGGCGATGCAAACACAATAGCCCCTTTACTTACTGCATATTTTGCAGCCGGCAATTCAGCATTCCACCCGTTTTTTTCTGGGTCGACCCAAATACGGAAAATGCTCAGTCCTATTTCGCCAGGATCATTGTCGAATGCTTTTTCGCACATGTCGTTGTTCAGTTGCTGACCTGTCCATGCGTTTATATGAATTCCTCCAAATCCGCGAATTATCTGGTGTTGATTGGCTAAGTCGATGGTTAGGTTTTGAGCGTTTGCTTCATTGACAGAAATCAATGATAAGAAAACGATGCCTAGAATGATCAATTTTGTAAGTGTTAACTTCATCTTTCTTCTATCCTCCTGAAATGTTAATACTAAAATCTTTTTGGCAGAACGATGTTGATTTTTTTAAAATGAAAGCCGCTACTAATCCAGTGGTAAAATTAGCTAAACGCGAGTCTCAAATTTGTCAAAATTGAACAAATAATTGTCAATTTTGACTCATTTATAATGGATTATGTGTTTGGTGTCTAATCGTAACTATTTGTCTATTATTGGTTTCTATGGTATTGAAAATCATTTTCCGGTCATTGTTGGAAGTTTCCCATTGTATGATTCTATGTGTTGAAAAAGATTCTTTTCGTGGTTAACTAAGGATTTGATCTTCAGTAAATGATATTTAGTATTTCTATGCTTTGTTGAAATTGTTATTTATTTGTCAGATAATCAGTTTTTTAGAATTGTTAAGTGGTTCGAGAAATTTGATTTTTTTATATCTGGGAAAATATTCCAAACGTGCATTTATTTATTAATATGTTGATTATTAATTGATATAGCATTATATTCCTGTCTTTATTTACCAATTATTTAATTTGAGGCCGATATTTCTACAAGTTGCAATTACATATAAGAGTAACATGCTGTTTGTGAGTTTTTAGAGCATAATATACTACAAAGTTAAATTTATATAATTATTGATATTTTCATTAGAATTACACAAAAAATTAAACATATAGATGTCTATTTTTATTAAACTATTAGCTAGGATTATAAAAATAGCTCTTTTGAACTATCTATTTTTGAAGTGTTAAAAATTGTGAATTTTCACATATCGTTCTGTTAATTTTCCCCAAACGACATGAATTTTAGAGATATGCATTATTAATGATTTATTAGAAACAAATAGAAATAATTAAGTACTAAATCTATAATCTTTATGAAGAAAGTTTCCTTTTTATCAAAGATCTTCCTGATTACAGGGTTGTTTTTTTCCTTGTATAGTTGTGAAGACGATCACTATGCCCGCTATGAAGATCCACCATGGTTAAGTGGATCAATTCTCGAAACGCTTGAGGAGAAAGGGAATTATACAATTTTACTGCAATTAATGAAAAAAGCCGGCTATGAGGAGCCGATTCAAAATGGCCTTTTTACAATTATGGCAGCCAACGACAGTTCATATCAGGCATATTTCAAATCGGCAAGCATAAGCTCTGTAGATGAAATCACCGAAGAGCAGGCATTTAAGTTGTTTACTCTTAATATTATGAACACACCTAAAGCGCGTCAACAATTTGTTTATGATTATTCATATTGGCACGGAGGTTGGCAGGAAAGTGGAAGTGAGATTGGTGCCCTTCTTTGGAGGATGCAAACTCAAAGTAAAGCAGATGATTACTTCGATACAGTGAGGTATTTTACCGATTTTAAAGGAGAAACATTGTTGATACAAGGGCAGGAAAAATGGGTCCCATATTTCTCTACAGAATTTTTTGCAGAGAGTTTTGGAGACCCTAATGGCTCTGATTATAATTTCTTTTTTCCCGACACTAAATGGAGCGGTTTACAATGGTATAATGCCAATGTTTTATCATCGGAAGCGAAATGTTCTAACGGATATATTTACTTTATTGATAAGGTTGTACCCGGGATACCAAGCATAGAAGAATATGTTAAGGAAAATCAAGATAAGTATGGTGTTTTTTATGACCTGATACAACGTTTTGCTTATTATTCATTGTCAGGATATGCTGACGACAACGATCAAGTTAAGATTTACTCAAAGGGATATTCCGGTATTACTAATATTGCAAGTGAAGGCGGCCCTACTCCCGATGGCGGTATAATTCAGCGCAAGAACTCTTGGACTGCACTTATCCCAACCAATAACGCACTTCAGAATTATATTGACAATACAATTTTAAAGCAGTTTTCTAGTTTGGATGAAGTTCCAGAAATAACGTTGACTTTTCTGGCCCAGTCTTGTTTAGTCAATCGGCTGGTAATCCCATCTAAGATGCAAAAACAATTTTTCAATTACTACGGCGATGTAGTTCCTATTGACATTCATAATGATATAGAGAGCGCAATAATGTTGAGCAATGGGCCGGTTTATACCATGAATAAGTATAATCCTCCCAGAGCCTTTACAAGTACCATTGCCCCAGTGTTTTTCGACAGTATTTATACCACCTTTCTTTATGGAATTAACGCTTCTCAAATGATTATTTCTCTTACATCGCCCGATTTGGATGTAACCATTTTTGCTCCAACAAACGATGGGCTAGCCGAAGGGGGTATTCGCTATTTTAAAGAAGGAGAAAGAATTGAATATTTGGCCGAAGATGGCCTTTGGAACCCGATGGGGGAATTGGCGATAAAATCGTATGTAAGCGATCAAATTACCCTCGATAATAACATTGATTTTTCTGGTTCAGGATTTGTAAAGATGAATTCAGGCAACTATGTACAATATAAAAATAACGTGCTTAAAGGTGGAGGAAATCAAGAATTGGGCAATCAAGCCAAGATTACTGGTTCGCAAAAAGGTGATAATGGCATTTTGTACTTTGTTGATAAAGCTATACTTGGCCCTAAAAACGATGCCGCAAAATTCATTGCAAACGACAATGAATTATCTGAATTCTATAATCTCCTATACCAAGCTGGCCTTTCTGATACAACTATTAATTCGGAGACCGATTTGGCGTATCCTCACATGAGTTTCTTACAACTTCAAGAATCATGGACTGTGTTTGCACCTACAAATAGTGCCATAAATTCTGCACGAATCAATGGGCTAATTCCAGACGACAAAGAAAAATTAAAAGAGTTTCTTCTTTATCATTTTGTGTTTGATAATGTCATATTCAACGATGGCAAATTAAGTGGAACTTTCTGTACTGCAAAGATCGATTCTACTGGTGTTGATGTGGCGTATTGTGCTCCTGTTGAAATTGTTAACCAAGTTGATAATTTGAGTGTAATTGACAGAAAAGGGTCGAGGGTAAATGTTAGCAACAGTACTGCCAATAACCTCATTCAATTTGGCGTGCTTCATAAAATTGATAACGTGCTTCTTGAGAAGTAGCAGGAGTATTTATATAATCACAAAGTGTAAAGCTATATGAAAAAATATATTAAAATATTACAAACTACTTTGTTGTTCTTTTTCTTGCTGGTATCAAATTTTACCTTTGCACAAAGTATTATTATTACCGGCTCGATAAAAGATGTTAACAAACAGCCTATAACAGGGGTTAATATTGTTGAGGTTGATGCAAACGGTCGTTTTGTAAGTGGTACAATAACCGATTTTAACGGCAACTTTTCATTTAAGATATCATCAACAAAAGCTAAAATACAAGTTTCATTTATTGGTTTTAAAAACCAAGTTTTGGAAGTTGGCAATAAAACCAAACTCGATATTGTTCTTGAAGAGGAAAGTAAAGGACTTGAAGAAATTGTTATTCGAGGCGAAAAAATGGGTAATGATGGTGTTACATCTGTCAGAGACCGCGCAACAGCCATTGCTCGCTTAGAGTTTGAGGACTTAAAGGTTGCTCAAACAACAACTGTTGAAGAAATGCTTCGAGGTCGAATCAGCAATGTTGATATTACTGC
>JAKPZU010000139.1 GCA_029559915.1 Bacillota bacterium
GTCAATGGCTATATTTTCATGGAAACACTCAGCCACAGAAATGGAATAGCCGTTATCGAGCCAGCGGAGTTGTTCCAACTTTTCGGCTTCTTCTAAGGACGATTTCGGGAGCAGGATTAATTCCGTCAGCGTTTTATACCTCCTGTTTTCCGCATTGGGACACCCTAAAAATTTTTCAGGATAATTTGGTATAATTCATTTTGCTGGTCATCCATTTTGAGGAGACGAGTCTTTGTCTGTTTTGATTCAGGAAGGATGTATGTCAATTGATACATATTATGAGTAATTTCGGCGGCTTTCTTCAATGATAGCGTTGATTTCTCTGCCTGCAATACACGTTCTAATTCCTTGTAAATACTATATGCAGTAAAAGCTATACAGATATGAGCTTCTATTCTGTTTCGTAGTCGATGGTAAATGGGGCGTATTCGTAAATCTGTTTTCGACATACGGAATGCTCGTTCTATGTGCCATAAATTCTTATAATTAGCGATTACTTCTTCATCTGACAGTTTTGAATTTGTGATAAAACTCTTCAAGCCATCCCACTCTCCATCTTGCTCATATTTTGTATAATCTATCTTCACCAACACTTCACCTTCCATTTTAAGGTACTTGTTATAGCCTCGATTGTTGATACTCGCTTTTGTCAATCGGTTAGATTTTATCTTCTGTTCTAACCGTTTTAACCCTCTCTCTCTGTTATATGCATCTTTTTTAGCCCTATTGGCTGAATAACTGACTATAAGCCTTGTACTTCCTTGCTTAGGAAAACAAACTATCTTGCCATCCGTAAATGTATGGGAAAATATCTCTTTCTTCAATTTCTCCGATTCGTTTTTTATCCGGCCGCCAAGAATATATTCATATCCGTTAGCCTCTAATGTCTGTATGTTGTTTTTTGATAGTAGCGCTGAATCAGCTACAATAATCGGCTTAGAAAAATTGTGCTTTTGGCTGATGCGCTCAATAAATGGCAACAATGTATGACCTTCGTAAATATTGCCCTCATAAATATCATATCCTATCGGATAACCTTCCATTCCTACCAGCAGACCGATAAAAATTTGCGGACATTGATGTTTCCCATCTTTGCTAAATCCTGTTTTCCTCAAATCATCTTCATCACTTGCCTCAAAATACAATGTAGTCATATCGTAGAAAACAACGCTGATTGATCCATCCAAAACCTTTTTAGTGTGTTCAAAACTAATTTGTTCCACTTCCGGTTTAAGTTTATCATTGAGTTTGTCCAAAAATCGATATACCGAATCAATATCCACATATATGCCCTGATAACGATAAAGATACTCAGAGGTCTTTAATTTGCTCAAGGGAAAGGCCAGGCGTGATATAACCAAATGACGGAACATATCTTCCTTAATTTTATTAAAACCGATGTAATCATAGATTTTCCCAAAGATTAACTCCGGTCCGACTGTCCGTATGTTTGAATTTTCTAACATTGCAAATGCTTGTTCAATGGCTTCATCTTTGTCAAAACCAAAGAGCTTTTGCTCCAACCCTGACATTTGTTCAATTTCCTGTTTTCCAATAAGTTCCAATTTCTCTATTTCGTGCAACATTGTGGCGCAACCTATCGTTTTTACCACCTTATAACGCCTTCTATCCTTGCTAACTATCTGAATAGAAGTGCTTCCAAATCTATTTTTCTTTTTCCTTATAAACATACTTCTTGCCTTGGGACACCCAAATAACGAAAAAATCAATTATATATTGCTGATTTTTAATTATTTATATGGGTGTCCCAAAAAAGTGCGGAAAACAGGAAAAAGAGCCTGTCTAACTTTTGATTGTTAGACAGACTCTTTGAAAAATTTATGTAAATTTTATTCGAAGGAAAGAATAGCCTCTTTGATAAGGGCGATTGCTTTTCTAAGTTCTTCTTCGGTAATAACCAATGGGGGGGCAAAACGGATAATATGTTGGTGGGTTGGTTTTGCAAGTACGCCCAACTCTTTCATTTTCAGACATACGTCGCAAGCTTCTTTTCCATTTTTAGGATGGATAACGATGGCATTGAGTAATCCTTTTCCTCTAACCAATTCTATCATCTCGCTTTTCACGTTTCTCATTTCGTCTCTGAAAATTTTGCCAAGGGCTTCGGATTTTTCCATCAGTTTTTCTTCTTTTACCACTTCGAGGGCAGCGATAGCCACTTTACATGCTACCGGATTTCCACCAAACGTAGATCCGTGTTCGCCGGGTTTGATGCAGAGCATGATATCGTCATCAGCGAGAACGGCAGATACGGGCATTGTTCCTCCGGAAAGGGCTTTTCCGAGAATCAAAATATCGGGGCGAACACCTTCGTGGTCACAAGCCAACATTTTTCCTGTACGTGCAATACCGGTTTGTACTTCATCAGCGATAAAGAGAACATTTTTAGCTTTACAAAGATCATATGCTTTTTTGATGTATCCGTCTTCGGGCACATACACACCGGCTTCACCTTGAATCGGTTCCACAAGGAATCCGGCCACGTTAGGATCTTCCAATGCTTTTTGGAGGGCAGGAATGTCATTATAAGGCACTTTAATAAATCCCGGAGTATAAGGACCAAAGCCGCTGTAAGCATCTGGGTCTGTGGACATGGAGATGATGGTAATGGTACGACCATGGAAATTGCCGTCACATACAATAATTTTG
>JAKPZU010000038.1 GCA_029559915.1 Bacillota bacterium
ATGACAGTAATTGATAATCCAATTGAACCCGGCGCAAACTTATAAAGGTATCGAGATGTAAACTCTTCCTTTTCATTCCAGCATTCCCATTGTTGAAGAGTTCTATATCCCTTCTCCTCTATGATGAATCCATTTTTGCATGCAGGGGCCATAACGGATGCATCTGTTTGAAGAATGGTGACGGTATCTTCATATGACACTTTCTTCTCCGCTGCTTCATGCTCCACGCCAATAATACATTTTGGCGGTGTCACCTGCAGCGTATAGATGCAAGCATTTGCACTGGTGGCTCCATAATATGGCTGGATGATGCCTTTTTCCAGTAATCGCTTCATTTGGATGCGTCGCTTATCATCAATCGGGAAGCGACCGTGAAAACTGCCTGTCTTTATCTGTTCATCAAAAACCAGCTTATTCAAATCTGCTTGCCAGTCATCAATCTGGCTATTGATATTTTCTGAAAACTCAACGCACAAGACATATTCGGCCCAGGAGGATTCGTCATTGTTTTTATAGATAGTGGCCATAAATTAAACACCGAGTAATTGCCGGAAGCTTTCATGTGCCATCATTCGGGGTCAACAAACTTGAATCCGGCGCCTATTAAATCGTTAACAATGGACCGCACATTAGCTGTCCCACTTACCTCCGGGACAAAGTATCTTTTCTTTCCGTCATCAAATAAATTACGAATCTCTTCTAAAAAACATTTTTTCAAGTCTTCATCATTATTAAACCAGGTTTTGAAATCAGCTCCATGCGCGCCTCTTTCTTTATTAATGTCATATCCCCAGATGTGAGTGCTGCTAATGAAATGTCTGTATTCTTTAAGGGGGGTCAAAAATTTTTCTATCTCGCTTTTTACAAGCAATCTATTGCCATAGTATGTTGAGAATAATTGAGGAATGTCTAAAACAATCCTTATTCTTGGTTTTGATTCGTGCCCGGAAATCAATTTGGATAGTTCAATAATGTGATCTTTATCGGACAATAAGAAATTCCCAAATCGCTGTTTACCTTTATGGGTATACTGATTTTCGATCACTATATCAGCGGCGGGGAAGCTCTTTAATATTTCTTTTTCAAAAACCAGGTATCTTTCAAGAAATGTTTTCAGATCTTTACAATAGGTATCAAACGGTGAATGAATCTCAATAACCTTTATCCGATTGTGTTTTATGCCTTTCCCTTCCGTTAGTTTGACAAGGAAACCGGCAAATTCTTTGCTCCACTGTTCGTTTAGCCACAGCATGGACACGCAATTTTTTTTTGAATCAATTGCCTTTTTGAAATTATCAAATATGCTTTTGAAATCAGACAAAATAACTGAATGACGTATTTTTTCTTTTTTCTTTGGCCATTTATCCCAGACAATCGAAGGATCGGTATGTAAAGATAAGAAATCCAGACAGGTTGTCCTGTCAAGATTCTCTGTCCCCAAATTGCAGGTTACTTCTTGTATTTTTGGTTGAGGTTCAAAATCTTCGGGATAATTAAAGCTCTGATATCTTACCGGAATAAACTTTACCATGTTACAATTCCTTTCGGTTATTTATTTCCTAAATGTGATCATGCTGTTTTTTCAATTTATTGTTAGCAGACCACGATCAGCGTTTCTTGTGTCCCTTCAGATTCCATTGCTTATCA
>JAKPZU010000140.1 GCA_029559915.1 Bacillota bacterium
TGGCTCTGTTCACCAACCCGGTTATTAACGCAGTAAAAGTTATTGTCAGCTAAGAAGTATCGTAACAAGATCATAAAAACAAGGATGCTTAAGCTCCTCTAAATAAAACATGATCTGTTAACGCAGGAAAAACCCCTTCAATGCTTGTATGGATTGAGGGGGTTTTTTGTTATTGTAAAAAACTACCTTTTACAAAGTTCCGATGGCGATCAGATTTTTAGAATTCAGGATTACTTTCCGAAATCAACAAACATCTTTTAATCAAAAAGCGGTTATGCTAAATTTATAAAATGACAATTGACGAATACGTAGTCAACATAAATAAACGATATAAATTAGGCAATGCCACCGAACACACTTATCGTGGCGATTTGCAGCAACTCATTGAAAGTTTAGTGCCTGAAATCAGAGCAACCAACGAACCCACAAGGCAATCTTGCGGTGCACCCGATTACATCCTAACAAAAAGAGATATTCCTATAGGTTTTATTGAAGCGAAAGATATCGGCGATACAGACCTTGAAGGAAAAAAGGGGAATAAAGAACAGTTCGACCGTTATAAGACTTTGGACAATTTATTTTTTACTGACTATCTGCGGTTTTACCGTTACAAAAACGGACAATTAGTTACTCAAATTTCTATTGCGGAAGTTACCAGCAAGGGAATTAAATCACTACCTGAAAACTTCATCCCTTTTGAAAATCTCATTAAAGACTTTTGCACTTACATCGGGCAAACCATAAAAAGTCCAAAAAAACTGGCTGAAATGATGGCTGGTAAAGCGAGGCTTCTTTCTGGCGTTATTGAGAAAGCTTTAACAAGTGACGAATCCAATCAGGCAAATAGCACTCTTAAAGATCAAATGACTGCCTTTAAACAAATTTTGATTCATGACATTACGCCCAAAGAATTTGCCGATGTGTATGCTCAAACTATTGCTTATGGAATGTTTGCGGCTCGTTTACACGATCCTACTTTGCCTACATTCAGCAGACAAGAAGCAGCGGAATTAATCCCCAAATCAAATCCATTTTTAAGAAAACTTTTTGGCTATATTGCCGGTCCCGATATTGACGACCGTATCAAATGGATTGTTGATAACTTGGCAGAAATATTTTTAGCCTGTAATGTTAAAGAACTTTTAAAGGATTATGGGAAAGATACAAAAACAGAAGATCCCATTATTCATTTCTACGAAACCTTTTTGAGCGAGTATGATCCAAAATTACGTAAATCTCGTGGTGTTTGGTATACGCCTCAACCGGTTGTAAATTTCATAGTTCGCGCCGTTGACGACATTTTAAAAACCGAATTTAATTTGCCGCAAGGTCTAGCCGACACGACTAAAACAAAAATCAAAGTTGATGTTCAAGGCAAAAAAATAGAAAAAGAAGTTCATAAGGTTCAAATACTCGATCCGGCTTGTGGAACCGGAACGTTTTTAGCCGAAGTAGTGAAACTAATTCATGGCAAGTTTGGTGACCAACAGGGTATTTGGAACGATTATGTCGGAAGACATTTGTTGCCGCGCTTGAACGGCTTTGAATTATTAATGGCAAGTTATGCAATGGCTCATCTTAAACTTGATTTGTTATTCACAGAAACTGGCTACCAACCAACTAAAGACCAGCGTTATAATGTTTATCTTACAAACAGTCTTGAAGAACATCATCCCGACACTGGAACTTTGTTTGCCAGTTGGTTAAGCACCGAAGCCAACGAAGCCAATCGCGTTAAAAGAGATACCCCTGTCATGTGTGTTATTGGCAATCCGCCTTATAGTGTAAGTAGCAGCAATAAAAGCAAGTGGATTGAAAAACTAGTTGCAGATTATAAGAAAGACTTGAACGAAAGAAACATTCAGCCACTTTCAGATGATTATATAAAGTTCATTCGTTTTGGTCAGTATTTTATTGATAAGAACGGTAGTGGTGTTTTGGCTTATATCTCTAATAACAGTTTTATTGATGGAATTATACACAGGCAAATGCGGAAATATTTATTAGAAAGTTTCGATAAAATTTATATTCTTGATTTACACGGTAACTCTAAGAAGAAAGAAGTTTGCCTTGATGGTTCAGCAGACCAAAATGTGTTTGATATAATGCAAGGCGTTTCAATCAATCTATTTGTTAAAACTGGAATGAAAAAAAATACTCAATTAGGGAAAGTGTTTCATTATGATTTGCAAGGTAATAGAGATTACAAATATAAAATTTTAAATAAAAATCACTTAAATTCTATTCAATGGAATATATTAGAATATAACGAACCTAATTACTTTTTTGTTTTAAAGGATTTTTTTGAAGTTAAAAATTATGAAAAAGGATTTAAAATTGATAATCTATTTAATATTTATTCAAGTGGGATTAAAACTCATGATGATAGCAATCTTATAAACTCAACTCAATTCAGTGAAAATAATGAAACATACTACTACCGTCCTTTTGACATAAAAAACATAAATTATGATTTAAATAAAGTTCAACGACATAGATTTTCAGTAATGAAAAATATGTTAAAATCAAACATTGCTCTACTTATTCCAAGACAAGCCATTACTGAATTATTTGGTTTTTTCATCAGTAAAGGTTTAACTGATATTAATTATACAGGAACTGCTGGACAATTTGGCGCTGGTTTAACTTTTCCACTTTATCTTTATTCCGAAACTTACGTTAATCAAGCTATCGGACAAATCACCAACAGAACGCCAAACATGAATGACGAAATTGTAAAGCAGATAGCTGAAAAATTGGGTTTGCAATTTACAAACGAGAATGAAGCTACCGAAGGAACTTTTTCACCTATAGATATCTTAGATTACATTTATGCGGTTTTATATTCGCCAACATACCGTGAAAAATACAAAGAATTTCTGAAAATAGATTTTCCGCGTGTGCCTTATCCAAAAGATCAGGAGACTTTTTGGCAATTGGTAAAGTTAGGCGGAGAAATCAGGAAAATACATTTACTGGAAAGTCCATCCGTTGAGAAATTCATAACTCAATATCCAATAGACGGAAACAACGTTGTAACAAAACTAAAGTATCAAGACGGCAAGGTGTTTATAAACGACAAACAGTATTTTGCCAACGTTCCCGAAGTAGCTTGGAACTTTTACATCGGCGGATACCAACCAGCCCAGAAATGGCTCAAAGACCGCAAAGACCAAAAACTTGAATATGACGACATTTTGCACTATCAGAAAATCATCGTTGCTCTGACTGAAACCGATAGGTTAATGAAAGATATTGACACTATTAAATTTGAACAATAAATTGTTACAATTATTTTTCCCATAAAAAAATCAGCACAGAAATCTCCCAATTCCCATGCTGACTTTTTGTATCAATTTACCATCCGTTTTACCATACCCAATATCGTCCCGCCCACTTTCTCCAGCCGGAAACTGCTCTCCGCTGTCAGAACTTTGTATTGGGCAGCCTTGGTATAGACATTCACAATACTGAACATCGTGAGACCGTATTCCAAGGGTATCGCCCAGCTCACCGCCTCTTTCTCCGCTTTATTCAGCATAAACTGGTTATTGAAATTGTTGATGGTGCTCTCCGGATTTTCGACTCTACTCTCCAGTGAAATCTTAATCTGTTCTTTCTGTTGTATCAGATCGCCGGCAATATTACTCAAGACTCCTGGGAGTGATGAAAGTATCTTGTCCGACACATGTCTATATGAAGCCGATACTTCCGTTTTGGAGATCATTCCATTCGTGCAGACCAGGCGGAGCAGGAAAAACGCCAAGGACAATGACGCCAGTCCTACCTCCGAATTGCTGACAGATATTCCAGGCGTGATCCTTTCCCTGTAAATATTGAAAGTCTGTCTCCCGTCAGGAATGCTCAAGGACATGAACTCATCATCCAGGTTGCACTGAATCCTTGTATCCCCGTGATAACCCAGAGCCTCAATCTTGCGTAGCACTTCCAGGTTATCAGTTGGAATATACCTTGGCGTAAATATCGCTCTTACCTTATCTCCGTCAAACCGAAAGAAAAGCTCCTCATTCTTCTCGCACTTTATCCAGTGATTGAGGTTCAACGCCTGAATATCCTCAGGACATTTTCTCAGGTATTGAATGGGTATTCCCAGCCTGTTCGCTATGGACTGCTGAGCTATGGGTTTCAATAAATGGGGTTCGCTTCCGAATCTTACGATATCCAGACTGTCAAACGATATTTCCCCTGTTTTAATGTTTGCGTCCGTGTAATTTCTGGACATATTCTCCGCTCTTGCCATTACTTCTGATAGAGTTGTGGTTTGTGACATAATGATGACTCCTTTCCTGTCAAAATTGATTGGTGCCTTAATCTCAAAAGACCGTTGCGGTGATATTTCCGCCTGAGAACCATCAGGAGAAGCACCGATAATAAGGACAGGACATTCCCGAAGATAAAGATTTTATTCCCCACATAAAAGGAATAGATGACCAGCAGGATAAGTCCCGTCATGAGACCCGACAG
>JAKPZU010000047.1 GCA_029559915.1 Bacillota bacterium
GTTCGAAGAGAACGTGCCCTACACCGTGGCAGTGGTCAAACTGGCAGAAGGTCCCATGGTCACCGCCCAGCTGACCGACCTGGGGGAAGAGCCGGTCAAGATCGGCATGCCGGTCGAGATGGTCACCCGACGCATCCGCTCGGATGGGAATGACAGGGGGATGATCGTGTACGGGTATAAGTTCCGCCCGGTGATGCAGGGGTAAGAATAAATTTATTGAATTTGAAAGCGCCTTCCAGAAATGGAAGGCGCTTTTTGATTGATAATGAATTTGTGATATATATTAAATTGTAAGTAATGAAGAAAGGGTGCTTTTTCAAAATAAAGTACATACCGACCAAGCTACATGAAATTTAAACCATTAGGGTTTTAACTGAGGGAATTTTTAAACATGAAAAATGTTTTCAAAATGCTTATCGGCTTGCTACTCGTGTTTTTTTATCACGTTCCACGCTTGATCTATCAGGCATTGTTAGTATCTTATGCGTATGTTTTTAATCGCCATGAAAACTTAACCGCTGATCCCAATGAACATTTAAGACGAGCAAGAAAACTTCTGCGTGGGCAAAATTCTCAAATTTTGTATGCTGCATTAGAAGTCCGATTTGCAATTGAAAGAATGGCTCAACGCGAGTTAATATTTGCTGAAAAAGCAACTTCTCGATCACTGAAAGAATATAGTCCAGTAAAAAAAGTTAAATCTTTACACAGGTTAGATCCTGATACAGAGTTTCACCATAGAATCATATTTATTGATGAAGCAAAAGGTATAGAATTCGATTGGGGAAACTATAAGCCTTTGGACGCAAATAAAGTCAAGGAAATTCAAGGCAGATTGGGCGATTTACTCCATCCAAAAGTTGGTCTTCGGCTAGGCGTTAGCAATGATACCTATTATCAAAACACCAGATATTTTCTTGCCGAAACCATTGAATATCTTTCGCAAGTAGCTAAAGACAATAACCCATTTTTTGCCTTTGAAGGACTAGAACACTTTCAAAAAATAAGGGTTATTGAAAAATGGCAATGATTTGCACACACCTGTCTCACACTTCGTGCAGCGGATGTGCGGGATCTTCCGCGACTTACAAGGATTTTTCTGGCTTCTGACTGTTTTGCTATCAAACATTTTCTCAGTCTGCCCGCCAACCACTAACGTAAACCTTTTGCATGCCCTTTGCATTATTAGGTAAAAAATTCTCGCTACTGTTTTTGCAAATTGACGGGTGGTTTTGACTTTATCTACTATAATTTATTGGTAGAAAACGGAAAGAGGAATAAATGACACGTAACGGACAACTTATTTCTCAAAAGCGAGAGTATCTAGTTCTCAATGTTAAACAAGCCAAGCAAATTGTAAAGAATTGGCTTTCGGAAGTTCATCTTGTTAACGCTACAAAACTTGGCTTACCAGAAATTGACGATCGATACCATTATTGGCGAGTTCCTTTATGCGCTAAAAACGGTAAAAAAGTGGGTGAAGTAGTAATTGACGCTTACAGCACTGAAATATTAGCATCTAAAACTACAAATCCAGAAATATTAACTGCTCGTCTCTTAAATCAAGACGAATCTACGGTAATAGAAACTAAGCAAAGTAAAAGAGAATATAAGCTATCAAACTTAAGAAATACTATTGGTTTTGGTGATGCTGCTAATTTACTTGAAGAAATGCCCGCCGAAAGTGTAGATTTAATTTTTACTTCACCGCCATATTACAATGCGCGCCCTGAATATTCTGAGTATGAAGAATATGATGAATACCTTTTTAAAATGCGTCAAATTATCAGGAGGTGCCATCGAGTTTTAGCGGAAGGTAGATTTTTTGCAATTAACATCTCCCCTATTTTATTGCGTCGTGCTTCAAGGAATGAATCGTCTCAGAGAATAGCCGTCCCTTTTGATTTTCATAGAATCTTTATTGAAGAAGGGTATGACTTTATTGATGACATAATATGGTTAAAACCTGAAGGTGCAGGTTGGGCAACCGGACGCGGGAGACGCTTTGCTGCAGACCGAAACCCGCTACAATACAAAGCTGTTCCAGTGACTGAATATGTCTTAGTTTATCGAAAGCATACTGATTTGTTAATCGATTGGTTTATCCGTAATCATCCCAATAAAAATATAGTGGAAGATTCAAAAATTGCGAATGGATATGAGAAAACAAATGTTTGGAAAATAAGTCCTTCAACCAATTCAAAACATCCCGCCGCATTTCCAAAAGAACTTGCCGAAAAAGTTGTACGCTATTATTCATTTAAGGGAGATGTTGTATTAGATCCTTTCGCAGGTTCAGGCACAGTGGGAAATGCGGCTTCGGGGTTGGGAAGGCGATTTGTATTATTTGATAACAATTCAGATTATATTGACATAATTCGTGAAGATATTGTTTCATGGAAAAATGTCAATCTAAACACTGTAATGTGGATGAACTGTGAACCCGTAAAGCCAATACATAAGCAAACAGACTTGTTTTTCGCGGAGAAAAATGATAATTGACGAATATTTCCCTGAAAAAGGAAAGTTGGTTGTTACCGCAAATGGTAAAGAATTTATTGAAAGGCTTGGAGTAGAAATTGCGCGACAAGTCATTCTTGCCGTTTTACGCGGTGAAAATATTCGCACGCAAACAGAGCCGTTAACCCGTCGCCGGGTTGGTATCGCTACGGGAGCTATGATTTATCTGTTTGTAAAGGGTTGGGCAGAAGTTGATGGTTTTACTGAAAAGTTGTCAAGTTTAGCCCTCGAACAAATGGATAACACATCTCAGTCTAAAAAGGAAATCTTTTGGCCTGCACAATGGCTTATTGGTTTAACCGGGAAAAGCATACAAAATGTATTGCGAAGTAATCCAGAATTACGCAAAAGTTACATTCAAGACTTTGAAAATGCAGTAGAAGAAGCGGCTCAACGATGTCAAGAAGACTTTGGTGATATTTCTATCAGTTTGGGTTTTATGGTAGATGGTGAATTAAAGAAAAATATCAACACATTAAACTGGAAAGACTTAACTCGCTTATCTACAGCTATTGGCGCTACTACCTTAACAATACGTGGTTCTGAGAAATCTACATACGGAAAACTATTTGAACGTTTAATTATGGGTTCCGTTTTGACAATACTTGGGTTTGAGCATGTAGAAAATGCTCAAAGCGCTAAACTTGAAAAGGTTTTTTGGCTGTCTGATAGTTCTGACTTAAGAGAATGTGACGCAACTATTAGACTACGTCCAGGAAAGTTGGCTAGGTTTGATATTGGGTTTATAGGAAAAGGTAATCCTGAAATTATGAAAGACAAATTAACACGATATTCTAGCGAAATTGAGCAAAGCGGCAGAGCCAACTTCTCACAGACTTTCATCATCGTTGACAAAATGCCAGATACTTCTAAAACCGCTAACTCAGCCCTTAAATCTGGAAGTGAGATTATTCAAATGAGTATGCAGTATTGGGCGTTAGATTTGGCGAAACGATTAAAAACACGGTTGGGTTATAGTGCAGAAATTCTTTCAATACCCGAAGAGCAGTTAAGTGATTATCTTGAGAAAAAATTAAAACCTGTACCAATTTTGGATTTCTTGAATTCGGCAATTATAAAAACGCGAATAATGCGCGAAGAGGCACAACCCTATTTATTGGCAGTTGATGAAGACGATGAAGATTTGGATGATTGATAGAGATCTTATACTTATATAGTTTGTCAGGTGTGTTCCAAATACACCAATCCGAAATCTCTACCCGTATACCAATGCTTGTTTCTTAAATGATTATAGACATCACATTCAATTTCTACTCCGATTCACATGGCGGTGACCCGGACCGCACCAGTCCAACACTCCGAAGATATCATAAGACCTGAGTTTCTCACTTAGCCGGAAAATAGCCGATTTTAGCCGTAAAAAAAGAGTTTTCGGGACACTAAGCAGGACTGCCGGTTGAGCTAAAATTGAATTCATGGCCTTCATTCGGAAAGTAAGAACGGCAAGCGGGGCAA
>JAKPZU010000062.1 GCA_029559915.1 Bacillota bacterium
AAAGTTTTAGATATCGTCGCTGTCGGTTTCATTATTGCGCAAGCATTTGGTAGATGGGGTAATTTCTTCAACCAAGAAGCACATGGCGGTATTGTTGGCGGTGCTGTTGGCAATGTTATGAATTTATCGATTCAAGAACAGTTTAATTATTTAAGATACACCATACATATACCAGAATTCATCGTCAATAACATGTACATAACTAGAGGATTGCATTCTGTTGCTGTAGAACCCTTTACTGGTTATTATCATCCAACCTTTTTATATGAATCAACTCTTAATATTCTCGGTTTTGCAATCATGTTGGTTTTGAGAAGATACAAGAAAATTCATTTTGGTGAGTTGTTGTCATTCTATTTGATTTGGTATGGCGGTGTAAGAATATTTATTGAAAGCATGAGAACCGATCCGTTGGTATTCGAATTGTTTGGCATGACACTTAAGAGCGCAACGGTTACTTCAACGTTAATGATATTAGGGGGAATTGCTTTATCAATATTCATCAGGATTAAGCGTAAAGGGATGGATTATTCCACAGTAGAAAAACCTTGGTTTTAAATATTAGGAGTGATTAGAATGTCGTTTTCCCAAGAAGTTAAACAAGAACTGCAAAGTTTAAAACATTTAAATTGTTGTAATAAGGCCGAACTTTCGGCTTTATTGCATATTAACGGCTCGATTGAAAAAAATTCAGAAGGCCTTAATTTAGTGTTTCAAACCACAAATAACGCTGTTGTCAGAAGGTTTATGACACTTTCCAAAGAACTTTATAACAACAACCTAATCTTGATTAAGAAACAGATCAACAGATTGAAAAAACATGATTTATTCATTATAAAGATCCATGAAAATGTCAATTATATAATTTCTGATCTATCCTTGATTAACAAAGACGCCTATTTTTTTCAGGACGTTGATGAAAGACTAGTAAGTAATGAATGTTGTAAAAGAGCGTATTTAAGAGGCGTTTTTATGGCTTCGGGTTCGATAAATTCACCGGAAACCAGCGCGTACCATCTGGAAATTCAATCTTTTTCAGAAAAACAAGCAGAGATTATCAAGGAACTGAGTTCAGAATTTAGTTTAAATGCTAAAGTTGCCCAGAATAAAAGGGGATATATCACATACATTAAGGAAGCTGAAAAAATAGCTGATTTTCTTAGGGTTATCGGAGCCAGCAATTCTTTGTTCGATTTTGAAGATTCAAGAATCAAGAGAGATTTTAAAAATTCAATCAACCGTGTGATGAATTGTGACATTGCCAATGAGAAAAAAGCCATGGACGCAGCCAATAAACAGTTGGAATATATTGAAATCATAGAAAAGAAATTACAGAACAATCTGCAAAAGAGCATTAAAGAGGCGATATTTTTAAGAAAAACATATCCTGAAGCAAGTCTTTTGGAATTATCACGAGCGTCCAGCGAGCACTTTGATGAACCGATCTCCAAATCCGCATTAAATCATCGTTTTCGCGCGATTAAGGATTTGGCAAACAAAATTATGATTGAAGAGGTGCTGAAATGATTTTAGGGGTAGGCATTGATATTTGTCAAAATAATCGAATTAAAATTGAAATGGCTAGTAGGATTTTGAATGGCGAAGAAAAACTGATTTTTGATTCTTTTTCAAGAGAAGAAAGAAAAATTGAGTATTTATCTGGTCGATTTGCGGTAAAAGAAGCTTTAATCAAAGCATTCTCACAGGCAAATAGAGAGATTTTTATGAGAGATATAACCATCTTAAATGATGAATTGAATCGACCTTTTCTTGCAAAACCGATTTTTCAAGATATCAAAATCCATTTATCGATATCTCATGAAACGGAATATACAATTGGCTTTGCGATAATGGAAACCAAGAGATAAATTGATAATAAAAATAATTGTTGCAAAAAGTTCGAAAATTAGATAAAATGATAATGCTGAGGTGAAGATATGGCAACTTATAAAAAAGGATTTAAAAAACAAAATACGGAGCTTTTACTGCTTAAAACTATCGTTGCAATCATCGTTGCGGTAATCTTAGTTGTGGCAGTGGCTTTTATTTATGATTCAGTGACAAAATGGAAAGATTATAGCAATTATTCAAGTATTGAAAAATATGAAGATGCTTTTGCTTTGAAGGATGCTAATCAACAGGCGATTACTGATTATGTCATTTATGTTTATTCTGACACTAATGAAGGCAGCATCAACATCAAGAACGATGTTTTGAAGATTGCCAATAAATTGGATGATGATTTCTTCTTTCTGTTAAACACAAGCACTGTTAAAGGTGAGAATGCGGATTTCTTGGAAGCCATTCAAAGAACAACTGTTTCTACACCGATGATTATTGTCGTTAATGATGGAGAAGTTGAAGAACTTTTCGTTGGTTCTACCGCAGTGATAGACATTTTAACGCAAATTCAAAACAATACTTACTCACCTTTCATTGAAGAATAGTTTTTTTGGGAGCTAGATTAGATAGCTCCTTTTTTTTGGCTTTTTTTCCGGAAATATGGTAGAATATTAATAAGTTTAGAAGGAGTATACAGGATAATTATGGACTATATCAATGTTGATTTAATTAAACAAGTAGCCAAAGCCCAAGGAATTACCGTAAAACAAATCGAAGCGGTTTTAGCTATGCTTGAAGAGGGAAACACTGTTCCTTTCATCGCGCGTTATCGTAAAGAAAAAACCGGTTCTTTGGACGAGGAACAAATCAGGGCAATCCAAAAAGAATATGAATATGGCAAATCCTTGCAAGAGAGAAAAGAAGACATCATTCGCCTAATAGACGAGAAAGGCATGCTGACTGAAGAACTGCGGAAGGATATCAATGCCTGCGACAAATTAGTCGATTTGGAAGATATTTACCGTCCGTTCAAAGAAAAGAAAAAGACGAAAGCAACTGAAGCAATTAGAATGGGGCTTGAACCTTTAGCTAACCTAATTTTGACTTTTCCGGAAGTTGATGACATCAACAATATGGCTTTACCATATTTGAATGAAGAAGTTCTAACTGTAGAAGACGCTTTGCAGGGTGCTAAGTACATCATCGCCGAGATGGTTTCTGACAATGCCGATTACCGTAAATGGATTAGGAATTATACCAACAAAAATGGAAAAATTGTTACTAAAATAAAAAAAGACGCAGAAGATCAATATCAAACTTATCAAAATTATTATGATTTTGAAGAAAATTTGAATACTATCAAGTTATATAGGATATTAGCAATCAATCGAGCTGAGAAAGAAAAAATTATCACTGTAAAAATTGATGTTGATACAGATGAAATTTTTACTTATTTGAATAAAAAAGTCATACAAGACCATAAATCAAATGTAAATCCTTTGATTGAAGAATCTTACATCGACGCCTATAAAAGACTAATTAGCGGATCTATCTCCAGGGAAATTAGAACTGATTTTACTGATCGTGCCGAGAATCAAGCAATTCACATTTTTTCTGAAAATTTGAGATCTTTGTTGCTGCAACCACCATTAAAAGGTCAAATGGTTTTAGGAATAGACCCAGCTTTTAGAACTGGTTGCAAATTAGCGGTAATTGATCGTTTCGGCAAGTTCATCGACAAAGGTGTTATCTATCCTCATGAGGCATATATTGGCCAAAACGTTAACCCTAGGCAAATAGAAGAAGCGAAGAAAATATTAAAGAGTTTTATTTCTAAATATAAGATAGACATTATCGCAATCGGGAATGGTACTGCCTCGAGAGAAACAGAAAGCTTTGTTGCCAACATGTTAAAAGAATTGGATAGACAAGTCAAGTATGTAATCGTCAATGAAGCAGGCGCTTCAGTTTATTCAGCGTCTGATTTAGCCAGAGAAGAGTTTCCTGATTTCCAAGTTGAAGAAAGATCTGCAGTTTCGATTGCCAGAAGAATGCAGGATCCATTGAGCGAATTGGTTAAAATCGATCCTAAATCAATTGGTGTTGGTCAGTATCAACATGATGTCACGCAAGCAAAATTATCCGATTCATTGGATTTTGTGGTGACAACAGCGGTAAATCAAATTGGTGTTAACGTAAATACTGCCTCGGCATCGCTTTTGCAATACGTTTCTGGCTTGTCGGGTAAAGTTGCAAAAAACATTGTCGATAAAAGAGAAAACCACGGACCTTACAATAGTAGAAAAGAATTGATGGATGTTCCAAGTTTGGGAGCCAAGACTTTCGAACAAGCTATAGGTTTCTTGAGGATTTTCAATTCAATGGAAATTTTGGACAAAACACCAATCCATCCGGAAAGTTATGATTTGGCTTATCAACTCCTTGGATATCTCAAACTCGATGCCGAAGAAATAGGAACGGAAAAATGTAGACTGATAATAGCTAAAGCTGACAAAACACAAATCGCCAATCATTTCAATCAGAGTTTGGTCTTGATAGAAGATATTTTGGATGCATTCGTTTCGCCAACCAGGGATATCAGGGATGATTTTCCACAACCGCTCTTAAAAAGCGAACTGCTAAGTTTGGAAGATTTGAAAGTGGATATGGAATTGCAGGGAACAGTAAGAAATGTTGTAGATTTTGGCGCATTTATCGACGTTGGAATTAAGGAAGCCGGATTAGTACATATTTCCAAACTTAGTAAATCTTATGTTAAACATCCTCTGGATGTAGTCAGTGTTGGCGATATCGTTAAAGTCTGGGTTGTCAGTGTTGATTTGGCAAGAAAAAGACTGCAGTTGACAATGGTCAATCCGAAAGAAAAGCCAAGTTTTGTAAATTAGACCCAATGTCTTGAAATCAGTCTTTAAATAGTAATATAATAGACCTATAAAACATTTTAAAGGAGGAATTTAAAATGGCAAAACCGAAGTACGGATATGGGTGGGCATTAAAATGGGTACTGGCCGCAATCTTGATTGCTGTTGGCATATTCATGGTCCTGAGCGAAGATATCGTTTATATCATCACTGGTATGACAATCGTAATTTTCTCGGTCTTCAGGGTCTATCCATTGCTCAAATCATTGAACAGAGAATTTTTACGAACAATTAATTTGATTGAGATATTAATATCCTTGGTACTGGGGGGAATAATGATTTATGCAGGTTTCACCCAAAAGGATGCAAACGGCGCATTAAATCCACCTTGGGATGGACTTTATCGTTGGTTTTTAGTGTTCTTCCTCTATGTACGAGGTTTGGTATTCTTTATCTCGACAACATTTTTTAATGAAAAAACTGAAGTCCCGAAATTCATCTTCCATATTGTAGCTTTGACTTTAGGTGCTGTTTTTGCGGTACTAGAAGGGTTTGAAGCTAAAACGATTGGTTGGATATTCTTGTTTATTGCGATAGGTGGAGCGGTATACTTGGGCTTCGATGGTTATGGCGGTTATTGTAAATATCGAGATTATCAAAAAACTATTAATCAGTCTAAGGAAAAAGCAAAAGATCCAAAAGTTGAGAAGGAATTACCTAAACATATCGAAGATGAAGTCAAACAACCAGAAACCTATATAAGTTAAAAAAATCTTGACAGTCAGCCTTAAATCTAGTAATATTAAATGGCTGGCTGTTAAAAATGGAGTAATACTCAAGAGGCCGAAGAGGCGCCCCTGCTAAGGGTGTAGGTCGGGAAACCGGCGCGAGAGTTCGAATCTCTCTTACTCCGCCAGACAAAAAATAAAACGCCATTTCTTGGCGTTTTTTCTTTTATAGCAATTGATTGAGATTTGTATTGAAGATATAATTACTCTATAAGGAGTTTTTATTTGAAAGTAATAGAGTGGGTTTTACAAGGCGATGAATCATCGGTTTATTCAGTAAAAAGAATTTACTGAAAACCAATAATGAGGAACTACAATTTATACAATCTAAATTGCCCGACCGAGGTATAGCAAATTTCATTTTGAACCAAAAAGATTAAAGTACCGATTTGTGAGGCAATTGTATTTACTCGTCCAAATATGCTTCAACTCATTGTACGCTTTGGGAATTATGTCAATTAGGAGTTGATTTAAGCAACATTAGATTAAGCAATTACATCGCAAAACTTACAGAAGAAATGAGGAAAGTTTTAGGTAAAGTAAAAGCATGTCGACATTAGGATTTATTTATTGTCGCAATGATTCTTAAAATTCGATTGAAAGGTAAAATTAACGATAATAAAAACAAGGAAATGATTGACTACATTATTGAATACCAAATGAAAGATGGAGGGTTTAATTATGCGGGGGAAAGAAGGCCATTTCTGAAACAATCCTCTCTTCACACAACATTATTGGTATTGGATACTTTTGCATCTTGTCGCGAAAACAATAACCTTTATCGTTCTAAGGAAATTGAATTAGCTACGAAGCAATGTATTGAATATATATTGACCAAAAGCCTATCCAGATCGGTTTCTACCGAAAAAAAACATTCATGAAGACCTGTTAAAGTGCCTGTTTCCATATGGATGGAAGTACAATATCATGAGAGCGTTATTTTTGATAAGTTACTTTGATTATGCTTATGATCATAGAATGGATGAAGCATTGAATATACTCATTCAAAGAGCCAATGATTACAGAAGAATTAACGCTTTTAGCCTATCTGCTGGCAAACATAATTTAATTTAGACAAGAAGAAATAATTATTGCCGATTCAATACAACATATAGATTTTTGTATATTATAAAAAAATATCGGAATATCAAAAATATATTAGTAAACATTTCTTATTATAAAACTGAAAAGATAATGATATAATGTATTAAATAGGAGGATGTGTCTATGACAGAATTTTTTGCTAATATAAATCCTATATTGGCAGCGTTTATCGGAACAATTTTCACCTATTCCATGACGGCTTTGGGATCCGGCTTGGTCTTTTTATTCAAGAACATGACCCAGTCTTTTATGAACGGAATGCTTGGTTTCAGTGCCGGAGTGATGATAGCTGCTTCATTTTGGAGTTTGTTGAATCCAGCAATTGAACTGGCTGAAGAAATCGGAATGATTCCTTGGGTTCCAGCCGTAATCGGCTTCATCTCTGGAGGGGCTTTTTTGATGCTTGTCGACAAATTATTGCCACACGTTCATGTGGAATCGCATCACGTAGAAGGCTTGCCAAGCAAGTGGAGAAGATCTGTTCTTTTGGTTTTATCAATAACTTTACATAATTTGCCTGAAGGTTTGGCTGTTGGTGTCGCTTTTGGTGCAGCGGCTGCGGGTATACCCGGAGCTTCAATCGGGGCAGCCATCGCACTTGCAATTGGGATTGGCATTCAAAATCTTCCGGAAGGAACCGCTGTCAGCGTTCCGCTCCATCGAGAAGGCATGTCAAAGCAAAAAGCTTTCGCAATTGGTCAATTTAGTGGAATGGTTGAACCTATCGCTGGAGTATTGGGAGCTGCTTTGGCATTAACAATGAGAAACATTTTACCTTATGCTCTGTCGTTTGCTGCAGGAGCTATGATTTACGTAGTTATCGAAGAGTTGATACCGGAATCACAAATGATGAAAACAACAAAAATCGCAACTATTGGAGCGATGATTGGATTCTCGGTAATGATGATGCTTGACGTGGCGTTGGGATAATAAATAAGAACGACAAAAAGTAAAGAGTAGGCTGGAAAATCAGCCTACTCTTTTTAATATGTATTGTTTAATATTTCTTCCAATTCATCAACTTCGTTTTCTTCGTCTGAATCTTCTTCAATAATCACTTCATCTAAATCCTCGATTGAAAAGACTTCTGTTTTAGCTTTATTTATAGATTCATCCTCGATTTCAATATGTGGGTTTTCTTCCAAGATGTCATATTCTTCGCTCTCGTCTTTAGCGACTAAGGCAATGGTCGAAACAACGTGGTCTTCAAGGAGATTGATTATCTTGACTCCTTGTGTAGCTCTCTTGGTAATTGAAATTTGATCAATTGGTGTTCTGATGATTATGCCTTTGTCCGATACAGCCAATAGGTCTTCATCGCCAACTACGGAAATCAATTTTGCCAACTCACCGTTTTTAGCTGTGACATTGAGTGTTTTAACCCCTTTTCCACCCCGTTTTTGTAGGCGATATTCATCGACCTCGGTTCTCTTTCCATAACCTTTTTTGGTAATGGCAAGTATCTGATTTCTTTCTTCAGTAACTGTTGAAACACCAACTACGATTTCGTTATCATCCAGACTTATACCTTTAACACCAGCGGCGTTACGCCCCATATCCCTAACATCAGTTTCGTGGAAACGGATTGCCTTTCCGTTGGATGCGCCAATGATAATGTCGCGTTCGCCGTTGGTCAATCTTACCGAATGCAAGAAATCATCATCTCTCAAAGTAATGGCTCTGATACCATTGACTCGAATGTTTTGGAAGTTGGAAACAGCAGTTCTTTTTACAATGCCTTTAGCGGTAGTAAAGAAGAGGTAACCTGAATCAAAATCCTTTATTGACATCACAGCAGCCAAACTTTCGCCTTCGTTCAAATTGAGCAGGTTGACAATTGGCAACCCCTTGGAATTTCTACCAAAATTTGGGATTTTATAGCCTTTGATTTTGTAAACTCTACCCATGTTGGTAAAGAATAACAAGTAATCATGTGTTTGAGTGAAAATTATTGAATCGATGACATCGTCTTCATTGAGATTGATGCCGGTTTTACCACGGCCGCCACGATTTTGTGAACGATAGACATCAAGGTTCATTCTCTTTACATAGCCATTAGTAGTAATTGCAACAATGACGTCTTCAATCGGAATTAAATCTTCATCTTCGATATCGCTATCTCCAAAAGGATCAATTTCAGTTCTTCTGGCATCACCGTATTTTTCTTTAATTTCCAAGGCATCAGCAATTAGGATACGATCTCGTTTTTCTTTATCAATTAAAGTTTCCTGCAAATCTGTTATCATCTCACTCAGCAATTTAACTTCTTGATCAATCTTTTCTCTTTCCAATCCCGATAATCGTCTCAATTGCATTGCGAGAATCGCTTTGGTTTGGATTTCAGATAGATTGAAAGCTTGCATTAATTGTGTCTCAGTATCATCGTAAGATTCCTTGATAATTTTTATTACGTGATCAATATTGTCTAAAGCGATTATAAAACCTTCAAGTAAGTGAAGTCTTTGTTGCGCTTTATCAAGATCGAACTTAGTTTTGCGAACCAGAACTTCAATTTGGTGTTCATAATAATACTTTAACATGTCAATAAGGCCCAAAACAACAGGCTTATCATTTACCAATGCTAGCATATTGGCACCAAAAGAAGTTTGCATTGAAGAATTTTTGAGAAGGTTGTTTAGAACAACCTCAGCATTTGCATCCCTTCTTAACTCAATGACAATGCGCATGCCTTTTCTGCTTGATTCGTCTCTTAAATCAGTAATTCCTTCGACCTTGCCTTCTTTGGCGAGTTCGGCAATTCTCTCAATCAAAGTCGTTTTGTTAATCTGGTAAGGTATTTCTTTGACGATGATTTGCTTCTTACCATTTGCCATCTCAACGATTTCAGTTCTAGCCTTGATTCTTATTGTGCCTCTTCCGGTTGCGTAAGCGGAAGTTATACCGGCTTGTCCAAGTATAACTCCTCCAGTTGGAAAATCAGGGCCTTTAATGAACTCCATAATTTCATCCAAATCAATATTCTTATTCTTTATGTAGGCGATGTATCCATCCAGCACTTCATTGAGATTGTGAGGTGGGATATTGGTCGCCATGGCTACGGCTATGCCACTTGAGCCGTTGACTAAAAGATTTGGAAATTTTGATGGCAATACTTTTGGTTCTTGTTCGGAACCATCGTAATTATCTACGAAATCAACGGTATTCTTTCTTAAATCTTTAAGAATTTCGTGGGTGATTTTTTCCATTCTTGCTTCAGTGTAACGCATAGCTGCCGGTGGGTCGCCATCAATGGAACCAAAGTTACCATGGCCATTGACCAAAGGATAACGAGTGGAAAAATCTTGAGCCAATCTAACTAAAGCGTCATAAATTGAGCTATCTCCGTGAGGGTGATATTTACCCATGACATCGCCGACGATTCTGGCAGATTTTTTGAAAGCTTTATCAGCATAGACACCCAATTCGTCCATTCCATAAAGAATTCTTCTATGAACTGGTTTTAATCCATCTCTGACATCAGGTATAGCTCTTGCTACAATTACGCTCATTGCATAAGACAAGAAGGAGTTTTTCATTTCGTTTGTAAGGTTTATTTCAGTGACCTTATCAAAATTAATATTATTGATATTTCCTTTATTTTCTTCCATTTTCTCCCTCCTTATATATCTAAATTTTTAACATATTCAGCATTTTCATTAATAAAATCTTTTCTACTTTCGGTATCATCGCCCATTAACATTGTAAAGATTCGATCAGCTTCGATAGCGTCATCAATATTTACCAACAACAATGTTCTTGTCTCAGGATCCATTGTAGTTTCCCAAAGTTGATCCGGATTCATTTCCCCAAGACCTTTATATCTTTGTATTGTTGGTTTGCCGTTGATTTCACTCAAGATTTTTTCCAGTTCTTTTTCTTGGTAAGCATATTGTATAATTTTTCCAGATTGAACCTTGAATAATGGTGGTTGAGCTATGTATACATTACCGTTTTCGATTAAAGGTTTTAAATATCTAAACAGGAATGTAAGTAACAGCGTTCTAATATGTGCGCCGTCGACATCGGCATCGGTCATGATGATGATTTTTTTGTATCTAAGGTTTTCTAAGTTGAATTCTTCACCAATTCCCGTTCCAAAAGCCTGAATCATTGACAAGATTTCTTTATTTTGCAAAGCTCTGTCAATTCTGGTTTTTTCAACGTTTAACACTTTTCCTCTTAACGGTAATATTGCTTGAAATTCCGAGTCTCTGCCTTGTTTAGCTGAGCCACCGGCAGAATCCCCTTCCACAATATATATTTCAGCTTTGTTTGCGTCGCGAGAGCGGCAATCTGCAAGTTTTGAAGCAAAACCCAAACTGTCAAGAGGAGATTTTCTTCTCGTAGCTTCACGTGCTTTTTTTGCAGCTAATCTAGCTCTTTGCGCCGTTAACGCTTTTTCGATGATAATTTTTGCGGCACTAGGATTTTCCATCAAGAAACGTTCTAATCCCTCTGACATGATTGTTCCAACGACTCTACGGGCGTCTGAAGAACCAAGTTTAGCTTTGGTTTGTCCTTCAAATTGAGGATCTGGATGTTTGATGGATATAATTGCGACTAGGCCTTCTCTAGTATCTTCACCAGTCAGCGATTCGTCTTTCTTAAAGATGTTTGAAGTTTTGCCATAATTATTAAGTACTCTCGTTAAAGTGGTTTTAAAGCCTTCTTCATGAGTTCCGCCTTCAGGGTTGGTAATATTATTTGTAAATGGGTAAATATTGTCAGAAGAATAACCGTCGTTATATTGCATTGCAATTTCAACCATTATGTTTTCAAGTTGCCCCTCAAAATAAGCTACTTGAGGATGTATGGCCTTTTTGTCTTGATTCAGGAAAGCTACGTATTCTCTTACTCCACCCTCATAACAGTAATCTTTGTGTATTATCTTTGACTCGTCTCGAGTATCGGAAATTGAAAACTTTAGACCTTTATTCAAAAAGGCTAATTGTTGAATCCTAGTCCTTAAAATTTCAAACTCATATTCTTGTGATTCATCGAAGATTTTAGCGTCGGCCAAGAATGTGACTATCGTTCCCGATTTATCTGTCTCACCTAAATAAGTCAATTCTTTTTTGACAAATCCATGATCAAATTCAATTATATAGCATTTACCGTCTTTATGGATTTCGACAGTCATATATGAACTTAAAGCATTGACAACTGAAGCGCCTACACCATGCAATCCACCAGATACTTTATATGAATTGTGGTCAAATTTTCCACCAGCATGTAAGGTTGTATAAACAGTTTCTACAGAAGGGCGACCAGTCTTAGGGTGAGTGTCAACGGGGATTCCTCGACCATTATCTGTTACCCTAACGACATTGCCGGGTAAAATTTCGATATTGATCGTGTCGCAATAACCGGCCAATGCTTCATCAACGGCATTGTCTACTATTTCCCAAACTAAATGGTGAAGACCTCTAGGTCCGGTTGTTCCAATGTACATACCAGGTCTTTTTTTGACTGCTTCCAATCCCTCTAGGATCTGTATATTACTGGAATCGTACTTTGCGTTTTCTCTATTTTCCATTAATTTTTGCCCTCCTTTATTAAGTGGTTTTTAACGTTAAATGTTTTAGAGTTATTTAAAAAACTTGTATTTATATCCTTGATATTAGTTGTTGTAATAATCGATTGTATATCAGTTGAGTTTAAATACTTAACCAATTGATTTTGTCTGAGATAATCAAGTTCTGAGAACACATCGTCGAATAATAGAATTGGTTTAATATTTTTTTCTTTGATAATGATGTTGGCGATTGACAGAATTATCGCTAAAATAATAACCCTTTGTTCCCCTTGAGAAGCAAAGTCTTTAGCGTTGACTTCGTCTATGAAAAAATCGTAATCATCTCTATGTGGTCCAAGATTGGTAGTCATCATGAACAAATCTTTTTGATATTTTTGCTTTAATTGACTAAGAATTTCATTTTCAATTACTGGTCGATAGATAAATGAAATCCTTTTACTGTTGGCTGCCAAATAATGATACATTTGTTCCAGTTCGATTTTTACTTTATCAATAAAAGATTTCCTAATCGCAATTATTATCTCAGCGCTTCTTGCAAGTTGTTCCGTATAAATGTCAAGCAATGTGTAATCCTTGCTTTTATTTTCTACCAAGATTTTTAGTAGTTCATTTCTTTGTTTTAATATATTTTTGTAATTTCCCAACTCAACAAGATAGTTTTTATCTATCTGACCGATGATCATATCAATAAAATATCTCCTATTTTTAGGAACTCCTTTGATAAGATCCATATCTTCCGGTAGAAAAGCCAAAATCTTTACTTTCCCAATATAGTCGCTCAATTTGTCGATTTCTTGATTATTTATGCTTATTTTTTTACCAATTTTGGAAATGATAATCTTTGAGGTGAATTCTTTATCTGATTTGATTTTTGCAATGATTCTTGCAAATTCCGTTTCTGATTTTACAGTGGAAGAGTCAGCGGTTTTATATGATTTTGCCAAAGCGAGATAATAAATTGCCTCCAATAGATTAGTTTTTCCGCTGCCATTATTTCCAATAAAAAAATTGACGTTTTTTCCGAAACTGACATCACACTTTTTATATCCTCGGTAATTGGTTAAAGACAAGTTAGTTATAATCATTATCTAATAATCCTATATTTTGAACCATTGATTTCAACCATGTCGTTAGGATATATTTTCTTGCCACGTCTATTCTCAGGTTCATCGTTAAAGAGTATTTGGTTTTGCATGATAAAAAGCTTAACTTCCGCTCCAGAACCAATGAGGTTTAGGAACTTAATCAATTGGCCTAGAGTAATGAATGGAGTTGTTATTTTTACATCTTTCATTGGCTTCACCATTATTATATTATATATAGTATATTATATAGTAAAACCGCTTTTTTTTCAATCAAAATCGTTGATTTTTCGCATAAAAAAACGCTTTTTCAAGCGTTCTTTAAATTATTCAATTTTTCTAAAAAATCAACCATGGTGTATAGCCAATGTTTGGTAAGGTCAACTGTATCCAAGATGATATGAAATTGATTTTTCTCTATAGCGAAACGGAAGTCTTTGCTGAAGTTTAAACTGCTTTTGAATATATTAGCAGCGGCCATTCCGGTTGTTTGATTTTCTGACAAAACTAGTGTTACGCGCGCTTTGTTTTCTTTAATTTTTTCAACGTCTAGCTGTTTTGCCAAATATTCAAATAATTTTTCATAGATGTAAATCTCTAGTGAGATATTGTATTCTCCAAAACGATCTTGGATTTCACTTAAGGTTTCATAAACATCATTAATTGATTTTACTGAATTGATTTTCTTATGCATTTCAATCTTAATATAATCATCTTCAATATAATCTTTGTCGATAAAACGCGAAACATTTGCTTTTATTTTTTTTGTATTGTCAGAAGTAACTTTCTTTCCCTGAGCTTTTGAAACTTCCTCTTGCAAGATCTGCATATACATGTCAATACCAACCGAATCGATGAAACCACTTTGTTCCTGGCCCAAAACATCTCCGGCGCCTCTAATCGACAAGTCACGGAGAGCAATTTTAAATCCGCTTCCAAGTTCTGTAAACTCTTTTATAACTTGAAGTCTTTTTTCTGCTTCCTCAGTAAGTTTCTTTTGACGTTTATACATCAAGTAGGCATAGGCGATTCGATTGGACCTGCCTACACGCCCACGAATTTGGTAAAGTTGTGAAAGCCCCAACATATCTGCGTCATGAATTATCAAAGTATTTGCATTTGGAATATCAATTCCTGTCTCAATAATGGTTGTAGATATCAAAACATCAATCTGTTTTTCGACAAAATTATCTATTACTTTTTCCAAATCATGTTTTCGCATTTGTCCATGAGCGATATCAACACGCGCTTCTGGAACGAGGTTTTTTATTTTGTCGGCTATGAAATCGATATTGTCTACTCGATTGTAAAGGTAAAATACTTGTCCGTCTCTTGCGAGCTCTCTTTCGATTGCATCTCTAAGAATTATTTCATTTCTTTCTAGCACATATGTCTGTATAGGGTACCTGTTTTCGGGCGCGGTTTCCAATAGCGACATATTCTTTACGCCCATAATGGCCATGTTTAATGTTCTTGGGATAGGTGTTGCTGAAAGAGATAACACATCAATATTTATTTTATATTCTTTAATTTTTTCCTTATGCAAAACACCAAATCTTTGTTCTTCATCAACGATAAGAAGACCAAGGTCTTTGAAAATGATATCATCACTTAAAATTCTGTGAGTACCAATTATAATATCTATATTGCCACTTTTTAATCTTTCAAGAGTTTCTCTTTGGTGTTTTTGCGAGATAAAACGATTAAGAAGAGAAACGTTGACTCCAAACTCGGACATTCTCTTATGAAAAGTTTCAAAATGTTGTTTTGATAAAACGGTTGTTGGCGCTAGATAAGCGACTTGTTTCTTGTTTAAAACGGCTTTAAAAGCCGCTCTTAGAGCGATTTCGGTTTTTCCGAATCCGACATCGCCACAAATTAATCTATCCATAGGTATCGGTTTTTTCATGTCATGGAAGACTTCTTCAATAGCTTTTAACTGGTCTTTAGTTTCGATATACTCAAAATTATTAGCAAACTCTTCCTCCATTTTCGGGTAGTCGTCAAAAGCAAATCCATTGGCTTTTTCTCTATCGGCATAGAGCTTTATTAACTTATCAGCTATTTCTTGTACCTGTTTTCTGACTCTATCTTTCGCTTTTGACCAATCATTGCCACCAAGCTTAGACAATGCCGGTTTGTACCCTTCACTACCAGTGTATTTATGGATTTGATCAATTCCATCCAAAGTTACATACAGTTTATCGCCATTTTTATATTCGATATGGATATAGTCATTTTGTACATTACCAAATTGCATTGTCTTAATTTCCAAAAATCGACCAATACCATAATCATAATGAACTACATAATCTCCTGGAGACAAATCATTAACGCTTGAGAGTTTTTCTGATCGGCGATACACTGACACGTACTCACCGCGACGACGGCTGATATGCCTACGGTTCAAAGCTTCTTCAGTAATAACCTTTATGTTGAAAGATTGAGAGATTATGTCAAACGCACAACTGTCCAAAGATAGATAAACCTTTGTGTTTTCAGCGTTATCATAGTCTTCTCTTGAGTATGGTATTCCTTCAACTTCCAGTTTCTTTGCAAAACTTTCCAATGCCACTTGACTTTCAAAAGCGATAATTTGCCTAAATTTTCCAATACTGTTTTTGATATCTCTAAAGAGGAAAATGTAGTTGTCATTATATGTAATTACCTCTTCACCGAAGATAGAAAAAGTGTTTTTGAAGTTGTTTTTATAGGCATAATCTAAGTAATCGACCTTAATTCCGGGTTTAACAAGAAGTTCATTGAAATCATACAAGACATTAAAATCCATTTTTGGATAATCATTATTCTGCAAATACCATTCTTTTATTTCTTCAACCAATATTTGATTCTGTTCTATCGATCTGTGATAATCAAGAAAGAAAACTTGAGCATCTTTGGCGATGTTTACAACGGTGTGGTGGTCGTCGGTGATGAAGGGAAGATAGCGACTTAGTCTTTCTAATTCATCTCGATTTTTAAGTTTTTCTTTGTCATCTTTGATAATATCTAAAGCATCCTTGCTGAAATTAGTTATAGCAACCTTATCTTCGATTGTTTTTAGTAAAATATTTAACTCACTTTCATCATAAAAGAAATCAGTAAATGGGTAAATGGAAAAAGACTCCACCACAACATCGGATCTTTGTGTGTCAATATTAAAGGTTTTTATCTGATCGACCTGATCGCCGAAAAAATCGATTCTATATGGTACAAGCGAGTTTACCGGAAAGATATCTACTATCCCCCCTCTTATCGCAAAATCTCCTATTTTTTCTACTGTGTACTCTTTTTTATATCCGTACTCTATTAATTTATTTTTTAACCATTCTAAGTCATATTCATTTTCAATTTTTATCTCAATCCTTGATTCTTCCCATTTTTTTCGAGGAAACTGTGGCTTTAACAAGCCATAAAGATCGGTAATAACAATTCTTTTCTTATTTTGTAGGATTTTGATAATAGTGTTAATTCTTTCTAATTTGAATTCAATGGAACTGACCAATAATTCGTTTGTCAGAAATTCATCTTGGGGATAAAAACAAATTTCATCTTTTTCGAGAACCCTACTCAGTTTATCATATAGTATTTGGGCTTTATAAAGATTAGGAGTAGCAATGAAGATTGTTTCATCATTCTCATAGAATAAACCTAAAAGAACCAACAAAGCATTATCCTCATTGGTATTGTTAATATAGACCTCTTTACGCTTTTTGAATAAGGAATTTATGGCATTGAAGTCTTTGTTATCTCTAATTAAATTGATGACTTTTTTCATATAACCTCCACGTGCTTTTAGCGAGTTTTAAACTCGCTAGGGGTGTATATAAGGTAGGACTTATTTCTTACTTTGAATTTTGTAAGAAACTTTTAACAAAAGTTTTGTTGGGCCGAATCTTAACATGAATCGCAAAAATTTCATCTTGAAGCTAGGGATTACGAGAATTTTGTTTTTATCCAACCCTTTTAGGATACTTTCAACACACTTTTCTACAGATAAACCTTTCATTTTCGGGTTAGCATTGGCGACTTCGTTAAATTCGGTTTTAACTGGACCAGGACAAACAGTCATTATGTTGATAGGCACCTTATTTTGTTTAAATTCGTATGCCAATGCCATTGAATAATTGTAAACATATGATTTACTTGCCGCATAACTAGCAAGTAAAGGGGTTGGCAAAAACGCTGCCATCGAACTTATATTTATAATTGTGCCGCGACTCATTATCTTTGATATTTCCTTTGTAAGATAATGAACTGTTTTAATGTTCAAATCTAGCATCTGAAACTCTTTGGCGGTGTCATTGTCAAGTGATGCGCCATAAAGGCCGAATCCAGCATTGTTTACAAATAAATCGATATTTCTATTTTTGAAAGTATTTAGTAGAATTTTGCACTCATCTAAATTGGTTAGATCCAAGGACAAAATTTCAACTTTTATATTTACGTTTCTTAATAACTTACTAATTTCCAGCAATCTTTCCGTCCTTCTCGCTATTAAGACTAAATCGTATTTTCTTTCCGCTAATCTCAGCGCAAGTTCTCTTCCAATACCGGATGAAGCTCCCGTAATTACAGCTAACATGTTAACCTCCATTGTTACAAATAAAATTATATCATATATTTTGTTTTATTGTAAAAACAAGTGATAAATGTTCAATCAATTTCTATATTTACGGTGTTGACAACGCTTACATTATTAAGTATAATTACTGTGTAATTGAATACACACAGAGGCGCGAAATATTGGTATTAAATCTCATTTTTATTTTGGACGGATACAGATTTAAGAAGGAATGTTTCGCCGAAAGATTTGATTAGTCTATAAGTCAAAGTCTTGGTATTTAAACAAACAGTTTGAATACTGCCATTTGAACTAATGGAGAGCTGTTATATTTTATAATATAATGGCTCTTTTATTTTTATAAAAGGAGGAGAAACAAATGAAAAGTTTTACTATCGAAGAGATCAAAATTGGAGACAAAGCCGAAACAAAAAAATGTTTTAATGAGACGGATGTTTTGGATTTTGCCAGAATTTCAACCGATTTTAATCCGGCGCATGTGGATAAAGCCTATGCAGAAAAAACAATATTTAAAAAACAAATTGTTCACGGAATGTTGGTCGGTTCGCTGTTTAGTTCCCTATTTGGAGTTCAGTTGCCGGGATTAGGTAGCATCTATACAAAACAGTCTTTAAAATTCACAAAACCTGTTTATTTTGGCGACGAAATAACCGCAACTGTTATTGTAAAAGAATTGATAACAGACAAAAATCGTGTGGTTTTTGATTGTGTGGCAAAAAACCAAAATAATGATGTTGTCATCATTGGCGAAGCAGAAATCATGCCGCCGAGGAGGGTGTAAAATATGAAAAAATTTATAAAAAAGAATGAATTTATCAATCTGCTTAAAGATGAGATGACTATTTCTGTCGGTGGATTTTTGACAAACGGAACACCAGAAAAACTGATTGATTTAGTTATTGAATCCAAAGTTAAGGATTTGACTATTATTTGTAATGATGGGGGCTTTGAAGATAAAGGTGTCGGTAGATTAATTGTTAACAATCAAGTTAAGAAATTAATCGCTTCCCATATAGGAACCAATCCTTATGTTGGCAAATTAATGCAGGAGTCCAAAATTGAAGTGGAACTTGTTCCGCAAGGGACTTTAGCCGAGAGAATTAGGGCTTTTGGAGCTGGCTTAGGGGGTATACTAACGCCTACCGGATTACAGACTATTGTTGAAAATGGAAAACAAGTTTTGGAAGTCAAAGGGCGGAAATATTTATTGGAAGAAGCACTTGGAGCTGATTTGGCTTTAATCGGCGGTGCTGTCGCTGATGACTATGGCAACCTAAAGTATTCACAAACTATGAGGAATTTTAACCCTGTAATGGCTACGGCTGCCGAAATTGTTGTTGTCGAGGCTGTAAAAAGAGTCAGTGAAATTGACCCTGAAGATGTCATAACCCCTTTCCCATTTGTTGATTACATTTTGGAGGATTAATCTTATGAACGAAAAAGAAATAATAGCTTCAAGAATTGCATTAGAATTAGGCGATGGCGATTTGGTTAATTTAGGAATAGGCATTCCGACTATGGTAGCTGATTACATACCTGAAGGCAAACACGTAACATTTCAAGCCGAAAATGGAATTATCGGGCTTGGACCTTTGACTGAAGAAGAAACCAATATTGTTAATGCAGGAGGAATGAAAGCGACTATAAAAAAAGGTGGAGCTTTTATCGATACAATTACATCCTTTACCTTTATTCGAGGCGGACATATTGACGTTACCGTCCTTGGCGCATTGGAAGTTGATCAAGAGGGTTCAATAGCTTCGTGGATAATTCCAGGGAAAAAGGTTCCGGGTATGGGGGGAGCTATGGATTTGGTTACTGGAGCTAAAAAAGTCATAATTGCATTAAAACATACAAATAATGGTCAATCCAAAGTTTTGAAGAAGTGCAGCTTACCTCTTACCGCAGCGAATCAAGCAAATCTAATAGTCACAGAGATGGCAGTGATGAAAGTAGAGAAAGATGGTCTCCATTTGATGGAAGTACACCCAGATTATTCTATAGAAGACGTAATAAAGGCGACGGAAGCTGATCTGATTATAAATGATGTTCAAAAAATGAAAGGAGTAAATTAATGAAAACGACATTAAAACTTAGAATGTCCAACCATGATGCTCATTATGGAGGAAACTTAGTTGACGGCGCGAGAATATTAGGTTTATTCGGTGACGCCGCAACTGAACTTTTAATTAGAATGGACGGAGATGAGGGGCTCTTTAGAGCTTACGAGTCGATAGATTTTTTAGCTCCAGTATATGCAGGGGATTTTTTGGAAATAGAAGCTGAAATTGTTGAAGCCGGAAACACTTCGAGAAAAATGGAGTTCTTCTGCTATAAAGTAATAACTGCAAGACCGGATATTGCTCCTAGTGCTTGCGACGTTTTAAAAGATCGGCTTTTGACAACAAAAGCTATAGGCACTTGTATTGTGCCTAAGGGGTTGCAAAGACATGATGGATAAATTGATTATTACATGCGCAATTTCAGGTGCAGAAGTCACAAAAGAACATAATCCTGCGGTTCCGTATACAATTGATGAAATGGTTGAAGCGGCTCATCAAGCTTATTTAGCTGGTGCTTCAATTATCCATTTGCATGCTAGATATGATGATGGAAAACCAACACAAAACAAAGATAGGTACCGAGAAATAGTAAAATCCATAAAAGACAAATGCCCAGAGTTGATTGTTCAAGTCTCTACTGGTGGTGCGGTTGGAATGAGCAGAGAAGAAAGATCGGATGTTTTGAACATTAAACCGGAGATGGCGACGCTTGATTGTGGTACATTGAATTTTGGTGGCGATGAAATTTTCATAAATACTGAAAATGATATTATTTATTTTGCCAATAAAATGAATGAACTTGGTGTGATGTACGAAATGGAATGTTTTGAAAAAGGGCATATTGACACTACGCTGAGATTGATAAAAAAAGGTATTATTAAAGGTCATCTTCATTATAGCTTTGTTTTAGGTGTAAACGGAGGGATGACAGGAGAAGAAAGAGATTTTATCTTTTTAAAAGAAAGTTTACCAGCTGGATCAACATACAGTGTTGCTGGAATTGGTAGATATGAATTTACATTAGCCGAGCACTCAATTAAACATGGAGGACATGTCAGGGTAGGGCTCGAAGACAATATTTATATTGAAAAAGGAGTTCTGGCAAAATCAAATAGAGAACTTGTAGAAAAAATTGTAACAATGGCAAAAAAATATAATCGTGAGATAGCTACGCCAAAAGAAACTAGACAAATGTTGAAAATGGGAGAAAAATAAAATGAACAATCTATGTAAATATGGTACACACAGAGTAATATCACCAGTAGGAGCCCTACCACAAACAGCAGAAAAAATTAACAATGAAATGATTTGCCAAGACAATGAAATATTGGTAGATGTGGATACTCTTAATATTGATTCAGCTTCTTTCACACAAATAAAAAGTGTATGCAATTCTGACACCGAAAAGATGAAAGAAATGATTGAAAACATCGTAAACAATAAGGGTAAGATGCAAAACCCAGTTACTGGAAGCGGTGGAATGTTTTTAGGCAGAATAAAAGAAGTTGGAAAAAACTTAAAAGTAAAAGTAAAGCCGGGAGACAAGATTGCCTCTTTAGTTTCATTGTCATTGACGCCTCTAAAGATAGAAAAAATATTGAGTATCGATTTAACTAAGGACCAAGTAAACATCATCGGTCAAGCCATATTGTTTGAAACTGGTATCTACGCACAAATTCCTAATGATTTACCATCGGATATAGTTTTAAGTGCTCTTGATGTAGCTGGCGCTGCTGCTCAAGTTGAAAAATTGGTTAAGAAAAATGATACAGTTTTGATTTTAGGCGCTGGTGGAAAATCAGGATTACTATGTGCCTACCAAGCTAAAAAAAGTGCTGGTAAAAACGGTAAGGTTATTGCGGTAATTCACTCTGATAGGAGCCGTCACGACTTGGAAAAACTGGGTGCTTGCGATCACATTATCGTTGGTGACGCCACCAAACCAATGGAGATTTATCACAAAGTTAAGGAAGTAGCACCTGATATGGTGGATGTGACAATAAATGTTGTTAATGTTCCAAACACAGAAATGACATCCATTTTACCAACAAAAAGTAAAGGAACAATTTACTTCTTCTCAATGGCTACATCTTTTACCAAAGCCGCTTTAGGAGCTGAGGGAATAGCTTCCGAAGCTTTAATGATTATAGGCAATGGTTATACCAAAGATCATGCGGAATTCACATTGAACTTATTAAGAGAATCGAAAGAGTTATATGAAATTTTCCAAGAAAGATATGGAAGTGTTAAATAATGAAAATTACTAACGACAGCTATTTGGAAAGAAGGGCCAAGTATTTCCCTGAAGTAAAAGACAGCGATTGGTCTGATTGGCGTTGGCAAGTAAGAAATAGAATAAAAACTGTTGAAGACTTGGAAAAGTATATTCCTTTATCTCAAAAAGAAAAAAATGACATTTTTAGCGTTCTTTCTAAATTTAGAATGGCTATAACTCCTTATTATCTTTGTTTAATAGACCCAGATAATATTGATTGCCCAATGAGAAAGCAAGCAATTCCAAGCATTTATGAGATGAATATCGGTGAAAATGATATGCTTGACCCTTTAGCTGAAGACACTGATTCGCCGGTTCCGGGGCTGACACATCGTTATCCGGATAGAGTTTTGTTTCTGATTACGGATATGTGTTCCATGTATTGCCGTCACTGTACAAGAAGAAGGTTTGCTGGCCAAAAAGATCAAAAGATGCCTCAAGATAGAATAGATTTAGCTATTGATTATATCAGCAAACACCCTGAAATCAGAGATGTTTTACTGTCTGGTGGTGACGCGCTGTTAGTCAGCGATGAAATCCTTGAAGGAATAATCAAGAGATTAAGAGAAATTGACCATGTCGAAGTAATTCGATTGGGGACTAGAACACCGGTAGTGATGCCACAAAGAATAACTGATGATTTTGTCAATATGTTAAAAAAATATCATCCAATTTGGCTTAACACGCATTTTAATCATTATGACGAAATTACCATCGAATCTAAAGCCGCTATGGAGAAATTAGCTAATGCCGGCGTGCCTTTGGGCAATCAATCAGTATTACTTAGAGGAATAAATGATTCAGTTGAAATTATGAAGAAATTAGTTCAAAGATTGGCTTATATGAGGGTCAGGCCTTATTATATCTACCAATGCGATCTTTCTTTGGGTATTGAACATTTCCGTACACCGGTATCAAAAGGTATAGAAATTATCGAGGGACTGAGAGGACACACATCGGGGTTTTGTGTTCCGACTTTTGTTGTTGATGCACCTGGAGGTGGCGGTAAAATACCAGTAATGCCAAATTACGTAATATCACAAGCGCCTGGGAAAATAGTGCTTAGAAATTACGAAGGCGTAATTTCGACATATTCAGAACCAAGTAATTATGTCAATAAAGAACATTATGAAGATGCGAACGGTGTAAGTGGTTTGTTAGCGGGAAAGAAAATTTCTTTGGAACCAAAAGATTTGGAAAGAAGGAAAAGAACATCAAAAGAATAATCGAATTGTTAAAAGATTATCAAATCATCAGTATTGTCGGAAATACAAAAAACGCAGGCAAGACCACCGTTATGAATGAGTATTTAAGTCATTTTGATAGGTCGAATTTGGCAATTACGTCTATAGGATTGGATGGAGAAGAATTAGACCAGGTGACCAATTTAGAAAAGCCACAAATACTTGTTAGGCCAGGTTATTTGGTTGCCACTGCATACGACACATTGGAAAAGTTTACATGCGACTTTGAAATCATCAAGACTTTAGATATAGCTACATCTATTGGTAATGTGGTAATCATTAAGATAAATTCTATAGGTAAAGCTTTAGTTGCCGGACCTGCAAAAGTAAAAGATATGGCAATACTGATATCAGAACTAAAAAACTATCAATTGGAAAAAATTATAATTGATGGTGCTTTTTCGCGTCATGTTTTTGCCAAGATTACACAAGCTACAATCCTGGTAGTGGGAGCTAATTATTCCCGTGACATCGATGTGGTGGTTAATGATGCAGTTATTTTGTATAAAAAGTTTTCACTAAAGTATCATAATCTTAAAGACTTTTGTTTTGGCGATAAAATCTGTTTAATCAATAATGACGACATAGTGACAAATCTTGAATATTCGAGTTTAATAGGTAATGTGGATAGCTTTTTCAATTTAGATTTCGAAAATATATCCAAAGTATATTTTCCAAAATCCTTAACCAATAAATTTGTGGAAAGATTGATTCTTGAAAGAAGAAGATGTAAGTTTGACATCATTGTGGATTCACCAATTAATATCCAAGTGCACCACAACTTATTAAAAAAACTATTTCAGCTGGAAAATCAGCTTTATGTAATCAATCCCCTTAACGTGTCTTTAGTTTGTTACAATCCAGTGTCACCACTGGGCTATGAATTTGACAATGAAGATTTCAAGAATAAATTGAGTACAAGTTTAGGTAGAGAAGTATTTAATGTGTTAGAAGGTGAACGTGATGAATAAACTTAATATAAATCAAAATGTAGTTGAATCTTGTCGTAAGTATGCAAAAATAATTGCAAACGACGTCCAGAGTTTCATAGATCAACATACAACTGTTAGTGTTGAACGAGCAACTCTAAGACTTTTAGGAGTCGATGGTACTGATGAGTTCCAAGTTCCGCTGCCAAACAGAATAGTTGATGATATTGTAAAAAATGGAAATATATCTTTAGGCGTCAGCACTTACTTGGCAAGCGCATTAAAAGGTTCAGGATTAAATTTATCGGATTTTTTGAATGCCTATAAAAATGAAGAAGTAAATGTTTGTGGTCATGAAATTTTAGATAAAGATGCAACATTCAACATTCTTAATCCTTACTATGATTCCAGTTTGAAAAGAATTTTAGCAAATAAGGCTCAAAGAACCGACTTTTTGACAAAATATTCTCGTGAAAAAACCGATATTTACGTGATTGTGGCTACAGGAAATATTGATGAAGATGTTATACAAGCTGTTTCAGCAGCCGAGGCTGGAGCTGACATAATTGCAGTAATCAGATCTACTGGACAATCATTGCTGGACTATGTACCGTACGGCAAAACAACTGAAGGTTTTGGCGGAACATTTGCAACCCAAGAGAATTTTAAAATTATGAGAAAAGCCTTGGATGAGGTGAGTTTTAAACTAGGTAGATATATTTATTTAGTTAATTACGCTTCAGGACTTTGCATGCCTGAAATAGCCGCAATGGGAGCCTTGGAGAGACTGGACGTACTATTGAATGATAGCATGTACGGTATAATTTTCCGTGACATCAATATGCAAAGAACATTTGTAGATCAATACTTTTCCCGTCTTATAAATGCATATGCCGGGATAATCATCAATACAGGTGAAGACAATTATCTCACAACATCTGATGCTGTTGAGGAAGCTCACACAGTGACTGCTTCGCAATTCATAAATGAAGCATTTGCAAAAAAAGCTCATTTACCAAGTAAATTAATGGGTTTAGGGCATGCTTTTGAAATTGATCCAGAAGTTGAAGATAGCTTTTTGCTGGAATTATCGCAAGCACAACTGGCTAGAGAGATTTTCCCGGATGCGCCACTTAAGTATATGCCGCCAACAAAACATATAAATGGCAATATCTTTAGAGCTTATCAACAAAACGTGATGTTCAACATGGTTACAACAATCACCGGACAGTCAATTCATCTCTTGGGTATGATGACCGAGGCTATACATACACCATATCTATCAGATCGTTATTTGGCAATCAAGAACGCAAAAATGATTCAGAAATCAATGAAATCATTAGGTGATGAAATTAGTTATAAACCAGAAGGTATCATTCAAAAACGAGCTGTTGAAGTTTTAAATTCTGCCGAAAAACTGCTAAAACAGATAGCTGAAGACGGAATGTTCAACAGTTTGGCCAAAGGAGTTTTCGCTCAAACAAAAAGAAGTGAAATTGGCGGAAAAGGATTATCCGGAGTTTTTAGAAAGAATAAGAATTATGTAAATGTAGTTCTAGAAAAAATGGAGGAATCCTTCAATGAAGATTAAACCTTATGGTGATACGCTAAATGATGGCAAGGTGCAGGTTAGTTTTACTCTACCAGTTCCAAAGTCAGCCAAGGGAATAGCAGCTGCAAAAGAAATAGCGAAAGAAATGGGGATAATTGATCCTTCCGTTGTCCATGCGGAAAATTTGAGCGAGGGTTTCAGTTTTTATGTTGTTTATGGTAGCGTAAAAGCCGTCATTGATTTTGATAGGATTCACGTCGAGGAAATAACCAATCACGCTCTGGAGCGAGAAGAGATAGAAAAAATTATCAAAGACGAGTTTGACCGAAATATTGTATTTGTCGGAGCTTCTACAGGTACTGACGCACATACAGTAGGTATTGATGCGATCATGAACATGAAAGGGTTTGCTGGTCATTATGGTCTTGAAAGATATCAAGGCATTGACGCTTATAATTTAGGCTCTCAAGTTTTGAATGAAGATTTTGTAAAATTTGCTCGTGATAAAAACGCCGATGTGCTTTTAGTTTCTCAAACCGTGACACAAAAGGAAGTTCACCTAAAAAACATGATTGAGCTTGTAGAGTTATTGGAATCTGAAGGAATGAGAGATAAAGTAATACTTGTTGCCGGTGGTGCAAGGATTACTCATGAATTAGCAAAAGAATTAGGTTATGATGCTGGATTTGGACCGGGAAGTTTTGCGGAGGATGTTGCAACTTTTGCGATTACGGAACTTTTAAATCGAAAAAGAGGTGAAAAATAATGCCAATAGACAAAATAGATCAAATAGCAACCAAATTTGGTGATTCGGGTAATTCAAAAGATTTCGAAAACAAGATATATAGAAAATCCCATATTTTATTTGAAACACTAGGAACAATGGATGAATTCAGTTCCTATTTAGGCATAGCTTACCATCAATCCCATATTGAATTCATAAAAGAAATTCAAATGCATTTGCAAAACATAAATTCTCTTGTTGCCAGTGACTACGATTCGGATTTGTATAATATTTTAATACAGATTAAGCCTGAAGATGTCGAACTACTGGAAGTAAAAATCCAAGAGTTTTTATTAAAAAAACCTTTGGAAAGTAGATTTTATTTGCCTGGAAGCGAAAAATCTGAACCCGGGGCTTACATTGATTATGCTCGTGCTTTGGCAAGAAAAGCTGAAAGACAACTAAATGCATTTGTCGATTATACAAAAAGAGAAGATTTGGAACCAGCAAAGAAATATTTAAACAGATTGAGTGACTATCTATTCGTGCTTTCTTTCAACGTTTAAATTGGGTAATTGAGCTTGTTTAATTTCTAAGATTTTTTCTTTAAATCTTATAATCATTATGTTATAATGTTATATGTTATAAAAACGCTTACAAGTTTGTGGGGAGATTAGTTTGAAAACAATAGTTATAGGGGTTATCGGTGCTGATGTACATGCGGTTGGAAATAAAATAATTGAATACACATTAAAAAAATCTGGATATAATGTTGTCAATATCGGGGTTTTATCTACTCAAGAAGACTTTATCAACGCAGCAATAGAAACAAATGCTGATATGATTATGGTTTCTTCTTTATATGGTCATGGTGAAATTGACTGTAGGGGAATGAGAGATAAGTGTGTCGAATCAGGTATCGAAAACATTCTTTTATATGTTGGCGGAAATATCGTTGTCGGCAAGCAAGACTTTGATGAAGTTAAAAAAAGATTCTTGGAGATGGGATTCAATAGAATCTATCCTCCGGGAACATCCATAGATGATGCCTTAAAAGATATTAAAACAGATTTAGGAGAGTAAAATGGCAAACTATTTGCTAATAGATTTTGGCTCAACATTCACTAAATTATGTGCTGTTGATTCTGAAAAATGTGATATATTGGGAACTGCTTCCGACTTTACGACAGTTGAAACGGATATTACAGAAGGTTATCAAAAAGCTCTTAAAAAATTATTTGATAGAATCGGCCAGAAAATTGAGTTTGAGCAAATCATTGCTTGTTCATCAGCTGCTGGCGGCCTAAAAATGGCCGCTATTGGTCTAGTTAAAGAACTAACTGTGGAAGCCGCTAAGAGAGTTTGTCTTGGTGCTGGTGCGAAAGTTGATTTAGTTTTCTCCCATCATTTAAACAATAGTGAAATCAAACAGATTATTGATATGAAAATTGATATTATTCTATTAGCTGGCGGCTCTGATGGCGGTAATTCAGAAGCTGTGATTTTTAATGCTGACTTGTTGGGTAAGGCAGGAATAAAAATTCCTGTCGTCTTTGCGGGGAACAAATCTGCTCAAGATCAAATAAGTGAAATTTTCAATAAATATAACATGAATGGTCACATTTGTGAAAATGTCATGCCATCAATCAACGTTCTAAACATCAATAGTGCTAGAGATAAAATTAGAGAAATATTCTTAAAACAAATTATTGAAGCCAAAGGAATCAAAAAAATTGAGTCAGAGATTAATCGAGTTATTTTACCAACGCCGTCAGCTGTATTGGAAGCAGCCAAGTTATTGTCCGAAGGTTATTTGGAAGAAAGTGGTCTAGGAGAAATAGTGGTTGTTGATATTGGTGGAGCAACTACAGATTTATATTCCATATGCACTTCAACCAAAAGAAGTGATGTAATTGTCCAAGGCTTGGAAGAACCTTTTGCGAAAAGAACCGTTGAAGGCGATTTAGGCATGAGATACTCGGCTCCTGGTATTGTTAAATCGTTGTCAGAAAGAGAAATTAACTTCATCAATAAAGAAAAAGGCGTTGATATTGTAGAGGAAGTCAATCGCCGTTATAAAAATGTAAAATTGCTACCAGAAAATCAACATGACGAATTTATTGATCAATTTTTGGCGGAAATGTGTGCGTACAGATCTATGCATAGACATTGCGGCAGAATTACTGAAGTTTTGACCCCGATGGGAAAGGTTTTCAATCAAACAGGAAAAGATTTATCTGAAGTTAGTTATGTTATTGGTTCAGGTGGAGTAATAATTAATTCAAAACACCAATATGAAATTTTGCGTCAGACTACTAATATTTTAAATAATCCTTCAGAACTTAGACCTAATGATCCTGAGTTCTTAATTGACCATGACTATATTATGTTTGCCATGGGGTTGTTGGCAAAAATTCAACCGATGGTAGCATTAAAAATAATGAAAAATCATATAACCCAAGTTAGAGGTAATCAAGATGAAACTAGCAAATAAAAGATTGACAGAACAAGAATTTTTAGAACAAAGATTAGAAGTTTTAAAGACATGGCCTACCGGTAATGATCCAGAATTAAATTTGGATATAGCCGTCGAATATTTAAGAAATGTTCCTGAAGAAAAAAACTTTGCAATTGTTTTGAATAAAGCTAAAGCAACAAATGATACGCTCATTCAACCTCGTGGTGGGGTTCCCGTTTTGGCGGAGCATATCAAACTTTTGAATTATCTGTCTGCTTCGGGAGCAGATTGTTTACCTTCAACTATCGATAGCTACACTAGACATAACCGTTATCAAGAAGCCCAAAAAGGTCTGGAAGAATCTGAAGCAAAATGTAGGGCCTTATTAAATGGCTTTCCGGCTGTGAATCATGGAGTTGCCGGTTGTAAGAAAGTGCTTGAGTCAGTTGATAAACCGGTAGAAGCTAGACATGGGACACCAGACGCTAGATTATTATCGGAAATTATTCATGCAGCCGGTTGGACATCGAATGAAGGTGGGGGTATTTCCTATAATATTCCATATGCAAAATCAATACCTCTAGAAGTTTCAATCAAGAATTGGCAGTACGTTGACCGCTTGGTCGGTTATTATGAAGAAAGAGGCATCAAGATTAATCGTGAACCTTTTGGCCCTTTGACAGGAACTTTGGTTCCACCGGCAATTTCTAATACAGTAATGATTATTGAAACTTTATTGGCAGCGGAACAAGGGGTTAAAAATATTACTGTAGGTTATGGAATGGGTGGGAATCTAGTTCAAGATGTAGCGGCAGTTCATTCTTTGTACAATCAAACAATCGAATATCTTGACCGTTTTGGTTATAAAGACATGGAGATATCCACTGTTTTCCATCAGTGGATGGGTGGATTTCCAAGCGACGAAGCTGAAGCTATGGCACTAATTTCCTATAGTTCTTCAGTAGCTGCGTTATCTAAAGCGACTAAACTAATAACCAAATCACCTCATGAATCCGTCGGTATTCCAACTATGGAAGCTAATGGCTTAGGTGTAAAAGCTTCAAAGTTTATAGTAAATATGTTAAAAGATCAAACTATTTCTGAGAGTGATGATCTCAGAATGGAAATAGATCAAATTAAAAGAGAAGTCAATTGTTTAATCGAAACTGTTTTGAAAGTGGGAGAAGGGGACTTGGCTGTCGGTACTGTTAGAGCTTTTGAGCAAGGTTTGATGGATATCCCTTTTGCGCCAAGCAAGTACAATGCCGGTAAAGTTTTCCCCGCAAGAGATAACGAAGGCAGAATAAGAATTCTTGATTTTGGAAACTTAGCAATGTCTGAGGAAATTAAAGAATTCCATTATAAAAAAATTAAACAAAGAGCAGATTCGGAAGAAAGAGAAATTTCGTTCCAGTTGACTGTGGATGATATTTACTCCGTAAGTAAGGGAAAATTAATAGGAAGACCTTTGAGGAATTTAAAATGAAAATAAAAGACGTTGTATTGTCAAAATCATATACTGGATTTTTCTTTGATGATCAAAAATCAATAAAAAATGGAGCCGTTAATGATGGCTTCTTTTATGAAGGAACGCCGATAATAGAAGGATTTAGGACAATCAGACAATGTGGTGAAGCAATATCTATTCAGTTGATATTGGAAAATGGTGAAGTGGGAATCGGTGATTGTGCAGCGGTACAATATTCAGGAACTGGCGGACGTGATCCGTTGTTTTTGGCGGATAATTACATTCCTTTCTTGGAAGAAAAAATAGTGCCGCTTATGATTGGTCTAGATGTTAGTCAATTTAGACCTTTGGCAGAAAGATTTGACAGAATGACCATTGATGGCAAAAAATTACATACGGCAATTAGATATGGTTTAACACAGGCGTTTCTATCAGCTGTCGCTAAAAGTTCACGACTGACTATGGCAGAAGTAATCAGAAAAGAGTATAATATAACTGAAAAAGAATACAAAGCCATTCCTGTTTTCACTCAGAGTGGCGACGACCGTTATAATAATGTCGACAAGATGATTATTAAGGAAGCGGATGTTTTGCCTCACGCCCTAATCAACAATGTTGAGAAGAAGTTAGGAAAAAACGGAGAGTTATTGCTGGAATATGTGAAATGGATCAGGAATAGAATCATCAGGTTCCGTACCAGAGAAAATTACAAACCCGTTCTACACATTGACGTTTATGGCACCATCGGCATTGCTTTCAACAATGATTTGGATAGAATTATTGATTATCTATTAGAACTGGAAAAGGCAGCTCATCCTTTCATTTTGAGAATTGAAGGCCCTATTGATGGTGGCAACAAGGAAGATACGATAAAGTATCTCAAAGATTTAACTCGTATGATAGACGAAAAAAATTCAACTTTGGAAATTGTGGCTGACGAATGGTGCAACACTTTGGAAGACATTATCGATTTTGCTGATCAAAAAGCTGGACATATGCTGCAAATAAAGACACCAGATTTAGGCGGAGTCAATAATGTTTGCGAAGCAATTGTTTATTGCAATAAAGTAGGTATTGGCAGTTATTGCGGTGGTACCTGCAATGAAACAAATATTTCCTCTGAAGTAACAACCAATATTGCCATCGCTTGTATGGCCGATCAATGTTTGGCGAAACCAGGCATGGGAGTTGACGAAGGCTATATGATTGTAAAAAATGAAATGAATCGAGTTTTGGCAATAACAAAGAAGAGGTAAAAATTATGAAAGGTATCGCAGGAAGCAAAGAATCCAATGATTGTTTGATAAGCATAGAAACAAATGACAAGACCATTATTGAGATTAATAGTATTGTTGGAGCTTTTTTCTATAATCAGATTCTTAAAACGATAGAAGATACTTTAACTGAACAAGGATTGAAAAATGTGAAGGTTGTCGTTGTTGATAAAGGAGCTTTGGATTATACCATCAAGTCTCGGTTGTTGACGGCGATTGAAAGGATGAAGGAAGATGTTTAGGTCTTTGCTGTTTATTCCGGGAAATAATCCTTCGATGTTGCAAAACGCTGATGTTTTTTCTGCCGATGCCATCATTTTTGATTTGGAAGATGCCATCAGTATATCTGAAAAAAATAATGCCAGAAACCTAGTCAGAAACTATTTGATAAACTCGAGTGTTTTACCTAAGCAGATAATTCTTAGGGTTAATCCCATTGATAGCGAATGGTTTCATAAAGATATAGAACTTCTTAAAACCAACAAGATTGATTATCTTTTGATACCCAAGATGGATAAACTTACATCAGACAAGTTGACTGCTCTTCTTTCTGAGTATGAAGCAAAGAACAATATGCTAGAAACAAAAGTAATTGCTTTAGTTGAAACTGCACGAGGTGTAGAAGAATTGCCTTTATATGCCCAAAACAAAAGGCTTATTGGATTATTTATTGGAGCTGAAGACCTAGCTAATGATTTAGAAATAAAAAGAACAGAGTCTAGTGAAGAAATATTTTATGCAAGGTCAAGAATTATTTATCAAAGCGTAATTAATCATTTAATTCCGATTGATACGCCATATACAAACATCAATAATCCAGAAGGACTTTTGCAAGACAGTGCCTATGCTATGAGCCTAGGAATGAAAGCTAAAGCCGCTATTCACCCAAACCAATTAGATACAATAAACAAGGTTTTTTCTCCTTCACCAGAAGAGATTAAATGGGCTCAAGAGATAATAAAAATTAATCTTAGCAAGCCGGGGCATGGTGTTTTCCAATACCAAGGAAAAATGATTGACAAACCGATTATCAGTCGAGCTGAAAAAATTATTGAAAAAGCAAAAATATTTGAACTATTGTAGGTGATGTTAATGATTAATGGGGTTAAAAGATACATACCGGATAATTTAAAACCTTTTGTCTCCAGCGACGAACATTTAAATAAAGTCAGAAAAACAGTTTCTAAGAAGAGTAAAACAGATGAAACTGTTTTTTTACATAATATCCATGAAGTATTCAATGTCTTGAATATTACATCAGGCATGACTCTATCATTTCATCATCATTTGCGAAATGGTGATAAAGTCATGCAATTGGTAGCTCAGGAAATAGAAAAAAGAGATTTGAAAAACATCCATCTGGCCCCAAGTTCGATTTTTCCTAGTTATACAAAACTGGTTGATTTAATCAAGAATGGCAATGTTACTGATATTCACACCAATTACTTAAATGGCCCTGTTGCAGATACTATAAGTCAAGGCCATCTTCAGGGTAAGTTGATTATGAATACTCATGGCGGACGATCGAGAGCGATTGAAAGTGGAGATTTGGCAATTGATGTTGCTTTTATTGCTTGTCCAGTAGTTGATCAATTTGGTAATGGCCATGGCGCTATTGGAAAGAGTGCTTGTGGAACTTTAGGATACGCTATCAGTGACCTTGAGTACGCAAAAAAAGTTGTTTTAGTGACCGATACATTAATAGACACTTTGGTAACTCACCAAATTGACGGCGGATACGTTGATTATGTATTACTTATCGATTCAATCGGAGACAGAGGTGGCATAGTCTCGGGGACTACGGAAGTATCAAAGGATCCAATAGGGTTAAAAATAGCTAAAGATTGCGCTAATTTGTTGAACTATCTTGGTTTGATTAAAGATGGTTTTTCCATGCAGACAGGTGCAGGAAAAACATCTTTAGCAGTCGTTAAATTTGTGGAAGATATCATGATTAAGAATGGCATCATAGGAAGTTTTGCCTCAGGGGGAATTACAAAAGCATATGTAGATATGTTGGAAAAGGGATTGTTCAAGAATCTCTATGATGTTCAGTGTTTTGATTTGGAAGCGGTGACTTCATTTGCTAAAAACAAAAACCATCTTGCTATGTCTGCTAGTGAGTATGGAAATCCTTTCGAAGATAATCCAATCTGCAATCAATTGGATTTTGTTATATTGGGTGCTACAGAGATAGATCTAGACTTTAATGTCAATGTTACTACCGATTCTTTGGGCAATCTTATCGGCGGTAGCGGTGGACACGCTGATATAGCTTATGGATCAAAAGTTTCCATAATTATTTCACCATTGATTAAATCGAGAATACCAATCATTAAAGAGCGTGTTATGACGGTGACCACTCCTGGCTCAGATATAGATATTTTGATTACCGAAAGAGGAATTGCGGTAAACCCATTACGAAAAGATCTTTTGAAAAAACTTGAAAACAGTCCATTTACATTATATAAAATTGAAGAATTGCTTTCAATTACACATAGCATTACCGGTGTGCCAAGACATATTGAAACAGATGAAAAAATCATCGGTTATGTCGAATATCGAGATGGCACATATCTTGATGTCTTGAGAAAAGTTAAAGATGAATATTTTAGATAACATATTGTCAGGAAGAGAAAAAAGATCAAAACTTATAGAAGAATATTTAAACTCTTATGAAACTGTCGTTAGCATTAAAGCAAACATGCCCGGCACAGAAAAGAATAACTATTTAGCTTATCTTTTGATCAATGCTTTTTCTTTTATCGTTAAATCATTCCCATCGGTTACTTACGACTATCATCAAAATGATGATGGTCCTTTTGTTTTAGTTTTGTTAAATGGATTTAACTCCAAATCGATAAAAAGACAAATGATTTCAATTGAAGAACATCATGAGTTGGGTAGGTTTATTGACCTAGATGTATATGATAGATATGGAACTGTAACAATTAGGAAGCAAAAAAGAAAATGCATAATCTGCGATAATCAAGCTTCCATCTGCATAAGGAATCAAAACCATACTGACGTAGAAATAATTGATATAATAGATAAGAAAGTTAAAATCTTTTATGAAAATAACATTTCTCAAATCTTAAATCAGAGTATAATGGAAGAGTTAGAACTTGATCCCAAATTTGGTTTAGTAACGCCCTATACATCGGGAAGTCATCCAGATATGAACTATGAATTGATGATAAAAGCAAAAGAAGCAATAATGCCTTATCTGATTGAGATGTTTTTTGAAACATTAAAAAATTTGAAGGAAATCGATTTAATAAGAAATCTTCAAAGTATAGGAAAAAGCGCTGAAACAGCTATGTTTAAAGCAACTAAAGGTGTCAATGCCTATAAAGGTTTAATTTTTAACTTGGGATTAATAATTGCAAGTATAGGATATAAATTATCTAGATATGAAAAGAGAACAATTTTTGATATAAGCCAATCATTTGCAAAACAACTCTTTTTGAATTATGATTACTCTAGTGAAAGTTATGGCGACAAGGCATTTCTGGAGCACTCGTTAAAAGGCATTAGAGGAGAAGCTTTGTCAGGCTATTCGACAGTAAAAATTGCTTTAAGGAAGTTATTTGATTTATCCACTCACTCAAAAATTCAAACTTTGATTTTTCTTATCATCAATAGTGAGGATACTTCCTTGTATCAAAGATCAGGTTCATTTGAAAAGTATTTATATATAAAAAAAATGTTCGCTGAATTGGATTTGAATAACGATAGAGAAGTCTTGAGAATCAACGACTATTGTATTGCAAATAACCTGAGTTTTGGCGGTAGCGCCGACTTGCTTGTTGTAACGGTTCTTATCAAAATATTCAACGATATATATCTGTTTTTGGAGTGAAAGATTAAACGGGAAGAAAATTATGATTTTTAATTTTTTTTCTTGACAATAAAACTAATAAATAGTAAAATCTTTATGCGAGTGAAAAATGGAGGTTTAGCTCAGCTGGGAGAGCATCTGCCTTACAAGCAGAGGGTCGGCGGTTCGAGCCCGTCAACCTCCACCATGCCGAAATAGCTCAATCTGGTAGAGCAACTGACTTGTAATCAGTAGGTTGCGGGTTCAATTCCTGCTTTCGGCACCACTCACAAATATTATGCGTAAAGCATGGATGTGGCGTACTGATTTTACAGTACGCCACATTTATTTTTACTAAAAAGGTGAGTTTATGAATACAAAAGTTGATGATCGAACGCAGTTAATTCTTTATAAGAATCCAATTTGGAAGGGACTTCTATATTTAAGCTTTCCAGTTTTTTTGGTCAATGTTTTAAAAACTCTTCATGATATTGTCGATGGTATTTTCTTGGGGATGGTTGACGGGGTTACCGATGCAGGGACATCACTTGCAACTTCGATGCAAAGTGCAGTAGCTTTAACTTGGCCAATCTTTTTCATTTTTATTTCCTTTGGTATGGGACTTAGTGTTGCGGGTAATGCATTAATAGGTCAATATGTTGGAAAAGGAGACTATGATACAGCCAAGAGGTATTCTAACAATACCGTCTATATATCAATATTTTTAGGATTTTTGTTTACTGCAGTAGTTTATTTTACCGCACCTTACATTTTGAAATTGATGGGCGCAGAGGGCTCCGATTTAACCTTTGCAATAACATATTTAAGGATAAGAAGTTTTGAACTACCAATTTTATTTTTGATGTATTCTTTTGAAGCAGTAAGAAGAGCTACGGGAGATACAACAACTCCTGTCATTGTCAATGCAATTGGTATAGCGTTAAATATAGTACTGACTCCAATTATGGTTTTGAAACTTAATATGGGTGTAACCGGAGCTGCCTTATCTACTGTAACAGCTCACTTGGTCATTTTGCCGATAATAATATTCTTCTTATTGAAATCAAAAAAGAGTTTGACTGTTAATTTCAATATTAAACAATTGAATAAGACGATTATAGGCGATATATTCAATATTGGTATACCCGCTTCCACTGGTCAATCAATACAAGCTGTTGGTTTTGTTATCTTGAACTCGTTGATTTACGCTTATGGAACAAGCGTTTCTGCAGCTTTTTATATTGGCAATAGAATTTCTTCATTGGTAATGTTCCCGGTATCTGCAGTATCGTCGATAGTCGCTATCTATATTGCTCAAAACGTAGGTGCGCAAAACATTCCTCGCGCTAAAAAATCTGTAAGAGAAGGGATAATAATTTCTGTAATCATGATGATTGTGGGAATTATCATTTTATTACCATTTTCAGAATCAATAGTTCACTTATTCAGTAAGGACTCAGACACAATCAAACACGCCACCACTTATGTATTTTGGATTGGAATCGGTTTACCTTTGATGGCTTTGTTCCAAGTATATTTATCTGCGTTTCAAGGTAGCGGAGAAACGAAAAAGTCTTTCATTTTGGCGATTACAAGATTATGGATTTTAAGATTGCCGATGATATTATTGGTCAACAAGTACACTGATTTGGGGCCTATGGGAATTTGGTATGCAATGCTTGCAAGTAACGCACTTGCAGCTTTGGTTGGAGCTTTTCTCTATAGTAAAGTGAAATTCTTACCGAAAACAAGAAAAGAGGTATAATTTATGGCAAATATCGTGTTTCCCGATTATGATAATTCTTTACTGAGTTTAACAAATTCTATTTTAAAATTTTATGGAGTTAATTTGGGATATAAAGGGTTGGACTCACTTGACAAAATACTGGATAAAAAATACAAGAATGTGGTACTTTATCTTGTAGACGCAATGGGCAGTGAAATATTAAACAAACACAAAGAAGCATCAAAATTTTTAAACACAAAGAAGATTATGGATGTAACGACTGTCTTTCCTTCAACAACAGTAGCAGCAACAACGACCGCAACTACAGGTTTGCCTCCAGTAGCTACAGGTTGGATTGGTTGGCAACAATATGTTGAGGAGGAAGACAAAAATGTCGTATTCTTTTTAAACCAAGACTATTATGACGAATTATACAAATTTGATTACAATGTTAGTGAAAAATACGTTAAAGTTAAATACATTTATGAGTTGATCAATGAAAAAAAACCTGATGTAAAAACACATGAGATTTTTCCCGAATTCCGAGTTAAGGAACATAAAACCATTAAAGATCAGGTCGATACAATAATTAAGACAGTCGGTAATGGACAGCACAATTTCATATATGCTTATTGGGATAAGCTTGATACTTTTCTTCATGAATTTGGAACTCAAGCCGAAATTATAACAAATCATATTAAAGAAATAGACTCAGCAATTAAATATTTATATGAAAAGATAAATGAAGATACTTTAATATTAGTTACTGCAGACCACGGACAAATTGATATTGAAGGTGTCAATCTTTGGGAATATGAAGACATAACCAATACCTTTCTTCATCAACCAGCCATAGAAGCAAGAGCGACTGCGTTTTATATTAAGGATGGTTTGCAGGAAGAGTTTGAAAATGCCTTCAACAAACATTTCAAAGATAAGTTTATTTTGTATAAAAGCCAAGATTTGTTAAAGATGGAGTTGTTCGGTAAAGGTCAAAAAAGCCCGAGAACAGAAGGCTTTTTAGGAGATTACTTTTCCTTGGCTATTGATAAATACAGTTTTAGATTACAAAACGCCAAACATATTCATAAAGCAACTCACGCTGGTTTAATCAAGGATGAAATGATGATTCCCGTTATAGTTTTAAACAAAAAGGCTCTCTAGTTTGAGAGCCTTTAATGTATTGAATGAACGATAAGTTCTGCGGTTGAGATATTTGTTGCTAAAGGGATTTTGTAGACATCGGATAATCTCAATAATGCTGATACGTCTGGTTCATGAGGTTGTGCAGTCAATGGATCGCGAAAGAAGAAAATCAAATCGATTTTTCCGTTTGCCACTTCTGCACCAATTTCTTGATCCCCACCCAAAGGGCCTGAGCGAAAACATTTCACATTTAAACCGGTGGCTTCAATAATCCTATGTCCAGTTGTGCCGGTAGCGACCAGATTATGTTTTTTTAGGGTTGCTTGATATTTTTTTGCGAAATCAATCATTTCCGATTTCATCTTATCATGAGCGATTAAAGCGATGTTCATTTTAAATTTCCTCCTATGATAACTTCACTCATAGATTATATCATGATTTGTTGGCTTATATAATGTTTTTAAGACAAAAAAAACTAAATAATCACCATTGTCATTTTTGAAAAAATGTAGTTGCATTTTAAATATGGTTTTGTTATAATGTAATAGCAAAATAAACGGAGGGGTAGCGAAGAGGCTAAACGCGGCAGACTGTAAATCTGCTCCCATCGGGTTCGGCGGTTCGAAACCGTCCCCCTCCACCATCTAATTATCAGCTGATGCTGATATTTTTTTTGTCCAAAGTATAGTCGGTTGACATAATATTATAATAATATTATAATTAATATTGGATAGGAGAGATGTTATATGAAAACTGTATATATCAAGGGTATTTGCTGCAAAGGCTGCGCCAAAGAGCTTGAAGGAATATTTGAAAGAATATATGGTATCTCCGATGTTAAAGTGTCGACAGAAAATTGTACGGTGACTTACGAGGGATATGTATCAAATAAAGTAATTCTGGAAGCTTTGGAAGGAACAAAATATCAGGTAGATAAGATTGTTTCCAAATAAAAAGCTCTATTGAGCTTTTTTAATTTTATTGTCTCAAGTTTATGCTTGGAATATATTTTATAAATGTTATAATGTAGTAGACCGATTGCAATTAAGAAGGTGAATTAATTGGAAAATCTAATCAGAGAATTAGTTGAACTTGATAAGCAAAAAAGACTCGAAATTAAGAAACTTGAAGAAGAAAAGTCTAAATTGGGGTCTTTTTTACGTGAAGAAAGAAAAAGAATCGAATCCGAATATCAAGCAGAGGCTAAAAAGATTTACGATAAAAGAAAAACAGAAGTCGATAAAATCATAAGTGATGCACAAATATCAACAAAAGTCGATTTTGAAAAGGACTTACTTGATTTGAACCAAACTTATGAAAAAAATAAGGAAGAATGGATTGAAACTTTATATCAATATTGCATTGATAGCAAGTAAAGGAAAGTAACAATGCCAAATTTCGCAGGGAATTCAATAATCTCTAAAACTAAGTCAATGTATAGCAAAAGACTTTTTCCAACGGATTATGAAGAATTATTGAAATTTAATAGCATTCCTGAAATTGTTGCATATCTTAAAAAAGCTGACAAATATACCAACACATTGGATAAAGTTATGGATTACTCTTTGCACCGCGGTCAATTGGAAGATTTGATTAAGAAGAGTTATTTTAACAATGTTGCTAAACTTGTAAATTTTGTCAGTACTAAAGATAGAAAATTCTATGAAATAGATATGATTAAGCGGGAAATTGAAGTTGTATTATCAAGCTTAAGGTCAATTATTTCCGGAAACATTGAAAGTTCAATCAGAGATTTACCTTTATTCTTTAGAAAACATGCCAGTTTTGATATAGAAGAGGTAACCAAGTCTCTGACTTTTCGTGATTTGTTGTTTAGTTTAAAAGGCACAAGGTATGAAGACATAATAAGACCTTTTTACGTAGACGATCCAATCGACGTCAAATATACAGATATTGAACAAGCTTTATTTTTGGTTTATCACAACATTGTTATAGAGCGGATAAACACTTACTTCACTGGCAAGGTTCATAAAAACCTGATGGACATCTACCAAACAAAAGTTGAAGTAGACAATATCATCAAGATTTATCGTCTTAAAAAGTTTTACGATGCGACTGAAGATGAAATCAAAAAAGCGCTTATTTGGGAAAATATCAGAATGAAAAAAGCTGATCTTGAAGCTTTAATCAGAATCGAAGATCCAAATGAAGTTCTGCTGAATATCTCACAGTCCGTATACCAGTCTTATGTCGATGAAGATGATTATGTATATATTGAATATCAAGCAGAGAAAATAAAGTATAATCTTGCAAAAAGATATATGTATTTTTCGACAGTACCGGCAATCGTTTATACTGTTTTCATTTTTCTTAATGAAATTGAGCAAAAGAATATCTTCAATATCATTGAAGGTATTAGGTACGATATTAAAAAAGAAGACATTCGCAAGATGTTAATATATTGAGGTGAAAGCAGATGGCTATTGCTAAATTAAAACTATTTAATATCTCATCTACCACAAAAAATATTGATAATGTTTTAGCTCGCCTTGTGGAAATTGATTATTTGCACTTGGTTCCAGCGAGTGAGATTGTGGATAAAGTGCATGGGTTGCAATCATATTCAACCGATAATCCTTGCAATATTATTTTAAAAGAGATATTGGATATCGAGAAAAACTATAAAATTAATATTCCCTTGAAAGAAGTATGTTCTTTAGATTATTCACTAGAAAACATGAGGGATTATATACATTCAACTCATGAAAAAATCAATCAGCTTTCGCATCACAAAAAGGATACTCTTGAGTTAATCAAAAAGTACCAGGACGCCTTGACTCAGGTCAATAATATTGGAAACCTCAATATTCCCTTAGATGATTTGTTTTCTTGTGAATACCTGAATGTCAGAGTTGGTAGAATTCCTTTGGACAGTATCGAAAAACTAAATTTTTATAGCGCTAAACCTTTTGTTTTTCAGACTTTTCATGTCGACAGAGGTTATGCATGGTGCCTATATCTGACTACTCAAGATGGCGAAAGAGAAGTAGATAATATTTTCTCTTCATTATTCTTCGACCGAGTTCATATTCCAGATTTCGTTCACGGTACACCTGTAAGTGCCCAAGCAACCTTGAGAATGGAAATTGAGGTTGCAGAACAGTCTCTGCAGGAAATAGAAGAGGACATTCAAAGCATCATTAAAGACAGTATGGACAAGTTGTCGGAAGTAAAGAATGAATTATTATTCTTGGCTAAACTATATGAGGCAAAAAAATATGTTGTCGGGCTGGGAAATAAAATAAATATCAATGGTTTCATTGAAGTAAATAACATCAAAAAACTTGAAGAAGTTTATAAAGACATGACCGACGTAGAAATTGAAGTCAGACCGCCTGATTACGATAAACGTCTTACACCACCGACAAAGTTGAAAAACAATTGGTTCACCAGACCTTTCGGAATGTTTGTGGAAATGTATGGCGTTCCTAATTATCACGATATGGATCCGACACCAATAGTCGCCATCACTTACAGTTTATTGTTTGGTATTATGTTTGGTGATTTGGGGCAGGGATTACTCTTGATAGTATTGAGTTTCTTGCTTTATAAATTTAAGGGCATGAAACTTGGTGAAGTGGGAATGAGAATTGGACTTTCTTCAGCAATATTCGGGTTTCTTTATGGTTCATTCTTTGGCAATGAAGAGATATTAACACCGATATTTACTAATGTTTTCGGATTGCCAGGAAAACCAATTCACGTTATGGATTCAAATTTCACGATGACGCTTTTGATAGCAACAGTAGGATTAGGGTCAATATTCATAGTTGCAGCCATGATATTGAATATCATTACTTCGCTAAAACGCAAACATTACGCAGAAGCATTTTTCTCACATAACGGTTTTGCGGGATTGACTTTCTATGGATTTGTATTAGTAACAATCGTATTGATGTTCACATCGGGATACAGTTTGTTACAACCTCTTTTCATTGTACCTTTTGCTATTTTGCCGATTGTGGTAATCATGTTTAAAGAGCCTTTGGAAAGATTGATGCATGGACACAAAATGTTTCCGGATGGTGTGGGCGGTTTTATAACCGAAGCGTTTTTTGAAGCTTTTGAAGTCGTATTATCTTACATCACCAATACCATGAGTTTCTTGCGTGTCGGCGGGTTCGTGTTGAGTCATGCCGGAATGATGTTGGTTGTCTTCACTTTGATGGAGATGATGGGAGGCGTTTTTGGGCAAGTGCTCACTTTGGTTTTGGGTAACTTGTTTGTAATGGGACTTGAAGGGTTAATCGTAGGCATTCAAGTTTTGAGATTAGAGTTTTACGAAATGTTTTCTAGATACTTTGAAGGAAATGGAATTCCTTTCAAATATAATGTTAATTAGGAGGACTTAAAAATGTTAAGTAAATTGGAAATTATTCTGCCATTAATTTTAGTGGTATTGATCACACTACCTTTAGTAAAAGTTTTTATGGGAAAAGCAAACAGAAAGTCAACTAAAACAAGACTATATACTCATGTGTCTTTGTTCTTCGCACTTATCCTATTTGTTTTCATCTGGCAATCAAGCAGTTTATCTTTCTTCGCAGCTGAAGGTGACGTTGCTGAAGTAACTGGATTCGCTGGATCTATCGCGCAAGGTCTTGGATTTATTGGTGCGGCTTTAACCACCGGAATGTCAGCTTTAGGTGCTGGTATTGCCGTTGCTGCAGCAGCTCCGGCAGCTATAGGAGCTTTTTCGGAAAACGAAAAGAACTTCGGTAAATCATTGATCTTCGTTGCTTTGGGTGAAGGGGTAGCTATCTACGGTTTGTTGATTTCAATTTTAATTATCAATAAGTTATAAAAAGAAGGGATTTTCATGAAATTCTTTTTGATTACTGATAATAATGATACTTTAATGGGAATGCGCCTTGTAGGAATAGAAGGCGTTGTTCTTCATGACCGACATAAGGTTTTGATGGAAATTGAGAGAATTTTGCATGACGAGACGATTGGCATATTATTAATCACCACTAAATTGGTTGAATTATGTCCTGATGTCATCTCGGAATTAAAACTTAAGAGATTAAAACCACTAATCGTCGAAATTCCAGATCGCCATGGTCCTTCAAAAATCGATACTTCTATCGACGAATACGTCAGTGAAGCCATCGGCGTTAAAATATGAGGTGAGTTATGCCATACTTTAATAATAATGATGATGCTTATCGCCTGTTTTCCCGTGATATATTACAAAAGGCTGATGAAGAAATTAATCGCTTGAAGAAAGAAATTTCCGACAACAAGGAAAAGAACGTCAAACGAATCGAAGCGGAAATTCATTCCAGAGTTTTTAGAAATCTGGAAATAGACATTAATGACTTGAACGCTGATTTCAGCGCTAATTTAAGTCGTGTCAGAAACGAGTATACTCGGATTTTAATGAAGAAAAGAAGAGAGTTGCTCGACTCTATAGTTGAAGCAGCCAGAAAAAAGTGCATTGAGTTTGTAAGCAGTGATAAATATCCCAATTTTATTGATGCAAAATTGGCTGGAATTAGCGAACGTTTCGATAAAAAGTCGGTTGAATTCAAGGTTAGAAGAAACGATAAAGTCGCTATTGACATGATTAAAAACAAGTTCGAAGGAAATTATGAAATAAAAGAAATCAATGAAATAGAAATCGGTGGTTTCTCCGCAATCTGTTATGAAATGGGAATTATGCTCGATGAAACGATCGATGCTAGATTACGAGAAAAACAATTATGGTTCTATGAGCATTCTGATTTAGCGTCTAAGTAGAGATTTGAGGTGTTTTTATGAATGAAGTTTACTCTATTAACGGTCCGGTAATTAAAGTAAAAAATGCTAAAAACTTTAAAATAATGGAAAAGGTTTTTGTTGGAAAACAAAAACTTTTAGGCGAAGTAATTTCCATTAATGACGACCATACAGTAATTCAAGTCTATGAATCAACCACTGGGTTGATGAGAGGCGAGAAAGTATATAATTCAGGCGAAGCGATTTCGGCTGTTTTAGGGCCTGGTTTATTGGGGAACATCTTCGATGGAATCCAACGTCCTTTACATTCAATTTTTGAAGCCAATGGAGCTTATATCAAACCGGGAACAAATGTCGATTGTTTGGATATGAAGAAAACATGGAATGTAAAGATGAAGGTAAAAACAGGAGATTATATCCGTTTTGGCCAAATATTCGCTGTTTTACAAGAAACTTCATTGATTGAACATCGCCTTTTGGTTCCAAAGGATGTCATTGGTGAGGTGATTATGGCTAAACCGGATGGGCATTATAGTTTGGAAGATGTAGTAGTTCAAGTAAAAGACAAGAATGATACAATCCATAATCTAAATATGTATCAAAAATGGCCAATCAAGGAACCGAGACCTATCGCAAAAAGGTTACCTCTGACTATTCCATTGGTATCCGGTCAAAGAGTCATCGATACTTTATTCCCAATTGCCAAGGGTGGTAGCGCAGCTGTTCCTGGAGGGTTTGGAACAGGAAAAACAATGATGCAGCATCAATTCGCAAAATGGTGTGACGCAGACATCATCGTTTATATCGGTTGTGGCGAACGTGGAAATGAAATGACTCAAACTCTTGATGAATTTACTGAACTTATAGACCCAAAAAGCAACAAACCGTTAATTGAAAGAACGGTACTGATTGCCAATACATCAAATATGCCAGTAGCTGCCAGAGAAGCCAGCATTTATACGGGCATTACAATAGCTGAATATTACCGTGATATGGGTTACCATGTCGCATTAATGGCGGATTCAACCTCCAGATGGGCTGAAGCCTTAAGGGAAATTAGTGGACGTTTGGAAGAAATGCCTGCCGAAGAAGGTTTTCCTGCTTATTTACCAAGCAGAATTTCCCAATTCTACGAACGAGCAGGATATGTCAATACTTTGAGCGATTCATCGGGTTCCGTTTCTATTGTAGGGGCTATATCACCACAGGGAGCCGATTTTTCAGAACCGGTAACGCAAAATACAAAGCGATTCGTTAGGGCCTTTTGGGCTTTGGATAAAGAGTTGGCCTATGCCAGACATTATGCAGCCATAAACTGGAATCTGAGTTATTCCGAATACATTGGCGATTTAAGTAAATGGTACAATAAAAATATCAGTACTGACTTTTTGGAATCAAGACAAAGATTCATTACTATCTTGGCGGAAGAAAACAAATTGATGGAAATTGTTAAACTCATCGGTAAAGACGTTTTGCCTGATGACCAAAAGTTAGTTTTAGAAATTGCCCGAGTAATCAGAGTTGGCTACTTGCAACAAAACGCTTTCCATAAGGACGATACATTCGTTCCGTTGGAAAAACAACTTCGAATGATGAAATTAATCTTATATTTGGAAAAATCAGCTTCTAATATTTTAAAAGAAGGCAAAGCTTTTAGTTTACTGCAAAGAAGCAATATTTTTGAAAAAATAATTAAAGTTAAATATGATATACCGAACGATAATTTGGACATGTTCGAGGAATATTATAAAATTATTGACGAATCATTGAGTCAGATTAGATAAGGAGGCCGGAATATGAATCTGCAATACATAGGATTAAAAGAAATTAACGGACCTTTAATCTTTCTTGATAATGTCAAAGGCATCGGTTTTGATGAAATGGTTGAAATAAGACTGGAGAACGGAACGGTAAGACATGGTAGAGTTGTTGAAATCACCGGTGATCTCGCAGCCATTCTGGTCTTTGAAGGCACCAGAGATTTGTCTTTGACAAATACAGTAATAAAATTCAGCGGAAAACCAATGGAAATTGGTTTATCCAAGAATGTCTTGGGTCGTGTTTTCAATGGTATCGGTTCTCCGATTGATGATTTGGGTCCTGTTTATGTTGATGAATATCGCGACATCAATGGCGAACCTCTTAACCCGGTCTCAAGACTATATCCAAAAAACTATATCAATACCGGTATATCAAGTATTGATGGATTGACGACACTTATTCGCGGTCAGAAATTACCGATATTTTCCGGTAGTGGTTTACCTCATAATGATTTGGCAGTACAAATTGTCAAACAAGCTAAACTTACCGGTAGGGACGCAGACAAATTCGCTGTTATTTTTGCGGCTATGGGTGTAACAAACGATGTTGCAAACTATTTTCGCAGATCGTTTGAAGAAGCTGGTGTCTTGGATAACGTAGTTATGTTCTTGAATATTTCCAATGATCCGATCATTGAAAGACTATTGACTCCAAGATGTGCCCTCACGACTGCTGAATATTTGGCTTACAAGCATAATATGCATATTTTGGTAGTCATGACAGATATGACTGCTTATTGCGAAGCTTTACGTGAATTTTCTTCAAGTAAAGGTGAAATTCCTGGAAGAAAAGGCTATCCGGGATATTTATATTCGGACTTGGCATCACTTTTCGAAAGAGCAGGAATTATAAAGAATGCTAAAGGTTCTGTTACACAAATTCCAATTTTGACTATGCCTAATGACGACATAACTCATCCGATTCCCGACCTGACAGGGTACATTACCGAAGGTCAAATAGTTTTGGACAGAGATTTGTATCGACAAGGAGTGTATCCTCCGATTGGCGTATTGCCGTCACTGTCACGTTTGATGAAAGACGGTATTGGTGCGGGTTATACACGAAAAGATCACCAACCTTTGATGAATCAGATTTTCGCTTCCTATGCAAAAGTCATGGATGCTAGAAGTTTAGCTTCAGTTATCGGTGAAGATGAACTGAGTACCACTGATAAAAATTATATTCAGTTCGGTAAATATTTTGAAAAATATTTCATATCTCAGGGCATGATCAACAGGGAAATCAGGGAGACTTTGGATTTAGGCTGGAAGTTATTGTCGATATTTCCAAAAGAAGAACTGGATCGGACAGATGATAAGATTCTTGATGAATTCTACAATCATGAAGAGGCAGCTGCACAATTTGAATTAAATAATAATTTAATTATCAAAGAATTGTCAAACGAGGAGAATTAAAATGGCTCAGAAACAGATTTTTCCGACCAAAGGTAATTTGTTGGCTCTGAAAAAAACTGTAAAATTAGCTGAACTCGGTTATGAATTGATGGATAGAAAAAGAAATATTCTAATAAGGGAAATGTTGAAACAAGTCGAACGAGTTAGAAGTTTAAGAAGCGAAATAGCTTATATCTATCAACGAGCATATTTTACTTTACAAGAGGCTAATATTACGCTTGGAGTCATAAATGACATTGCCAAAGCCATTCCTATCGATAATAATTTGGATATTACGTATCGCTCGGTAATGGGGGTGGAAATTCCTAAAGTACTTTATGAAGAGGAACATATAAAAATTCGTTATGGTATTTCCAGTACAAATACCAAGTTTGACTATGCTTATAAAAGTTTTCTCAAAGCCAGAGACTTGACGTTGATTTTGGCAGAGGTGGACAATAGTTTGTATCGTTTGGCAGACGCCATTAGAAAAACTAGAAAAAGGGCTAACGCACTGAAGAATATCGTGATTCCGGATTACAAGATAAAAATCAGATTTATCAGTGACACTTTGGAAGAAAGAGAACGAGAAGAATTCACCAGAAGAAAAGTTATCAAGTCCATGCAAGAAAAAAAACTTGCCCACAATTAGAAGATATTTCTTGACTAAAAGGTGTAAATATATCATAATATTAAATGACTCTTTAGGGGTGTGGTGTCAACGGTAGCACGACAGTCTCCAAAACTGTTTGTACGGGTTCGAATCCTGTCACCCCTGCCAATAGGAGTCAAAATAGTACATATCACTTAAACATTTGTTTCGACAAATGTTTATTTTTTTTATCAAGAACGAATTTTATTGAATAAAACAGTTAATTATGCCTAATATGTCACCAATTCGGTTCAAAAAAACGAATTATATTATCTTTTCTTTTTGAGCATTTATGTTATAATGTAATAAGACTGAAAGCGTTTTATACGGAAGGAGATTTATATATGAACGAATATAAAGCGGATGCAATAAAAAATGTTATTTTACTTGGCCACTTAGGAAGTGGCAAGACATCTTTATCTGAATCCTTGGCTTACACGGCTTCGGCTATTGATAAGAAAGGCAGTATTGAAAAGAAAACTACCGTTTCTGACTATACTCCAGAAGAACAAACAAGGTTGAGTTCTTTATCTACTGGCTTATTGCCGTTGGAATTCAAAGGAGTAAAAATCAATATTTTAGACGCTCCTGGAGCTGATGAATTGATCGGTGACATAACTCATTCTTTAGAAGTTGCCAACGCAGCCATTTTGGTTGTTGACGCATCGAGCGGCGTACAAGTTGGAACGGAAAAAATGTGGTTGGAAATCAAGAAAAGAAATCTACCGGCAATCATCTTCCTTAACAAAATGGACAAGGAAAACATTAAATTTGATGAATTGCTTGAACAGATCAGAACTAAACTAGGTAAACAAGCCGTACCATTCTGCTTGCCATTAGGCAAAAGCGATGAGTTCAATGGCTTTGCTGACGTTGTAGAGTTAAAAGCTAGAATCTACGATGGAACTACATCACAAGATGGTGAAATTTATCCAGAAAAGATGGATAAGGTAGAATCACTACGCCAAGAATTGATTGAAACAGTGGCTGGTTCAGATGAAGAACTGTTGGAAAAATATTTTAATGGCGAAGAACTAACAATGGATGAAATCCGTAATGGTTTGAAAAAATCAGTTTACGCCGGAGAAGCTGTCCCGGTAGTTGTTGGTTCTAGTACTAAGGATATTGGGGCTTTGACATTGCTTCATATGATTCGTCAGTATTTCCCGACCGTGGCTGAAACTTTGGAAGTCAGCGGGAAAAACGATAAGGGTGATGAAGTAAAAAGACATTACAAAGATGAAGAACCATTCTCAGCCTTTGTATTCAAGACTTTAATTGACCCATTTGTTGGTACTATCAACATCATGCAAATAAAATCAGGTACTTTGACAAAGGATCAAGAAATTTACATTTCTTCTAAAGAAGGAACTGATAAAGCTTCTCAAGTATTTGCTTTATTAGGAAAGCAACAGATCCCAATGGATATTTTCCATGCAGGCGATATCTGTGCAATGGCAAAAGTAGCTGACGTGAAGACGGGGTCTTCTTTATCTGATAAGAAAAATATCATTATTTATCCACAAATCGTTTCTCCAACTCCTACCATGTATTTGGCAATTAAGCCGGAAAACAAAAAGGATGAAGATAAATTATCAAATGCATTAGGCAAACTTTTATTGGAAGATAATACCTTAGAAGTTGTCAGAAATAAAGAAACTTCACAGCTTCTTATTGGTGGCCAAGGAACAATTCATCTTGGTTATATAATTGAAAAGATGAAAAACATGTTTAAGGTTACAGTAATTTCTGAGGATCAAAGAATTGTTTATCGCGAAACCATCAAACAAACCGCTACGGCAGAAGGAAGATACATTAAACAATCAGGCGGTTCAGGTTATTATGGTGTCGTTGTAATGCGATTCGAACCGAATCCAAGTGGTGAATACGAGTTCGCTGAAGAAGTATTCGGCGGAGCAGTGCCTAGAGGTTATTTCCCTGCAGTTGACAAAGGTTTGCAAGAAACTTTGGAGCATGGTGTATTAGCTGGATTCCCGGTTATCGGTGTCAAAGGTATTTTGACCGATGGAAAGTACCATCCGGTTGACTCCAATGAATTAGCATTCAAAATGGCTGCTTCTATAGCTTTCAAAGAAGCTTGCAAGAGTGCTAAACCGACAATTTTAGAGCCAATTCATAAACTTGAAATCACTATTAAAGACGAATATCTTGGTGACGTTTTAGGCGATATCAATAAGCGTAGAGGTAGAGTTATGGGTATGGAACCATCACTTCCTGGTTACCAAAAAGTCATCGCTGAAGCACCAGAAGCAGAAATCACAAAATATACAATCGACCTTAAGGCTATGACTCAAGGATCAGGGACATTCTCAAGAGAGTTCACTCGTTATGAAGAAGTTCCTGGTAACTTAATCGATAAAATTGTTGAAGAACACAAAAAATACGTAGAAGAACATAAATAGAAGTAAATTTGGCAGTCGTTATGATTGCCATTTTTATTTTCAATTTTCTTGACATCATAACAGATGAATGTTAAAGTATTATGTGTGATAGAGTAATTTATGAAAGGTGATTTATATGGAAAAAATTGGACTATTAATCGACAGCACCACCCTTACCAGAAAAGAAATTTCGGATTATGAATTCATAAAAACTGCTTATTTGAAAGTAATCATCGACCAGAAGGAATATTTGGAAAAAGAGCTTACAAAAGAAGATATGGAAAAATATCTTGCTGGCAGTCACAAAATGCTGACATCGCAACCATCGCCACAAAATTTTCTGGATTTATATCATGAGTTTAAAAATGAAGGATACACTCACGTTTTAGTTGTCGTTTTGGCGGAAAAAATTAGCGGAACTTATCAATCTGCAATGATTGCCAAAACCATGTTTGAAGAATCAACAATGGAAATAAGCATCCATTCACCGCATACAGCATCGTTTGGTATAGCGAATGGTATTAGCGTCATCGCCGAGAAGATAAAGGCTAAAACAGCATTTTCGGAAGTACTGGATTTATACTATAAATTGTTTCGCGAACCGCTAGTTACTTTTACAATTAGTGATTTGATGCATCTATTAAAAGGCGGAAGATTAAATAAAGTTCAGGCTTTAATTGGTACTGTTTTAAAAATTAAACCGATAATTGAAATGATTGACGGTAAATTGGAACTGGTCAAAAAAACTAGAACCAACAATGCCTGTTATGATTTATTTGTCGAAAAAATTGAATATTATACGAATAAATACGATAATGTCTACATCGATATAATTGATCTGCATGCTGAAGAATGGGGCCAAAAACTGGAAGATTATGTAAAAAAGAATCATCCGAAAGCGATAATTCGTCGCACTAATTATGTTAGCCCTGTATTTTTTGTTCACTTAGGCAATAAAGGGTTTGGCATAGCGATTGTAGCTTACTAAATAGTTTAAAATTCCGGTAAAAAACCGGAATTTTCTTTTTCTTAAATTGGAAATATATTTCTTGACAAAAGACCTATCATTTAGTAAACTAGTATATGCGAAAAAGATTTGGCGATTGTGGCGAAGGGGTTAACGCATCGGATTGTGGCTCCGACATTCGTGGGTTCGAGTCCCATCAGTCGCCCCAACATACTTAAAAGAATGGGCTATGGCCAAGTGGTTAAGGCATCGGACTTTGACTCCGAGATCGGTAGTTCAAATCTACCTAGCCCAGCCATTTTTTTTAAGACCCGCTAGCTCAGCCGGTAGAGCATTTGACTTTTAATCAAAGGGTCAGGCGTTCGAATCGCCTGCGGGTCACCATCTTTTTGCGGGCGTGGCGAAATTGGCAGACGCGCTAGACTTAGGATCTAGTTCTTATGAGTGCAGGTTCAAGTCCTGTCGCCCGCACCATTAGAGTTAAGTATAGCTGATACGTAAGTATTGGCTATTTTTCTTTTATAGGTATAAATACTGCAAATATTAATGATTTATAGGGTATTTCTGCAATAAATATAGCAGCAGAAGTATATATAGCACTTATATATATATTTAAATCGTTAAATTATTATTAATCGTTAAACTACTACTTACTATATATAAATACATATAAGAGAAGAAATATCAATTTTTATAAATACCCCACGTGACACGTGACAAACGTGACAGATTTTTGCAAATTAAAAACTCTAGCCTTATAAAACTAGAGTTCAATATTTATTACTGAGCCATCTTTGAAATTGAATTCGAGGTGGCTATCTTTATATACTTTTATGTTGATGATTGTTAAATTGAAGAGTTTATCGTTAAATTCTAATTTTAGTGTATCGGTAGCTTTAATCTCATTGATGAATGCTTGAAGCTTAATCGATTGTCTATTCCTGTCAACCTGTTCAGCCATAAGCTTATTGTATTTATCCTGAGCTTCAGTAAATCTTTTAACCAGATCTACATATTCTTCCATGTAAGCTTCATATTTCATTTGTTTCTTTTCTTTGTTGAAGATGTGTTGGTCACATAAACCACTAACTACTAGCATTTCATTCTTGTCTTGTTC
>JAKPZU010000144.1 GCA_029559915.1 Bacillota bacterium
AGATGGGAAGTATATCTTGAATTGTTGACACTTTTTGATCTGTCACTAAAACATATGGATTTTCAAGCTCAACTGTCATGGTTTCACGATCGTTTACGAAGTATGGTGAGATATAACCTTTATCATATTGCATACCTTCAACCACTTCGAGTTCTGTTTCAAATCCTTTAGATTCATCAACAGAAATAACACCATTTTTTGAGACTTTATCCATTGCTTCTGCAATGATTTTTCCAATTTCTCTTGATGATGCACTAATGCTAGCAACATTTTCAATATCTTCTCTTGTTTCTACAGGTCTCGATTTTTCTAAGAGCTTCTTAGCTACTTCTTTTCCTGCACGTTCGATACCTTCCCTGACAAGAACAGGATTTGCTCCATTATCAACTGCTTTAAATCCTTTATGAATGATTGATTGTGCAAGAAGTGTTGCAGTGGTTGTTCCATCACCTGCAACATCGTTAGTTTTAGATGCTACTTCATAAAGTAGTTTAGCTCCCATGTTTTCATAAGGATCTTTAAGCTCAATTTCTTTAGCGATGGAAACACCATCGTTTGTAATTAAAGGTGAACCATATCCTTTATCTAGTACAACGTTTCTACCTTTTGGTCCTAGGGTGATCTTCACTGCATCAGCAAGTAAGTCGACCCCTTTTAGTAAAGATGATTTCGCATCTTTACCATAACGAATTTCTTTACTCATTGTAAGTACCCTCCTTTAAGATAATTTATTTTTCTAAAATAGCAAGAATGTTTTTTGATTGAACAAGTAGATATTCTGTTTGTTCAATCTTGACTTTAGTACCAGCATAAGATTGATAAATAACTTCGTCCTCTGCCTTGATATTCTCAACTTTAGGACCTACTGAAATCACTTTACCAATCGCTGGTCTGTCTTTGTCTTCAGTGGCAAGAATGATACCACTCGCTGTGGTTTTCTCTTCTTTTTTCACTGAAAGAACGACATAGTCTTCTAATGGTCTAATCACAATAATCCCTCCATTTCTGGCACTCGTTTATGTGTTGTGCCAATCTAATTTATTATTGTCTTCAAATGAAAAAAGTTGTCAAGTGTTGAATGTTAAAAAATGATGATTTTATTTGGCTATTCATTATTTTATAATGCTCTTTTTTATAATATGATAAAATAGGAATTTTTGCCTTTCTGCTGCATAATGCGGCAGCAATATTTGGAGCTTCCTTTTCTTAACTTCACTAATTGATAATCATTATTGTCACTCATAGAAAAAACGACTCAAATCAATTAAGAGTTGGGTCGCTTGAATCGATTGATTTTACTGCCAATACTATCATTTAAAATCGCAACTCGTGACCAAGATATGATCTTATGCCACTAAAATACTCTCGTGTAAATTATTTATGACTTTAATCAAAACGTCTATTTTATCATTGAAAAGTCCAACGACATCAAAATCACTAAATGGTGACTTATCAAATCGTGTAGATTTTTTAGCACCCCTCACTCAAATCGTGTAAAACCTGATGTTTTTGCTGCAAGTTGCTTGTTAGTTTCAACTCCTTAAATTGACCCGACTGTGCTAAAAAAGCTTGAAAATCGACTAATAATTGGCATTTTTCCGATGTTTTGGCTAAATTTAAGCACAAAAAAAGGCCTGATTATTGAATCAGACCTATTCTAGATAGATGGGTTACCTGACCTATTTTAATACAATTACGCACCCTTTGCAGAATTTACGCACCCCTAGCCCATTTTTACGCACCCTTAGTAAAATTCACGCACCCTTAAAAATGCTTTTGTTTAGACTTTTTTATGGAACAAATTTCAAGTGTCAATTACTTTGTGTCAGAATGAACTATTTAACTATCTTATTATTGTTGGGTATTGAGCCTCATGTTTAGATTATTGTGTCAAATTATAACGGTAAATCCTTCTTTGTGAAAATTATATGACCTAATAAAAATGTTGCAACACCTACCACCAATAATATTGACAAGTTAAGATAATCAATATTTCCTTCAAGAATCGCATTAACATCATACAAAGTGATTAATGAGAAATAATTAAAAATATTGAGTGCATCAATACGAATGGCAGAGGGAATGACTGGAGATCCTAAAAGACCCAATATTGTGGATACAAGAAAGAATATCGAAATCCCCCCTCCTAGTCCTGTTGCATTTTTACTTTTGTTAAACCATGCAGATGTCAAAAAATTGATACCGCTTATTGAAAACATCGTAATAAACGCTGCAATCGTCAGTTTCACTAAATCGCTATTTGTAATCATTAATTCTTGGTTATTAATAATTAATATTGTTAATAATCCAGTAACGAGTATAATCATATACATCATAAATAAAGATAACAACATAAAGGCAATCTGAGTTAAAGTCACAACTTTTCTTTTTGTTGGGGTTGAAAGGACATAAGCCATTGATCCACTATCTATCTGTCCAGCAAGCAAACTATTCGAAACTACAATCACGTAAACTAAAGGCAATAATAATCCAGCAATTTTAAAGAAAATGGTACCAACTACAAGATGATCAATATTTAAATCCACAATTTCATTAAGAGAATTTGTAACTACTTCAGGCATCTGTGAAAGAATGCTGTTTGATATTTCGGATTTTGCAGTTTCACTATCAATACCATTGTTTGTCAAAGCTACATATTGCAAAAGAGCAGAATTCACAATTGTGTCAATCTTTTCTGGGGAAAATCCGTGTTCTTCGAATAAAATCATTGTTTCTTGATCAATTTGAGAAGCAAAAGAAAATCTGACAATATTACTTGAAATGGTTTGCAAGTCCTCACTACTCAATGTGCCATTTACCGAATATATAGCAATCATGGACTCAGAAAGCGTGTGGATTAATTGCAATGTTTGTTCATCGGTATCAACCTCAAGATTTGATAAAATAATCTCAATGATAAATGAAGATTTAAAAGGAATGAGATTCTCCGAACTTGGAGATGCAAGTTCATATTGATCTATTAAAGCTGAAATAACTGGAGTCATCTTTTCAGTTTGCTCTAGACTCATCCCTGTTGTTATCGTTGCAATCGTGTCCTCTTTTGGTGATAAGCTCCCTGATATTTTAATTGAATTATAGAGATCTATTGCAGACGTTGTTAAGTCATAAAGATCCTTGACTTCAGGGTACATTTCAACTGTTGTCTCATTAACTTGTACAAATGCATCAATGCTATTAGCTTTAATTTGTGACTCTATTTCAGACTTAGCAAAGGTCTCGGAAAACGAATCTCTTAATTCACCAACATTAATATTTCCGGTTACAAATATAATTGTAGCCAACATTAACGATGTCGCAATTGTAATGATCATCCAAATATTTTTATTTGCTTTAATCGACTGTTTTAGTAATGGAATACTAATCATAATTCAACACCAACCATTTCTTTATAATTAAATTTATCTTTGAAAAATCTTTCTAAATTATATTTGATTTCTATCACAAACTTAAGACTATATTTGCTTAACGATGCAATAAATATAGGGATTTCCTCACGTTTTACAATAACAAACACTTGATTTTGCTCAGGTCGATAATTATCAAATGTGAATGGCAACTTGATAAATGCTTCATAATTTTCTTTGTCCTTAAATTCAATCTTATACTCTCTTTCATTTGGATGTTTGATTTCTTTTATGTTGGCGATACTTACAATATGTCCATCTTTGATAAGAGCCACACGATCACACAAGTTTTCGAGTTCATCAAACAAATGACTACTAATAAAGATTGTTTTTCCTTTATTTCGTTCATACTCAAGTAAATGCATAAACTCCTCTCTCATTAGAGGATCCAATCCTGTTGTCGGTTCATCAAGAATCAAAATGTCTGAGTTGTTCATAAATCCAGCAATAATTGCAGTTTTTTGTTTCATACCTTTACTCATTTTACGAGGATTAACTCGCAAATCAATCTTAAAAATATCGATTAGTCGATTTGCTAAGTCAAAATCTTTTAGTTTAAGAAGTTCTGCTTGTGATTCAATGAATGATTTTCCTGTAGACAAATCCGGAAATGCAATCTCTCCTGGAACATAACCAATCCATTTTTTCACTTCTGTTGAATGCTTTGTTGCATCAATATTCCTAACTTTTATCGTCCCATTGTCTGGTCTACTAAAACCCATGATATGACGAATTGTCGTAGTTTTACCGCTTCCGTTGGTTCCAATAAAACCAAATATCTCACCTTTTTTCACTTCAAATTCGACATTAAAAACACCACGTGAGTGTCCATAGTCTTTAGTTAACTCCTTAATGGTGATTTCACTCATTTTTGTATACCTCCGAACTTTATTTCATCGTGATAGTATGTCATAAAATATGATTCTAGAGTGAGTCTATTATACTCAAAATCAATAACCTTCAAGCCCTCTAAATCACTGAGTAATCTATTTATATTAGTGTCGTGAACATTTACTTTCAGTTGACATTCCTCAATAGATTCAACTTGATACTGAGTTGACTTTGATAATTTATCGAATGCATCTTTTGCATCTGTTTTGTTCTCAAATCTGAACACATAAGTCTTATTCTCATTGTGTTTCAGCTTACTCATTGGAAATTCATCCACAATATGACCATGTTTAATAATAGAAACACGATCACACAATGCTTCAACTTCGCTGAAAATATGACTTGAGAGAAGAATCGTTTTTCCCCTCGCCTTCTCATTTTTGATAAATTCGATAAACTTCTCTTGCATCACAGGGTCTAATCCTGATGTAGGTTCATCAAGTATTAATATCTCCGGATCGTGCATAAATGCTACAATGATTGCAAGTTTTCTTTTGTTTCCAAAACTCATTCGTTTTGTATCGCCACTAGCATCTAACTCAAATAGTTGAATAAGGTGATTAATTCTTGAATCATCATTGACGTTTCTCATTTTTTTCATCATAGAAATGAACTCAAATCCTGTAAGCCCGCTTGGCAGTGCTAACTCACCTGGAATGTACCCAACTGATTTAAGAATTTTACTTCGGTGCTCAAATGAATCTAACCCCATTATCTGTGTAGAACCACTATCTGGTTTAGAAAACCCCATTAGATGTCGAATAGTAGTTGTCTTCCCAGCACCATTTGGTCCTAGAAAACCATATACTTCTCCCTTGTATATATCAAAATTTGCATCAAATACTCCTCGATTAAAACCATAATCTTTAGTGAAATTCTTCACACGAATAACTTCCATAATTATTATCCTTTCTTCCTCATAGCAATTGTATCTCACTTATAATTTTTATTAACTTTCTCATATGATGACAAGCATTTTACAACAAAGACTTGTAGGACACCATAATTATTTGCCATTTAATGCTTAAAGTTTCTCGATGTGAGGCAAACTAGAATCATGATCTAGGAAGATTCCGATACCAATGACATCTGGTCCAACATGAGCCCCAACCACAGGGGTTGATGGTGATTCATACAAATCAACTAGTCCGAGATCTTCCTTAATAATTTGGATAAAATAAGATTTTAGTTTGGGATTTCCAGTATATAGAATATAAGCATGATAAGGCCTTCCATGTGTAAAAGTTTTAACCTTACTTGTAATTGACTGAAGTGCAGCACGTGTTGTCCGAATCTTCTCAATTGATACAATTTTTCCCGACTCCTGCACCTGCAAAATTGGTTTAAGTTTTAACATTTTACCTACAAAACCAGCAGCGTTACTAAGACGACCATTTTTAACTAGATAGTTTAGTGAATCAACGGCAAAAAAAATCGTGTTCGCTTTTCGCATTTCTATCAACTTTTCCTCAATTACTTCCAAAGGTATTTCCTCATTCAGCAGTTTTTCAGCTTCAAGTGCGAAAAGACCTTCTGAGAAACAAACTGTCTTTGTATCAAAGACGATTATTTTCATCTTGTTCTCGAATTCTTTGGCAGCTAGAACACAAACATTGTAAGTTCCGCTCATTTCAGAAGAAAGTGTTACGACTATTATCTCTTTCACGCCCATGTCAAAATAACCTTGGAACATATCAACAATTTCACCTACTGAAGGCTGACTTGTCTTGGGAAGCAGATTTCTGTCTTCATTTAGTTTTCGATAAAACTCGTCTGCTTTAAGCGTAGTACCGTCTTCATATTCACGTCCCTGGATGGAAACCTTTATGCGAAGGATTTCAATGTTGTGCGGATACGGATAATAATCCAATCCCCCAGTTGATGTATTAATGACTAATCGTCTATTCATATAACTCATACCTTTCTTTAATCTTCATATTTCAAAAGATTTGAATAAATCTCTCTTAGTTTATCCACTATGTTATCCCACGTTACATACAAGTCTCTAAATGCATTGTTCGAAATACTCATATACTCTAAATCATCGTCAAAAATAGTAATGATTTTCTCAGCAAACTTTTTTGGTGAATTCTGGGAAAGATATCCATTGATACCGTCTTTTACCGTGCAAGCAGTAACTGCTCTCTCAATAAATAGGGTTGGTGTATACTGACTTGCTGCTTCAATTTGAACCAGTGAAGATGAATCATAAAGTGAAGGTAGTAGAAAAAGGTTTGCAAGTTTATAATGAGCGCTTAAGTCTATTCTATCCACAATCCTTCCGGTGAATACAACGCGATCGTTTAAGTCGTTCTTAATAATTTTTTTTCTCATCGTTTCTTCATAAGGCCCAGATCCAACAAAAATCATCTTGAAATCAAACTGAAGATCTCTCAGGGTAATCAGTGAATCGATTAGAAATCCAAGATTTTTTATTGCATCCAATCTACCCACATAGATCAACACTTTTTGACTGAAATCTATATGATACTTTGCTTTGAGTTCATTGATATAACTGCTGTTCATAAACGGTGCTAAATCAGTTGCATTATGTATAACCATGGGCATTTCATTTGCACCATACTCATAAAATACTTTTGCAACCTCTTCATTTACAGCAAGCAATCTATTACATTTATTGAATCGTCGCATAAGTTCTTTTGTGGCCATTTTAGTTATATATTCGTTTTTTATTCTCTCGTAGAAATCTTTTTTATATTGACTGTGAAGCGTAGCAACTACAGGTATGTGATGTGTTCGCGCATAATGAATTCCATATACACCAATTGCAAATGGGCTATGTATGTGCACTATGTCCAATCTTATTTTATTGATATCATCCTTGAAGATAATATCAAATGTTGGCATTGAAAACCTATAATCTAACTTAGGTATTTTGATTGATTTAGTCCTTATGACTTTGTATGGCAATTGGTCAAGGTTTTTAATTTCTCCGTAGTCAGGAGCGAAAACATATACATCTGAATCTATCGATAACTTTTTTGCGTAATTATGTACAACGTTGACTACACCGTCTATCATCGGAAAAAATACATCAGTAAAAAAACCAATAGCTAATCGCTTACTCATCTTATCGCACCTCCATCAATAAAGCGGTTTAAAAAATTGTTAAAGCCAATCTTTTAAAAATCATAAACTATGTTATTTTTAGAAAAATAACTCATCGTATCACGATATCCATATTCATAAGACTTTTTTGAATGGTCAGATGAAAAATCAAGTACTTTCCCTAATTTTCTTGTTGCTTTTATTTCGTGAATCTTTATGTTTTTGTATTTCTGTCTTGTCGAACGTATTGATGACAACATGGAAATAGTGATGCAGATAATCTCGTCACAACCAAAGTCGATTAAAGGCTTTATTGGCGTATTGTCAAAATACCCTCCATCTCGATATTTCCTGTTGTTGCTTACAATTGGAGGAAAAACAACAGGAATTGAACAGGATGCTACCACTGTATCAATCTGTAATTCTTTGTTGAGTCCCTTGAGGGGAATATATTGGATTTTGGAATCCTTTTGAATATAATGAGCGATTGTTGATCTTAACAAATCAATTATCCCTTTTTCAGCATCTCCTGTATCAGCGACCGCAATAAAAATGTCCTTGGTTTTTAGTAAATCAAAATCAATGTTTTCTTCTAGCAATTGATTTAGTTTCTTAATTGAAAATAAACCACTATCAATGACTTTAAGTTTTTGATCTCTTAGCGTATTAACTATTGATGGGCTATCGCCTAAAGGATTTTCTGGAACATTAAACCATAGTTCTTTCGCAATATCCATTGCATCGGTTGTAACAAACGTGGCATTCACTGCGCCGATTGAAGCACCGGAAAATGCTACAGTTCTATCTAAGATTCCTAATTCTTTAAGTGCCTGTAATGCGCCAATTTGATATGCACCTCTTGCACCACCACCTGACAAACAGATTCCTAATTTATTCATAAATGTATCACCTATATATTATTAGTTTTTAGCAACAGTCGTTGTTTATTGAAAATGTTATCAATAATTTTCAAGTACTCATTCTTTGAAACTGCATTTTCATTACTAACCCATTCAATTAAAAGATTTATAAGTGCTCCCTCATAAAATGTTAGTAGATAAGCGTCAGAATCTTCAAGATTGGTTATTTTTTTTGTGATTACTCTAATATCTGAACTAAAGGATTGAACGATTAACCCATATAGATTATGTTTGATAATCACGTTGAATGTAGACTTATAACTTTCGATTACTCCAAGTATCAATTCTAAAATTTCTTTTGGAATATCCATACCAGTGGCAAAAATTTTTCTTACAATTTTATCAATAATATCTTTAAACTTAAAAAGAATAATATCCTCTTTTGTTTTGAAGTGTCTATAAAAAGAAAGTCTAGCCACATCAGCATCTTCTGTGATTTCAATAATTGTAATTTCATGGTAGTTTTTCACTTGCATTTTTCTAAGAAGTGCTTCGAAAATAACGTTCTTTGTTTTGTAGATTTGTCGATTCATTCGTTTATCCTCCCTATAATACAGCATTAGAGTATTTTACCTTCATGATATAAGATGACTTATCGTAAACCCCTGATTTCTTTTTTCTGAAATCGTTTCAAATAACTCAATAAACATAATATCACAATAATGTAACATATGCAACATTTTAAACATGTGTATCAATTCATTTTTATACCTTTACTCATATAGCCAACATGTAGTTGACCTATGTAAATGCACATGGGAAGAGCGAACACATATATTATTTTTATTCAAAACAAAAACGCTATATGATAATGATTCTATCAAAGTAGTGTAGTGAGTCGTATTTTTATTACTCAAATACAATTATATGGGAGTCGAAATTTCGGATTACAAACAATGTGCATTACAGTTTTAATTTACAAATATAAATGTCAATATAGGACATCCTCAAGCTACTCAATTTGGGAACACTCTCAATCATCACAATATCAGCATGACACTGTATGACCTACATTCCCAGACATAAAGGCAAATTAGAGAGCAGTCACCAAACAGGTAATGATCTAAAAGACCTGAAGGGAGAAGTCAAAAATACTCGAAAAGTTATAACAACTTTCCCATGTCACCCCCGCGATTGTATATCTCCAATTGAGTTATATCGACTTCATCTAACTTAATCTATTTTGACTTACCGGATTTTCCTGTTGCAACAAATATGTAATTTAGGTTTAATAAACCTCGTTCTCAAAAAAATAATAAATAAAAAGCCACCTTTTTTATAGGTAACTTAATAAGTCTTTATCTGATTTCCATTATGAAACCTAAACGTAATACTCGAATCTCTGTGAACCGTTGCCCCGTCTACTAACAACATCCAAATACGCTCATTCCATTCATCAAGCTCATCTTCTGACTCTGATAAGTTTTTTATAAAAGCTTTCATTATAAGTGCTTGTCCTTCTTTTTCATTTCTTTCGTTTAACAAGTCTGTATGTTTGTTTTTAAGTTTGTCATATCGATTGGATAACTCCTCATACTTTTTATTGTAATCTTCTAACGCTATGTCTGATTTTGAATTTTCATTGACAAGTCTACTCACAATTTCTGAAGTTACCATGATATCTTCTTCAATTTCAATGATAGCATCATCGAGTTTTTTAGTATCAGTTAATAGTGCAATGACTTCGTATGTATCTTCAATGATTCTTTCTTTATCTTCCATTGAAAGATTATAAGCACTAATAAATTTAAGTTTAATGTCTTCCTCTGCTAAATTAGGCGTTTGGCATTTTTCTTTATGCTTATGGAACTTGTTATTACATTGATAAACGAACCTTGAGTACTTACTGTTGGAGTGCCATTTCTTTTTGCCATAGAATCCACCACAATCTTCACAGATGAGTTTCGATGCGAATACATCAGATGATGAGTACTTAGCACCAATTTTATCTCTTCGTTCAAGCTCAATTTGAACCAGTTCCCACATATCTCTGTCAATGATCGCTGGATGACTATTTTCAACGTAATATTGAGGAATTTGTCCGTTATTCTTAACCATTTTATGATCGAGATAGTTATCAGTAAATGTCTTTTGAAGCAGTGCATCACCTTTATACTTCTCATTGGTAAGTATTGAGTTTACAGTATTCTTTGTCCAGTTAGTTGTTTTTCCTGTTGGCGTTTTGATGTGTTTTGACTTTAGATAGTTTGCTATGCCTGTTGCAGTCTTTCCTTCAACCAAAAACATCTTATAAATCATTTTGACAATCTCTGCTTGATCTTCATCAATCACAATCTTTTCATCTTCTTTCTTATAGCCTAGAAACGATTTATAAGCAAATGAAACTTTACCCTGTTGAAAGCCGACTCTCTTACCCCATGTCACGTTTTGACTGATTGAACGTGATTCTTCTTGAGCGATTGATGCCATGATCGTTAATATGAGTTCACTTTTGGGATCTAGCGTCCAGAGATTTTCTTTTTCGAAGAACACCTCAACACCGTTATCTTTTAGTTTTCTAACATAAGATATGGTGTCTAATGTATTTCTTGCGAATCTTGATATGGACTTAGTAATGATTAGATTTATCTTTCCATTTAATGCGTCTGCGATCATTTTATTAAAGCCTACACGTCTTTTTGTATTAGTCCCAGAGATACCTTCATCTGCATAAACGTTAATATACTCCCAATCTGGCTTATCTTCTATAAACTTCTTGTAATAGGTGACTTGAGCTTCATAGCTAGTATATTGTTCGTCTGAGTTGGTAGAAACTCTTGCATAGGCTGCGACTTTCTTAACTGCCATTTGATTAAGTGGCATTTGTGTTAATGGGTGAATCGTAGATGGAATGACAGTAACCTTAGCCATGATGAACACCTCCCTGATGTTGTTTCAATGCTCTTTGTTTTGCCTTCTCCCTCATTTCAGGCGTCCAAGCTTCACTTCTTGAGCTTTTGTTCCAAGACTGTTCAACACTTGTTTCATCTTTAAATTGAAAAATAAGTTTGTTTTCGGGCATCACGAGTACCTGCTTAACTTTTGATTTTAATACTTCTTCATCAAAGGATCTAATTTTCAATATTGTTTTAGCAGCTTTTTTAATTTCTCTGTCTGGTACTTGTTTAGATGGGCAAGCTTCTATTCCTTTCGTTACTGAAAGTGAACATTTCCATATTTCGTTATGTGGTGTGGTTTTATGAGTATACGCTCTTCCACAAATCCCACACTTTATCATGCCCTTGAAAGCTTGAGGTTTTTTATTTATTCTTGGTTTGATTCTTTCAGCTCGTTGTTTTCTTATTTCTTGAACTTTATCAAATAGATCCTTGCTAATAATCGCCTCATGATTCTTTTTAACTGCATACTGGTCAAGCTCACCTGAATTGATGATTTTTCTTTTAGATAAGTGATTCTCTCTAAATGTCTTTTGAAGTATCAGATCGCCTGTGAAGTTATAGTTGGATAATATGGTCATGATGCTTGATCTATTCCATTTTGCTGAATTCTTCGGAATGATACCTCGTTCATCAAGGATTTTGCCGATTGTATCGGCACCATATCCAGCAATGTATAATTGATAAATCTGTTGTACGATCTTAGCTTCATCTGGTATTACGATGAAACGTTTGTCTTCAAGTGCATATCCTAAACATGGTTTGCCGCCCCATAGAATACCTTGCTCAAAGTCTTTCTTGATTCTCCATTTCATGTTCTCCGATGTGCTTCTGGATTCCTCTTGAGCGAATGTAGCAAGGAACGTTAGAATCATTTCACCTTCACCGCTCAAGGTATGCACGTTCTGTTCCTCAAAGAACACATCAATACCTAATGACTTCAATTCTCTAACGGTTTCTAATAAAATGACTGTGTTTCGAGCAAATCTTGATATCGATTTGGTGATGATCATATCTATCTTCCCCGCTCTACTATCCTCAAGTAAATTTTGAAACTCCAATCGTGAATCTTTAGTACCAGTTAACGCTTCATCTGCATATACACCAGCAAATGACCACTCACTATTATCATGGATCAGTTTCTTATAATGGTTAACTTGAGCAGAAAGCGAGTGAAGCATAGCATCTTTACCACTTGAAACTCTAGCGTAGGCTGCAACCCTCATCTTACTCGCTAACTTGGGTAACGCGTTTACTTTTGTTACTGTTTTCTTTATCATCATTTACCTCCTCTTCCGACACACTATATATCACTCTTTTTGAAGGTATAGTCAAGTCAATAAGTCGGTATAGATTACCTTTTTTGATACAATACTTATCTGCTAAATGTGACTCTGCTTTTTGATAATCTTGCTTAGTCATTTTTCCAGATTCATAAATTAATCTAATAGGTTTCATAGATAAAATATATTTTTCGAGATTAGATCGTTTCATGATGTTTTTTCTCTTTTCGATTCTGATTCCAAAACTGATATCTGCAATGATCAGAACAGAATACCTTTTTCTTCTTTCCCTTGACAGACTTCATGGTGATTCCGCAATATTTGCATGTGCCGAGAAGTAAATCTTCTTCTGATATTTTTGCAAGTGTATACCTTACTGCACTCGCAGTCATGGATAACTCTTTCGCAATTCTTTTGTATCCATATCCTTTTTCTTTCAACTCGTTTATCCTATTTTTTACATCATCACTCATAAGATCAACCTCCTTCACTAGTTAAATGGCGAGGTAAGGTCCGTTTTGCCGGTAAAAAATAAAAAAAACCTCATGTTGAGGATAATTTCCTGTTCATGAGGTCTGTGATTATTTATTTAATTGTTCTTTGATTATTTTTTCTGCTTCAGATAAGGTTTCTTTTCCTTGCATCTTGTTGCTAAATGATATGTAGTCATTAATGATCGCTTCAATCTTTGATTGATTTGTTTCGACAAATTCAACTGCTTTCTCTGTAGATCCGGTTATATTACTTACCCATTCACTTAAACGAGAAATAACAGCTAACTTTTTATCATCGCCATTAAGATATGTCTCGCCTTTGGTTTTCGCTAACTGATTCTTTTCTTCTACAATCATAATAAATTCTTTAATCGTCTTTTGAACACTATCATCAAAAACAATATCTTTTGCTTTGTTCACCAGGTCATACACATTCTCTGCGGTATGTTTCAAATCTTCTTTGACTTCCTTAATCACTTCGTTAAATGACTGGTTTTTATCCAGTTTTGAAGTTACATAAAGCGCAAGTAATAACAATGATATTACCAATAAAATTATCTCAAGTGTTGTCATTTTCTTTTCCTCCTAAGTGTTTATAGATATTAACTTGTGAATCTTCTAATCTTGATACCCGATGTTCTAAAACATTGACATCTTTTTTTAATGACTTGATATCCTGTGAATGAAGTTCGAGTAGATTGATCATTTTCACATTCTGTTTTTCGATTTTTTGTAAGTTCATCATGATTTCATCATTCTTTGACTTATTGTTTCTTTCTTGTCTGTTGAACTGTTTTATAGTCGTTAAAATGACAACAACCATTGTCACTATCCAATAGATTAGATTTTCCATTCTAAATAGATTTAATAAATTATCCCAGTCCATTATGAATCATCTCATTTCGGTAATTTTCAAGGTAGTCCAATTGTTCTTTGATTTCTTCCACATACTTTTGTGCGATTTCATTATCCCAATTATTTTTAAAGTCCATCATCTTAGTAAACCAAGGTTCTTCAACAACAAGCTCATACTTTCCAGTTTTTTCGTAATGATCAACCATTCCTCTAATCCGGAAAACATGATAATGGGACTTAAAGTTGGTGTTTACTTCGAAACGCATGCGACCATATTCAAGTTCTGCTGCGATATGATTAAGCATAAATTCCTTATCCTCAAAAACTAGAAGCTGATTAAGCGTTTCTTGAAAAGATGGATTGATATAGATAAGTGTTCGTTCTATACTCATTACATTGTCTGCAGCAGCTCTATGGTAAGCAATAATGGATTCATCAAATTGCTGCCTTTGAATAAAACGATCCTTCGCAAATACAAATAGATCATACTCGCCAAGCGTTATATGTAGGTTACCTCGAAATCCATCTAAGATAACTGTGACATCTTTATCGCTTGAATAGCTGTCTAATCCATACGCGATCGAACCTCCATAATAAATAAGGAGTATCTCCGTATTTGGAAACACCCCTTCAATCATGTTAAATATATCACTCAAATAGCTCTACCTCCTCTATGGATTCAGGAAGTTTTGGTTCAATCACATCATAGTCATCAATTGCGTCTTCAAACCCTATGACATTTTGTTTTAGCCATTTATATCCTTGAACGATTGGATTAACATCTAAAAACGATGTGAAGTCGGAAAATGGAATTGAGATGTCCAATTCTTCTATTGGCTCATTCTTATTTGCTCTCGCTTCTTTGGATAAATAGGACGCAACACAAATTGTGATCTTCTTGTTTGCATAACTGATGTTAAATGCTGTAATTCGATGATAGGATGCCCCAATTCCAAACTTCGTACTTAGTTCTTTAATAATCGCCATTTTGATTCCTACTTTCTTTTCATTCTATAAATCGTTACAGAGATACTATCAGGTGAACCAATGGACATACCTGGGTTTATGTAT
>JAKPZU010000089.1 GCA_029559915.1 Bacillota bacterium
ATTTCGGGAAAAAGAACTAGAGTGGAAACGGGAACAGTCTATGCAGTAATTTCGGGAACAATAGTGCAGTGACTGTTGTGCTAAATTAGGTATATTTTTAATATAAAAGTTCATTTTAAAATATGGTTTGCCTGTTTTGCATTCTATAACTTGGCCCTTTTTTATGGAAAGCTTTCCATAAAAAAGGGGACTCTATGCGCAGAAAAAAGAAAAATAAAAATAACTTTACACAATGATCCAAACAGGTCTTTGAAGCGGTACCCATACAGCGCTATCATCATATCAATTCCTTATTGGCTGGCAAAATCGATGGCTTTGGTTGGTGATCTTATAGGTAAGAAGGCTCCCATCAATTCACTTAAACTGAAGAAAATTACGAAATCACTTACTTTTTCTAACGAGAAAGCAAAAAAAGAGTTGAAATGGAATCCAATAGATGTATTGAGTAATTTAAAAATATCATGAAATATAATATTCTCTCTGTTGTAGCACATCCCGATGATGAAATACTTGGGTTTGGTGCAACAACCATTAAATTAACAAAACAAGGGCATAAGGTTTCTAATTGTATCTTATCTGGTGAGGTGAACGCAAGGCGTTATAAACCAAAAGAAAAAGAACTGTTAGAAGACTTACACAATGCTCAAAAAATTGTTGGGGCAGAATTACCTATTATAGGTAAATTTCCGAATATCGAATTTAATACTGTTCCACATCTTGAACTGGTTCAATTTATAGAGAAAGCAATTGAGGATACACAACCTGATTATATCTTCACCCATTATCCTTATGATTTAAATAATGATCATTATCATGTCTCAAAAGCATGTCAGGCTGCAGCGAGATTGTTTCAAAGAAAGCCCCTTAAACCTCTTAAAGGCCTTTTTTTTATGGAAATACAGTCTTCAACTGATTGGGCCTTTCCTGTTGATTCTAATGTCTTTGTTCCTGATATGTTTGTTGAAGTTGGTGAAGAACTCATAGATCTTAAGATAAGAGCTCTGTCTGCATATAGGGGAGTTATGAGAGAATATCCTCATCCACGTTCAATTGAAACCTTGAAAGGAATTGCTGCTTACCGAGGTTCACAAGCAGGTATAAGATATGCCGAAGCGTTTAAGACAGCATTTAATATATTATTTTAAGACTAAACAATATGTATAAGTCCTTTTTTAAACGGTTGATAGATGTAATTCTTTCGTTCCTTGTAATTGTACTACTTTCCCCATTGTTAATTATCATCTCATTGATTATTAAATTACAAGATGGTGGTCCGGTTTTATTTAAACAGGATCGTGTTGGTAAAAATAAAGTACTTTTCAGAATTTATAAATTTAGAAGTATGCCAGTAAACACAGCCAATGTGGAATCTCATGAGATTAACAAAATAAAAATTACACCATTTGGAAAACTGATAAGGAGAACCAATATTGATGAGTTACCACAATTTTTTAATATCATGAAAGGAGACATGAGTCTGATAGGACCACGACCGTGTATACCGTCCCAAGAAAATTTAATCAATCTTAGATACGAAGGAGGTGCATATTCATGTCTTCCTGGTTTGACAGGGTTGGCTCAGGTAAATTCATATGATAATATGCCTAATGAAGTAAAAGCAAAATATGACAATGAATATGCAAATACCATTTCGTTAATGAATGATATGAAGATTGTTTTAAATACTTTTATATACCTTACAAAAGAGCCTCCGGCTTATTAAAATTAGTAATATGAAATTTGGATTCGTTACTTGTGTGCAACTAGGGTTGTCTTGTATTGAGAAAATTCTTGAAATTGGAGGTAAACTTGATTTGTTAATTACCTTACATGATCATAAAGCGGTTAATAAATCTGGAAGAATATACTTGGATAAAGTTTCAGAAGATCATAAAATACCACTATTGAAGATTAATCATATTAATGATCAAAATGTTAAGGATACAATAAAAGAAAAGAAAATTGATTGGCTTTTTGTGATTGGTTGGTCTCAAATTGCAGATATTGAGTTGCTTGATGCTCCAGCGAGAGGATGTATAGGTATACATCCAACACTCCTCCCAAAAGGGAGAGGGAGAGCTGCAATACCCTGGGCAATTATTAAAGGATTGGAAAAGACCGGGGTCACGATGTTTAAGTTGGATGAGGGTGTAGACACTGGCGAGATTATTGGACAATTGGAGATTCCATTAGACCCAAGTGAAACATCTGGTACACTCTACCAAAAAGCGAATGACGCTCATATAAAGTTGATTGGAGAGATATTTCCAAAATTGGAGACCAATGAAATTGTTCTAAAGTCACAAAATGAGAATGAAGCTACATATTGGGAGGGAAGAACACCAAAAGATGGTCTGTTGAATAATAATATGAGTGTGATCGAAGCTGAGAGATTGGTTAGAGCTACAACTCATCCATACCCTGGTGCTTATATTGAGGAAGGGGATAAAAGAATTATATTTTGGAGTGCCCATATTGAAGTTAGTAACTCAAAAGTTTATTCGAATCCAACAGTTCAGTTAAGAGATGGAGTTTTGGTTGCTGATGAATGGGAAGTTTTAGACATAGTTGATTAATCTTCAAAATTAATTCGAATAACTACTTTTTGATGCTGATTGAAAAGAAATTGCTGGATGAGGTGACGGAGCGGGCGAAGGGGAGCGAACGGCTGCGCATGAATTACAACCTGCACGACAGCCTGGAGGCGAAAGCGCAGCGGTTGCTGAACGCGCTGGAGCCGGGCACGCTGCTGCCGATACACCGACACCGCCATACGGCGGAGACCTATATCGTGCTGCGGGGGGCC
>JAKPZU010000103.1 GCA_029559915.1 Bacillota bacterium
GCTCTTCCGATCTACCTGGTCAACCGTACGGAGAAGAATCCGGCAGAACTTTAGAAAATAAAATCATGAATAAAAATATTAAGGTCGATATTCTGGATATTGACAAATACCGGCGTATGGTGGGAATGATTTATCTGGACAACAGAAATATTAACCTGGAAATGGTCAGGGAAGGATACGCCGAGGGTTTCATTGAATATCTAAAGGAACCCTATAAGTCGGAATTCCTGAAAGTGGAAAGAGAAGCGCGGGCGGCTAAAAAAGGAGTATGGTCTTTACCGGCATATGAGAGGCCAAGGGCATTCAGGAAGAGATTGAAGGTTAGAGGAGCTGAATAAGCAATAGTAGAAGCACGAGCAAATTAACAAAGATAATATTTGAAAGATAAACTTTCAAAAAATAGAAGGTTGTTTGTGGTAGACATATCAGATGTATTAGGAAATATAGTAGGTACAATAGGAATTGTATATATAATTCTGTTTTTCCTCTTTAAGTTTTTATCATTCGTCAATAAAAACTTAACAGATTCTTTATGCAATTATTTCAAAAGAATATTTTCACAGAATAAGCTTTTTACGCCAGAAAAGAACAAAAGTGCCCTTTTTGAGATTGAACGTAATGAATTTATTAACTCTGACGAGATAAAAAAAAATATTGAACAAGTGCAACTTTTTAACAATGAAATAGATAATCTAAAAAAATCATTCATTAGGTATAGTTCAAAAGTAGCAATCTCGAAAAAATATGAAAACTTATTTAAAAAGTTATCATCGGCTGAATACAAAACATATAAAATAGCTGACTTGGATAGTTTTTGTCAGACATATTCTCAAATTCATAGATTAGTAGCTAAATGGAATAAAAGCTTCATAGAAGCAGAGATGCTGAGCCGCCGCTCATTATTTGACAATATTGATGGCAAGAGACTTGATCAGCAGCAACGTAAAGCAGTGATTGTGGACGAGGATAACAACCTTGTTTTGGCGGGTGCAGGCAGCGGGAAGACTTTAACTATTGCAGCTAAAGTCAAATATCTGGTTGAAAATAAAAATATCAATCCTAAAGATATTTTATTGATTTCTTTCACAAGAAAAGCTGCGAAAGAAATGCAGGAAAGAATTTCTAACAAATTAAATATTGATGTTGAGGCAATGACCTTTCATAAGCTTGGTCTTGAGATTTGTCAAAAAATCAATGGTTCACGACCTGATGTATTTACCGACTTAACAAGGGTAGTTGATAATTATTTTAGGAATGAAATACTCACTGATCAAAACGCCGTAAAGAATATTATTGAGTTCTTTGGCTTATATTTCAACACACCAACAAATTACGACACTATTGAGTGTCTCGGACAAGTCATTGAACGGGAGAACCATCTTGATCTAGAAACCATTAAGTCTAAAGTAGAAACAAAAAGAGAAGAATGGTCCAAACAGAAAAAGACATTTCAGGGTGAACGAGTAAAAAGTATTGAAGAAGCTATGATAGCCAATCATCTTTATCTCAATGGCGTCAGTTATGAATATGAAAGACTGTATCCATATGAAACAGAGAATAAATTCAAAAAAAGATACCGTCCTGATTTTTATCTTCAAGATTATGATTTATATCTAGAACACTTTGGGATTGATAAAAATGGACAAGTTCCTTGGTTGCCGCAAATTGAAGCTAAAAAATACATTGATGATATGAAATGGAAAAGAGATTTGCATCGTAGTCATGGAACAAAACTTCTCGAAACATACTCATATTTCAATAAATATGGACGACTTTTAATTGAATTAGATAATCTGCTGCAAAAGAATGGAATAAAATATAAACAAGTAGACTATTTGGAGATATTCAAAAAAATAGTTATTGCCAAAGATGATCGGACTTATTCTGAATTTCTAAAGCTCGTTGTTACATTTATCAACTTATTCAAATCAAATGGATATGATGAGAAAAGTTTTTCGATGCTTGAAGGACTATCTGACAAACAGACAAATAATTTTATCAAATATCGAGAAAAAATGTTTCTATCAATTGTTGAACCACTGTTCATTCAATATCAAAACATGATGAAAGAAAACGATTACATTGATTTCAATGATATGATTAATCTGTCTACCTCATTCCTAGAAGAAGGTAAAATAGAAACAAACTATAAATACATAATAGTTGATGAGTATCAAGATATTTCGGTTAGTAGATTCCGATTAATCAAAGCTATAAAGGACAAAACAAACGCAATATTAATGGCTGTTGGAGATGATTGGCAATCTATTTACCGGTTTTCGGGAAGTGATATTGATTTATTTACAAGTTTTAATAATTACGTAGGTCATACTGAAAAACTTAAGGTTGAGAAAACATACCGTAACGCTCAGGATTTAATTGATATCGCAAGTAAGTTCATTTTAAAGAATCCAAAACAGTTAAAAAAACGATTGATATCAGATAAAAATAAAACTAATCCGCTTAAAATAATATTATACAAAAAAGATGTATGTGAAGCGGTAATGTTTGCAATTGAAAATATTGTTACTGAATATGGAGAAAAATCCAATGTTCTTATTTTGGGGCGTAACAATTATGATATTGAAGCTCTTCAGGATAACGCAAATTTCATAGTCCAGACAGAAACAGATAAAATAAAGGTTTTATGTAAAAGATATTCATCATTAGAGATCGAATTCTTAACTGTTCACAAATCAAAAGGTCTGGAAGCTGACAATGTAATTGTTATTAATATGGAGAACAAATTATCAGGTTTTCCAAACAAGATAGTTGATGATCCCATATTATCGCTAGTTCTTTCTAACAGTGACAAGTATGAATATGCCGAAGAACGCAGATTGCTATACGTTGCTATGACAAGAACAAAAAACTTTACTTATTTTCTTGCACCCGATGAATCGAAATCATGTTTTATTCGTGAACTTATTAATGATAACAAAAACATCTATTATCAAAATGCAACCACTGAAGAAATTATTTCTAAAAATCCAAAGTGTCCACGTTGCCAGCATGGAACATTGATTTTAAGAAAAAACATTGATGGCAAAACTTTTCTAGCTTGTTCAAACTATCCAAGGTGTGACAAGACCTATAATAATACAGAAATATTATATGACACTGTCATTTGTGACGTATGTAATGACTATATGGTTAAAAGACAGGGGACGCATGGTGAATTTTATGGTTGCACCAATTACCCTGTATGTGACAACACTATTAACAACATAAATGTTAACACCTCATGCAATTTAAATACAGAGGGAGATAAAGAACGCTTATCAGAAAGGCGGATTCAACGGATTAAACAATATCCACCTGATAAAAGGTTTCCCTGGGCTGATAAAGGGCTCCGGCGCACTGGGAAAAGAAAATCTCGTAACTGGTAAAGATTGAGAATAATAAGGAGACAATTAAATCATGGCAAACAAAGAACGCTACATTGAAGTTCTTACACGAATTTTGAATGACCATTATAATGATATTAAAAAGAAAAAAACCGGTTCAAAAGAGCGTCAACAGTATATTGATGGTTATCTAATTGCTGCAAGGGCTCTCGATGTTCTCAGTTATGATCAACTAAAGGAAGTTATAGATGATATTCACTTTAAGGTATTTGGGAAAACCATTCAGGAAAGACAACAATCTGATATCAAGAAATCGTTTCAAAATAATCATTCCCTCAAAGTTCCAACGTTTATCAGAGAGGGAATATCTTTGAGTGATTAATAAAGGACGATAAAATGGCCGAAAAACTGGACACCAAAGAAATAGTTACCGCGGAGGAATTACTGATGTCAGAGGTAATTCAATCAGAAGCTCTTATCAATCTTCTGGATAAGAAAGGTATCATCAGTAAACAGGAATTGCTGGAAGAGATGAAAAGAGTCAAGTCCACGATGATTAAATCCGAAGCATTTATCACTTAGGATAAACATTACTTCCTCCTGCCACAAATCATCAACCTAGATAAAAATGCAAGACTTCGAATTTGTAATCAATGAGTATATTTTCCTCTTTTAAAAATAATGAATAGTGCTATTATGACATCCAGCTCATCGGGAAAAGCGAAGTTCAGATAATAATTGTTGAACTAGAATAATATATACTAAGAGGCACATACACATGGCAGATAAACGAGACGAGGCGATTGTCTTAATGCATCAAAAACGATTCGCAGATGCACTCGTTTTGTTTAAACAGCTATTAGTTTCTGATGCAAATGACTGGGGCCTGCTCTATATGGCAGGCCAGTGTTGCCGATTTCAAAACGACCTGAAAGGAGCTATCCATTACCTTAAACGTGCGGTAGCAATAAATGTGCGAGAACCCCGCATTATGCTAGCACTTGGAATTGCGCAACAGTTAAACAGGGAATATATTGACGCTATCAAATCACTCAAGCAAGCAATAGAGTTTGATCCTGATTATGACCTTGCATACAATAGCTTGGCACTGACGCAGAAAAAGACTGGGGACTTGGAAAATGCGCTCCATAATTACGATGCTGGAGTGAAGGCTTTATCACGGAGCATTGTGAAGAACATGAATAATTCAAGAGCAAACACTATTTACAAGCATAGAGACTCTCGTCAAAATCTGTGGGCGGAATATGCCGTATTTGGTGCTATGTATATTTGTAGTACAACCGATGGCATTGACAATGTTGCATGGCCTACTGCCGAGCAAGTGGCTGAAGAGGAACTTGCTGAGCAATACTCCGGCCTATATTGGACTGATCATCGAACGAATGATAATAAAAACACACGCCTTTTTTTATCGAACTTTTTTAATACGTTCCGGGAAACATTGCGGAAAGACGCAACATATTCAAATCTTATTGGCAACATGGGTACAGTATTTGAATTATTGGGTCAACAGACTGAGGCAAAAAAGCACTTTGAAGAAGCTGAGGATTTCAATAGTGGTCAACATTTCACTTAATAAAAATTATTAGCTACATTCAGCCTACTTTAAGTCGAGCGATCATAGTAGAAACACTGCTATTACTCCCAAATAATTTCTTTTTAATCTAACAGCTGTTACCTTCTACTCGATGTTATCTGCTCCTACCACTACCTCTCCATTCTCCATTTTGCGGATAAATACAGCTGTCCATCGTCACTATAAGAAACGCTCGAATAGCTGTAACCAAGCTATGAATGACGCTCGAGGTATCAGTAGAATATCCGAGGTAGGATAGCTGATAGCTAGGTGTTAGGTGATACTGATAGCTGTAACAGCTGATGGTATAGTTCAGCTATGGTAAGGTTAAGTGATTCTCCAGGTGTCCTACCTGTCCGATACCGGCGTTTATAGGTTGCTGGATAGGATGTAAAGAAGGTAACTACTCCGATTAGCTGATGTTAGGTGTAAAAGCTGTGTGAGACTTTGTGTGAGAAAATGTTTCCAAAACTAGCAAAATCATACTAAAACTTGCTAAACATGAATAAATGAAATATCAACAATTCCAGTATGTTGATAAAAATTAGGAGGTTAAAAAACTTGGAGGTCCTGCCTGAAAATCCGAGTGTCGACAGTTCAATTCTGTCCTGACCCACCATAATATCAAGGGGTTAGCCGTTCGCGGTTAGCCCCTCATTTGTTTCTGTGACCAAATTGTGACCGGTTGATTGAAAAATTGTGTTTTCCAGCTTGCAAACAGCCTCTTGATTTTCGCCTCTCATTAAATGAGCATAAACAGCCAGCGTGATATTAGGTGTCGAATGTCCTAATTGATTCTGTATGTATTTAATGTTTTCCTTTTGGTCAATTAAAAGACTTGCATATGTATGCCGTAACGCGTGAAATTTAATATACGGTACCTCCGCCTTTTTTAACGCTGGTACGTAATGCCGCCGCACCATATTATAACAGCTTATCGGTGTCCCGGCCGCGGATTTGAAAATAAGATCTTTAAATTCGTTTTCTTCAGGATTTGCTTCAGGGGTTGCTTCGAGTTTTGCTTCAGTGCTTTGATCTTGCTGTGTGATTGCCCCTTGTAATTTCCATTGTGCAAGTTCCTTGACCAACAGCGGTGACATATCAACTTTTCTTATGCTCTGCTTTGTCTTTGGTTTAAAGAAACGGTCATGGTTATAGGTTCGCTTTACATTGATCTGTTTATTCGTGAAATCAATATCTGACCATTTAAGCCCCAAAATTTCACCTTGTCGCATACCGGTTAAAATAGCCGTTAAGAATATCAATTTATATTTTTGGTCTGGTTCAGCTTCTAGCAAGGCGCGAATTTGTTCAGGTGTCAATATTTCGATTTCGCTTGATTGTTCAATCTTGCCGGTTGATTTCGGTCTTTCGGCATCCCGGACAGGATTAAAGTCAATCATTTTATGCCTGACCGCGTATTTCATAATTTGGTTTAACGTAACCATAAGTTTTCTTAACGTAGCCAATGCCATTGTTCCAGATTGCCTTGCTGTAATAAATTGTTCAATGGTTCCCGTGGTAATCAGATTTATTCTTTTATCATTTAAGTCTGAAAAGTGGTTTTTTAGGTGACCTTTATACATTTCCCACGTAGTTTCACGGCAGCGCGTCTTTTTATATTCCAGCCATTTTTGGGCCACTTCAGAAAATAGAGGGGTTTTCTTTTCATGGAGAAAAGTTCGCCTTTGGATTTTTAATTCGATCTCATACAGTTCTTTTCTTGCCTGTTCTTTTGTCATGCCAGCCTTCAGCGTTTTCCTGTACCGCTTGCCGTTCTGGTCATAACAGTCAACAACATACCGCCCGCGGCGTTTCGCTATGCAAGCCATATTCATAATCTCCTTTCATCTATTATTTTGTGAATTGAATTTTCCCGCCCTCAAATACCTCATGGCTATCCGCAATCGGTTTTCCATCTCAACTCTGTGGTTCAGAGATACAGCATGGAATGATATGTACCAGGTGAGCAAGTTATAAAAGAACCACAGATTTGATATCGGCATTCCTTCATCGGAAAGTAATACCGACTTGCGGGCTTCATCCTGGATTACATCGACGGCGTTCTTACCTAGCTTCATGGTCTTCATTACCCACCCATAGACTTCTTTCGTCAACAATATAGTGGTCATCTGTTTCCATGCTTTCCCTTGGAACCGGAATTGGCGAATGGATGACGATAGATTGTTCAATATGGCGGTCTCTGCTAGATCAAAGACATGACGCCGTCTAATACTGTAAAACTTTTTTCCGATGACAAGGCCGTTGGCACAAACCAATCTGAATGCCCCAAGTAGAACGATGAATGGCCAAGTCTTGTCGTAACTGTTGTACAAATGTAGCTGGAGATTAACCGCATCACCTGGAGATATGTTCACTGAGATTTCTGGAAATCTGTATGTTCGACACATTCTGCCACCATCATTATAAAATGCTGTTGATGTAGTATAATCGCCAAGGTCGGAATGTTTTCTGATGGCTTTTTCTACTACGTCAATGGCCTCCTCGTGTCGTATTAGCCTATAATCCTTGGATACAATAGAAAATACCTTGCCAGTCTTTGTATCAACTATTGCCTTGTGGCTATCAATAGGTTTAAAAATCTTACCTTCCCCCCACGTAACAGATTGATCACTCACTTCCGGGAAAGGCGAAACTAATAAGCGTAAATCACATTTTGAATTATTCATGCCTACTTCTCCTTTTGTTTAAAGATAAAACGAGAAATTTTCCAATACCTGAAACGCGGCTAATGACCCAAAAATATTAAGTAAATTTCTATTATTTTGCTGAAAATATTTTTATTTACACGCTGTTCACTTTTGTTGTATATACTTATATACGTATTTACGTATATAGTCAAATGATTTTATTACTTGATATTGATGTAAAGGGAAGATATAAAAAATTATGGCTGCAAGAGAACGATACACGACAACCCTGGACAGTGAACTACTCCAGGAAATTAAAATACTCGCCATCCGAAACAAGCATTCAACAAATGACCTTTTGGAGGAGGCGATCCAAGATCTATTGAAAAAATACAAAGACAAAGCTTCTCAAAGTACGAAATCAAATCAGGAGACTGCTGAGTTGAATTTTATGGACCATGAAACAAGCTCAAAGAAGGGCAGTTCGGAATAGTCTGACAAAGCACTTTTCAGGAATCCTTAATGGAGATTATCGACAACATAACTAATCTGTTCGGTGACAACCTCAAGAAGACCCTCCAACCAAATGCAAAACTGAAAATTGCGGCCTCCTGTTTTTCCATATATGCGTACGAAGCATTAAAGAAGGAACTAGCACAGATTGATTCTTTGAAATTTATTTTTACGGCCCCCACCTTCATATCCGATCAGATTCCGGATAAGTTAAGCAAAGAAAAAAGAGAGTTTTACATACCTAAACTGCGACGTGAAAACAGCCTGTATGGTTCGGAATTTGAGATCAAATTGAAAAATGAACTGACGCAACGCGCCATAGCAAAGGAATGCGCCGATTGGATCAGGCAAAAGGTTCAGTTCAAATCCAATTGTATCAATGTGCCGATGCAGCAATATGCCTGTGTAGAAGAAGAACAGGCAAAATCAGTTTATATGCCTCTGTCCGGTTTTACTGCTGTCGATCTCGGATACCAGCGCGGAAACGCAATATCAAATTTTGTCAATAAAATGACCGATCCATCGCTGACGTCGGCCTACCTGACCCTGTTTGACCAAATTTGGGATGATCCTGAAAAGGTTAATGATATAACAGACAAGATATGCGAACACATCGCAGCAGTCTATGCAGAAAATTCCCCGGAAGCAATCTACTTCTTAATCCTCTACAATATCTTCAATGAATTTCTTGAAGACATTTCGGAAGATGTTTTACCTAACGACTTAACTGGTTATAAGAGCAGCCTGATCTGGAAAAAACTTTTCAATTTTCAACGTGACGCCGCCGTAGGCATCATCAATAAGCTGGAAAGCTATAATGGTTGCATCCTGGCCGATAGCGTCGGTTTGGGCAAAACCTTTAGCGCATTAGCGGTTATCAAATATTATGAACTGCGCAATAAATCCGTCTTAGTCCTCTGCCCGAAAAAACTGGCGGATAACTGGCAAAACTACAATCAGAATTTGGTAACAAATATCTTTGCCTCTGACCGTTTCAACTACGATGTTCTTTGCCATACGGATTTACAAAGAACACGCGGCTATTCCCTGGGAATACGATTGGACCGGATCAACTGGGGTAACTATGATCTGGTGGTCATTGATGAATCACATAATTTCCGCAATAATGAAGCTTTCAAGGACAGAGAAACCCGCTACCAGAAATTAATGAACAACGTTATCAAAGCGGGCGTAAAGACCAAGGTACTGATGCTTTCCGCTACACCGGTTAATAACAGGTTTAGCGATCTGCGAAACCAGCTTGCCCTGGCCTATGAAGGTGATTCGGAAAAATTCAGTCAGAAATTGCGGACAGGAAAGGATGTTAATGAGATATTCAGGCGGGCTCAGGCGGTGTTTAATACTTGGGCTAAACTCTCGCCCGTGGAACGCACACCGGCGGCAATATTGCAGGCGTTGGATTTCGATTTCTTTGATTTGCTGGACAGTGTCACCATTGCCCGTTCCCGTAAACATATACAAAAATTTTACGACACCAGGGATATAGGCCCGTTTCCGCAACGCCTGAAACCGATCTCATTCCACAGTCCATTGACGCATCGACATGACGTTCTCAGCTTCAGCGATATTTTCAATCGGTTGGTTGCACTTAGTATGGCTGTTTATGCTCCATTTCGCTATATCCTGGCCAGCCGTCTCGGTAAATACGAAGCAAAATATGACACCGAGGTGAAAGGCGGGATCTCCCGTTTAAAACAGAGTGACAGGGAAAGAAGCCTTCAGGCCTTAATGACTGTCAATCTGCTGAAGCGTCTGGAAAGCTCGGTAGAAGCCTTTCGACTTACCTTGCAGATGTTACTGGAAAAACATGAACGAACACTGGCGAAAATTGCCAAATTTAAACAGTCCGGGATAGCGGATAGTTTTGAAGATATTTCTGCCGCTTTTGAAAACGCCGATGAAGATGACATGGGCATTGCTGACGAAAGTGACGACTCTATCGGCGGCAAAGTCCAAATCAACCTTGGTGACATGGATCTCGATTCCTGGAGTTTCGAGCTGGAAAACGACAGGCAACTTATTTACGGGCTTCTTCAGGAAATGGGAAAAATTACACCGCCTGATGACGCGAAGCTCCAAGACCTCAAAAAGCTTATTGAGTACAAGCAAAAGGAACCGACCAACCCGGGAAACAAAAAAATTATTATTTTTACCGCGTTTGCCGACACCGCAGGCTATCTTTATGACCATCTGGCGCCGTTCATCAAAGAAAAATTCGGTCTGCATACGGCTAAAATAACCGGCAGCGATGGCTGCAAATCAACTCTCAAACGCAGGTATGATTTTCAATCACTGTTGACGCTGTTTTCTCCAGTGTCCAAAGAAATGGCTCTCATCCTGCCTAACGAACTCACTGGAATAGATGTCCTCATCGGTACCGACTGCATCTCCGAAGGCCAAAATCTTCAGGATTGCGATTATCTGATCAATTACGACATTCACTGGAATCCAGTACGCATCATACAGCGTTTTGGCCGTATTGACAGGATTGGCTCCAGGAATGCCCGGATTCAACTGGTCAACTTCTGGCCGGATATCTCGCTGGACGACTACATCAACCTGAAGAGTCGTGTCGAAAACCGCATGGTTATTGCGGATGTCACCGCCACCGGCGATGACAATGTTTTGAGCGCCGAAGCCAATGATCTGGCATACCGCAAGGAACAGCTTCAGAGACTTCAGGATGAAGTCATTGATTTGGAAGATGTCAAAACCGGTGTATCCATCACCGATTTGGGCCTGAACGATTTCCGCATGGATTTGGTTAATTATGTTCAGACCAATGGCAGCCTGGATAACATGCCCAAAGGTTTGCACGCGCTTGTTGTGGCCGACCCGGAAAAAGGTTTACCGCCGGGTGTCATTTTCGTTTTACGCAATACCGATCACGGCCTCAACGTCAGCCAGATGAACCGGTTGCACCCTTATTACCTTGTGTACATTGATGTAAACGGTGAAGTCATCATCAACCACACCGAAGTCAAAAAGATACTTGATCTGTTGAGACTGGCCTGTAAAGGGAAAGTCGAACCGGAGCCATATTTATACGGATCATTCAACACGGAGACACATGATGGCCGGAAGATGGAGGTATATTCCCGCCTACTAGCTCAGGCAATCCGATCCATGATCGACCTCAAGGAAGAAAAGGACATTGACAGTCTTTTTAGCGGTGGCGGCACATCAGCGCTGCAAAATACAATTACCGGCCTTGATGATTTCGAACTGATTGCCTTTCTGGTGGTAAAGGGGGATAGCGCATGATATTTACTTATCCGCAACAAGCGCTTTTTAACAGGCCGGTCCCCAAAAACAAAATTTACGCCCATGCCAAACCGCGCAAGTCAGTCAAGGATAAGTTTGTCACCCAGGTAAGTGAAATCATCTGGAAATATAAACTTTCACCTGCAACCACTAATCTGCCACCCCGCGACGGATATAGTGAGATTCAGGTGTTCGAAATTGCGCTCAGGGAGCAAGAGCTTGGCAATGATGTTATAAACGTAATTGATAAGGCCATCCCATACCCGATAATTTTTCACCTGCGGTATAAAAATCGGATCAAAGGCTTTGCTGGTTTCAAACGGCCCGCGCAGGATGCTTCCAATGGCTGGGTGATTGAAGAATACTTTGAAACCCCGTGGCTGGATCATAAAACACCTGCTTTACCTCTGCCGGGTGCGCTGGATATTAAATCGCTCTATGAGCAGATCATGAAGACTTATATCGGTATCCCGGTGCGTCGCGGTGAATCTTTGGAATCTTTGGTGGAACGTGTCCGATTGCTGAAACAATGCCAGCGGGAGCTGCGGGCGTTGGAAACGAAGATGAACAGTGAAAAGCAGTTTAACCGTAAAGTGGATTTGAATGCACACATCCGGGAGCTCAATCATCAAATAACTGTGTTGACCAAATAAAATGACGAAAAAGGAACAGCCGATGGATAAATTGAAAATGCAAAGTCCGAATCTGGTGGAAGCAAATATCGATAAAATCGCCGAACTGTTTCCCAATTGCATCACCGAAAGCCGGGACGAACAGGGTGTTATTCGCCGGGCTGTCGATTTTGACCTCCTGCGCCAGGAACTCTCGCCTGTTCTGGTTGAAGGACCACAGGAACGCTACCATCTAAATTGGCCAGGTAAGCGTGAAGCTCTGCTCACAGCCAACGCACCTATTGCCAAAACCATGCGCCCCTGTGAAGAAGAAAGTGTTGATTTTGCCAATACAAAGAATATTTACATAGAAGGGGATAATCTTGATGCTCTCAAACTTCTACAGGTGAACTACCTAAACAAGATCAAGATGATTTATTTCGATCCCCCTTATAATAAAGGTAGAGATTTTATCTATAAGGATAATTTTACAGCAGCTAAAGCTGAACATGATTTAGCAAGTTTTCAAATAGATGAGGTGGGAAACCGTTTAGTACAAAATTTAGAATCAAATGGTCGTTTCCATTCAATTTGGTTATGCATGATGTACTCGCGATTGAAATTAGCTCTTAATTTATTAAGGGATGATGGCGTTATCTTCATATCTATTGACGATAATGAAGTACATAATTTAAGAAAAATAAGTGATGAGATATTTGGGGCCGACAATTTCGTTTCGTGCTTACCGACAATTATGAACTTAAAAGGTAATCCTGATGCTTATGGATTTTCAGATACGCATGAACACACATTGGTATACGTAAAAAATAAAAATATATATAATTTCGGTGTTTTTGATATTGATGAGGAGGCGCTTTCAGATTGGAATGAAGATG
>JAKPZU010000113.1 GCA_029559915.1 Bacillota bacterium
GCTCACTGAAATTACGATTAGAACAATAACGCTAAGGCTTATCTTTATGGTTTGTATTTCTTTATATACATCATCAATGTATATTCCTGATCCGAAAATCCACTGCCATGGTTCATATGAAAGAACAAATGATTCTTTGGGTACGATTAAATCCGGGTTATCCTTTGACGGCCATGCGTATCTGACAAATCCCTGTTTTTCGGCAGAAGTTGCTTTTTCCAGAAATTCATCGAATATTTTAAGGCCGTTTTTATCCTGAAATGATGATTGATCTTTGCCCTCCATCTGCGGGTTGGCTGGATGCATGAGCATTATTTTCTGAAAATTATTTATCCAGACGTAGTCTGCAAGTTTATCTCCGTAACGCATCGCACGTACTGCATGCATTGTACGTGTTTTCGCCTCTTCTTCGGATATTTCGCCTGACATGGCGAGTTTTCTGTAAGATTCTGCTATGCCTACTGAAGTTTGAACTACGCTTTTGATTGTTTCTTTCTTTTTTTCAATTACAAATGATTCGACTTTCGGTAAGAGGTAGAAAAAAATAACTGCTGTGAAAGAAAGAATTATAGCAATGCCGAGAAATATTATTTTTTTCTTTATGGAGATATTGTTGGTTCCGAAACGCATTGGAATCCTCCGATGTAAGGGCTGCTTTTCAGCCGGGAGTCAGAAATATTTCTACAAGACTATTATATCATATCAAGTCAAAAATTAAATAAAAAAACCTATCCGTTTATAAAGTTGGAGGATGTCCCATCCAATGTTGTAATTGAATAGCACCTGCATCCTTTCTATGCGACCCTTTGATTTTCTTCAAGAACTTTTTTACCGCAGTTCTCAATATTTATTAATAATGTATCCATGTGTACATATCCATTAATTCTTCTGAAATTCTTTTCACTTTCAAGTATCGCTGTACAGACCCAGCGTATCACCATGTCAGAATTTCTCCATCGTTTAACACGCCGTGTAACATTTCTAATACCACTATTCAGACTCTCAATGGGATTAGTTGTGCAAAGACTTTTCCGTATATCTTTATGAGCAGATAATTTATGTAAAGTCAGTGTTTCTTCAAGACCTTCTTCCAATGAACGAGCAGCCTGGGGATATTTTTCTGTAAGACTATTTTTAATATTTATCAATAGCTTTTTTGCCGTGTTGTAATTCTCTGCTTTATATGCTTCTGTCATTGCTCGCTTAATTGATTCACGTTTTTCTTTTGGAAGATATTCAGCAACATTCTTCTTCTTATGAACCTGGCATCTTTGAATCAAAATTTCACTGCCAAAGACATCTTTTAAAGCCTTTCTAAGGGCTTTGCTGCCATCAATAATTGCCAGTTTAATGTTCGATGGTTTAAGACCTCTCTCAATAAGGCTCTGCAACAGGTCCGTACATGTACGGCTGTTCTCAGTTGAGCCTTCCCATGCTCCTAGTGCCTTTTTATTGCCTGTTTTATCAATACCCATAGCCACAAGAACAGTTGTATCAGCATAAACAATGCCATCAATCATCAGTATTGGATATACTGCTGTTATGGGTTCATTTCTCCAGGCATCAAGTTTGGCTTTTGTCATTGCAATGAAGTTTCTACTTACTGTGCTTTTTGAATCTGAATAGGTTTTTACTTTTGTATCAGTTTCAAGAGACCGTTTGTATTTACGGGTAGAAACTCCAATAATCATTTGTTCCATTTGTCTTTGTGAGAGCAGTTCCTTGTTCTTATACCGATTAATTATTTCAATGTCTTTCTCAGAATTATCTTTTATATTTCTAATACGGCTATGGCTGATAGAAATTTTTCTACCTCCAAGTATTAGTGGTGTTGCTGTATTGCTCCATCGTGTAAATTCTCTATTTGTCATATGCTTATAGCGTTCACCACAAATCTCTGTTATTTCAGCTTCAATGAGTTCAAGGTATGATTCAATTCCAAATGAAATTATCTGCTCAAGAAGTGAATTTTCAAGTTCTTCCTGAATATTTTTTTCAATCTTTACTGATTTTCTTCCTTGCTTTTTTGATTCATTTTTCTTACCTTTCATATTGGTATCTCCTTTTTGTTTAAAATTTGGTTGCCCCATTATTTATTAATGGGGCTGGAGATGCCAATCAATTTACAACATCATTTGGGACAAAATCTGTGAAGATGATATCATGACAATATGCATATCCGTAAAGAGAGGGCAAATCATTTTATGCTTTGGAACGGGCGTTTCAGCAGCAGTGTAGTCATTGGTAACAGTTTCCCCCTTGACAAATCTCCCCCTTTTGGTGGAAATTCTGATGCCCGGCAGGGGCGTCAGGAGCATCATGAGAACAATCGCGATTCTGAACAACAAGGGTGGGGGGGGTAAAACTACTTCCACCG
>JAKPZU010000121.1 GCA_029559915.1 Bacillota bacterium
GCTCTTATATCTGCTTTAACGTTTCACAATACAGAAGATTGTTTTCATCAGATAGGACAAGGTAAACCATACGGATTTGGAAAAGTTTCTTTAACAGCGAAACTTAATGCTGACATAGAAATTAATCCCGAATTATTGATGGCAGAGTTCGAGAATTTAATGAATGACAAATGTGTTTATAATTGGAGTAAAGATAACTCTATCATTCAACTGTTTACTTTGGCTAAGGAAGAGGTAACAGCTGACGATGTTTTATATAAATATATGAAACTTGATATTGATAATCCCCAAAATAACGAATTTATATTGGCAAAAGGAGGTGTTAATGGTAGAGGGTTTAAAGAATATTTGCAGCTATACACTGACTTAAAAAGTAAAAGATACGAGCCTACTTCCTTGGCTGTAAAACATAAAGAGGCACTAAATGCTAAAAAGAAAGAAGAAGAGGAAGCAGAGCGCTCAAAAGCAGAAAAAATAGCGGAATCAGAAAGAGAGAAACCGGAAGCTGCAATTAAAGCAGCAAAAGAACAAGAGGAAAAAGAGAAAGAAGAAAGAAACCGTGTTCCATTGTCAGAAAAGATTGATAGATCAAACAAATTGCCAACCCTGTTCGGCAACCTGAAATCTTGGCTTAAATATAATGAAATGAGTAGTAAAGATTTGGAGGATTTGAAATATAAAGTATTTGAAATATATCAATCAATGAGACGAAGAGATAAAATGAATTGGAACAATATTGGTAAATGGAAACAATTATCCGACTTAGTAGGAGAGAAAACTTGTAAAGAGTGGTTTGATGAAATGCAGAATAATAACCTATAGCCAAGTTTTCAAGATAAACAAAAAAAGCATGACCCACCTAATCTCCTTACTCTCCGAACACCTGCTGCCCAATTTCCTTGTTGCCAAGGAGTATGAGGGGCAGTATGATGCTCATATTTTTATCACCACCCAAAGGATGGGTGAAAAAGGCATGACATCACGCTATTGCAATGCTTTGGGTATTGACGAGAAAGAGGTAAGGATAGTTGTGATTTCGGAGGAAGATTTGTCCAATGCACGGCAAAAGCTACAAAACGAGAACTTTTGTAGGGAAGACAAGTATATAGTGAATCTGACGGGCGGCACAAAAATTATGTCTATCGCCGTATATCAGCACTTTTTCAAGTACAGGGCAGATTATTTTTATGTGCCTATCGCCACCAACAAAATAGAGAACGCACGTACCGGCGAAGATTTACCAATCACCTACCAGGTAAGCATCCCAGAATATTTATCCCTTTACGGACTATATACTGAGACAAGCGAAACCGAATATCGACATGATGATGATCAAGGCGAAGAGTTCGAGAAATATGTCTTTAATCGGATCAAAAACGACAAGCGACTGAGTCCGGAGAAAAAGCAAATAGCACGTGGCGTAAAATTATTTCGGGACAGAAACGAGAAGGATAACGACAACGAGATAGATGTGATGTGGATAGAAAACAACCAGCTTTTCGTTAGCGAATGTAAGACTTCGTTATTCAAACCCAAAGAGATAGGAAGTGATGGTCGTCCGATACAGAACCCGCCGGAATATTTGGAAGAAATTATGTACAAGTTATCAGCAATTTCCAAAGATTTCGGACTACGGGTCAATCCCTATATTTTTATTAAATATGGACTACCGCGAAGAGATTTTAACGAAATTAGAATGAAAGCGGTGGAAAAAAGAATGAAAATTCTGGGAATAAAAGGAATTTTTAGTGAAAAAGATCTTAAACAAAAGGAATTAAAAATATAAAAACAGTATGGCAAGAAAAGTATTTCTTTCTATTTTAGGTACAACTTTTTATGAAAAATGTAGGTACACCACCTCGGATTTCATTTCAAACGAAACAAAATTCGCACAACAAGCCACATTAGAGTACATAAAGGCAAAGCGATGGGAAAGTACTTCCAAAGCTTTTATTGTTTTGACAGATAAAGCAAGAGAGGATAATTGGGACAGAGAAGAGCGATTTAATATTTCCGAAAAAAAGAATGTTAAATACTCCGGGTTAAAGCAGGTACTACAAAAAATGGAACTTCCTTTCACTCCGGAAGAGGTTTCCATTCCTGATGGAAAAAACGAAACAGAAATGTGGGAAATATTTTCTATTATATTCAACAAGTTGGAAAACAACGACGAGTTGTACATTGACTTAACACATAGTTTTCGTTATCTCCCGATGCTTTTGCTGGTGTTGAGTAATTATGCCAAATTTCTGAAAAACATAAAAGTAAAAAGAATCACCTATGGTAATTACGAAGCACGAAATAGAGACACAAACGAAGCGCCGTTAATAGACTTACTTCCAATTTCAGCCTTGCAGGATTGGACATTTGCTGCCGCTGATTATCTGGAAAATGGGAATACCGAAAAGCTTTCTGAATTATCAAAGCTAAATCTTACACCAATACTTCGTAACGAAGATTTGGTTATTAAGAAAAAGGCATTCCCTGTCAGGGATTTAGTTGACCGTATTAGATTTACTACAGAAGATTTTCAAACTTGCAGGGGATTAAACATAGTGAAATCCACTAATTTAAGTGCATTGAAAGAGAAATTAAAAGAAACAGAAGCTACTTTTATTAAACCTTTAAATCCAGTTATAAAGAAAATTAGAGATGCTTTTGATGTATTTGATGGTAGCCCCAATATTAATAATGGTTTTGTTGCTGCTCAATGGTGTTTTGATAATGGACTTTATCAACAATCTGCAACCATTCTGATAGAAAATATAGTTACGTTTTTTAGTAATAGGCATAATATTGATATAGATGATGAAGAGAGACGAGAATTGGTAAACAGAGCTTTTAAAATAAAGTCTTTAAAGATAGAGGAGGATGAGGAAAAGTGGATGCTTCCCCGTACGGATAGCGATGAAGTACATCAACAAAACTTAGAAACAGTTCGCAATATATTAAAAGATGAATTTATTCAAAAAGAGGGGATTGCCGGAGCTTTTTCAAGTTTAACAGAACTAAGGAACGACCTCAATCATAGTGGAATGAGGAGTAAAAAGCCACCATTAACTGCTGCAAAAATAAAAAGCCAATTAAAACAAAATATTTTTGTCTTCGCTTCAGCACTTTCAGGGAGCACGGTTCCAGAACTTCCAAAAACAAATAAACAATTCATAAACCTCACCAACCACCCATCTTCCCTATGGGACAAAGCACAACTGCAAGCTGCCGCCCAATACGGCGAATGTGTGGATATGCCTTTCCCTGCTGTTGATCCTGACGGCGATGAAGAATATGTAGACCGGCTTACCGATGAGTATCTGCAAAAGATAATGGAAATAGCCAATAACGAACAGTCAGAAGTAACCGTACACCTGATGGGCGAGATGAGCTTTACCGTTTCGTTGGTGGAAAAGCTACGAAACGTGGGTATCAGTTGCATTTTATCCACATCTACTCGTCAAAGTAAAGATTTAGGAAATGGACAAAAAGAGATAACATTCAATTTCGTTCGATTTAGAAAATATGGGAATTGATGAAAATATCAGGCTGACCGACGATCAGCAATACGTTTTTGATAAGTTCAAAGCCTTTATCAAAAACAATCAGCAAAAGGTTTTTATTCTTAATGGCCATGCCGGAACGGGAAAAACCACACTTATACGATTTTTTATCGATGAGTTGCGAGATAGAAAGCTGAACTACAATCTTATGGCATCTACAGGAAGAGCAGCCAAAATTTTGACAAATATCACCGGTACACCTGCCTCAACGGTTCACAGCATTATATATTCCCTCGAAGGTTTCAATCAAGACATCGAAGAAATAGCCCGTGAAGAAGACGAAACAGGTGTGGACGAAACCGGACAGCTTGTTTTAATTTTTGGATTAACTCCCAAATCACCGAGTAAAGAACAATATTTTTACATTGTGGATGAGGCTTCCATGATTGCCGATGTGGAAGATAAAAATCCGACGCAAGCACGCTTTGGCGATGGAAAACTGCTATCCAATCTGCTCAAGTACGACCCTGAGGGAAAATTTATTTTTGTAGG
>JAKPZU010000124.1 GCA_029559915.1 Bacillota bacterium
TCTCCATCGTCAATTGTTATGAGACAAGAATTTTGCAATCTATGCTTCTTATAAAATAAATCCTCAACTTTTTCAACGCCAATTAAGTTATATTTATTTTTAAGTATTAAAAGAGTTTTTTCAAACCATACTTGGTCATGTACATCGTGGAAGTTGATTACCTTATTAGCCATAATTTTTACCATTTTTTGTTACCAAAGTAATGATCACAGTCAGAATCGGCAAAAGTCACCATTAGACTATTATTAACATTATTGATGAGAGAATTTACATTAAAGTTAGTTACAATATCCATTTTATTGCCATATGGAAAATATAATTTTTTCTTCAATAACTTATCAAGAGAACCCAATGAAGCACCTGTAATAGTTGCTGAAACATTATTGAGTCTTGATAATTTACCAATGGCTTTAAGGATGAGTTTAAAATCACTATTAGAGTTAAACCTATAATCTACAATAAGAAAACAATTAAGATTTCTCCAGACGACGTTTCTTACAACGAAATATACAGACTTGTGATTATCTGTATTGTCGTGCATCTTATAAACAATAAATTTTTCAGGATAATAGAAAAAGCGCCATTTTAAAAATTCATTATTTCTGGAAAATTCGAGAATGTCATTTCCATACCAATACCCATTATCTGATTTGATTTCTTCCGGCTTATTAACTTTATTAAAATATGTATTACCAACTTTAATATGTTCAGGGAAAGTATATCGAATTGTTTTAAATCTTTTTGTCAGGAGACAAACAAGTGATAATAGGTTAAATACTTTAATATATTTGGTCATTTTTCCAATGATTTTTTCATTGAAAACTAGATGCATTTTTAACGAAACGTCCGATAGACCAATTCCAAAATGAAGGTTCTCTTTTATTGCTTTTTTACATAGTTGTACACCTGCAAAAGAACCTCTATATTTTTCATCAACAATATAATCCATACCCCAAGTCGCATCTTGTATTTTTCCATTATACTTGAACTGAGAGGGCATTAAGAGTATTTGCCCAATTATCGAATCATCCTCTAAATATGATATATAGGAATATAATTGCTGAGCAAACGGATTCTTTAGAAATCTATAAGAAAAAGGTTCTTTAATTTTGTCTCTCTTTGGATATACTCTTCTATTGAACTTAATGAGTTCTGGAATATCTTCTTCTCTTATTCTCTTAACTTTAATCTTCATCTTTAAATTGTTCCATTATCAACATGAATATTCTGTCCAGTAATAGATTTTGCTCCATCGGACAGCAAAAATCCAATCGTTTCAGCAACCGATTCTACATCAACCGGTTGTTTCATTGAGGTTCTTTGGTAAATACGGTTTTTCTGACTGTCAGAAAGTGTTGAACTCATTTCAGTTTCCATAAAACCTGCAACTAAACAATTAGAGCGAATCCCCTTTTCCCCCCATTCACGAGCTGTATTTTTTGAAAATGCTTCCAACGCTCCTTTTGTCGAAGCATACATTGCTAAGCCTTTGTAACCGGTATGAACGCTTATTGACGAAATATGCACGATACTGCCTTTGATATTGTGCAGAAGCATTTGCCTCAATACAAATTTTGTCAATATCATAGGAGCAAACACATTCAGACGATACATTTTTTCAAGTGAAACCAGATTCAAATTTGTAATTATATCATCATATGCTAGGGCTGCGTTATTGACAAATCCATGAATTGGTGTGTCAAAACTAATCCAATCTTTAAATACAGTCTGTCTAATATTTTCTCCATCAGCTAAATCATACTGTAACCATTTAAGATTATCAGGATATTGAAGCAATAATTCGTTTAAATTTTCTGTTTTGCTCCTACTTATTGCATAGACTTTCCAACCCTTATTTAATAAAGATTCAGTAGTTTTTAAACCTAAGCCTTTGGAAGCTCCTGTTAATAATATATTCATGTTCAGTTTCTTTTTAATTTACCAGTTCTTGTAGTGGAAAGTTCTTCTACAAATCGAATAACTCTTGGAATCTTATATTCCTGAATTTTAGATTGTAGAAATGCTCGTATTGAGGATTCAGTTATTTGGTTACTGCGTGTAACAACTTCACAACAAATGATATTTCCAAGTATAGAGTTTGATTTTGGATACACGCGAACATTTTTAATTCCAGGTAAGGTTAATATTGCTTCTTCAACTTCAGTGGGATTCACCTTATAACCACCAACATTGATCATCTCACTTTTACGATTTACAAAACGAAACTTCAATGGATTATTTGAAACAATCTCGATTACATCACCTGTATGATACCATTCATCAATCTCTGTGTCTGTGCTTCCCATTAAAGTATGGTGAATTAAAAGTTCATTATTATCAATGCGAATTATGTTCTCATATTCCGGTCTAATAGTAAAAATGTCATTTTGTGAAGCAAACAATGTCCCTGCCTCTGTTGAAGCATACACATTAGTTATTTTAGCATTGGGAAAAATTTCATTAAGTTGCTTAAAGGTCTTTTCATTAAATTTCTCACCTCCGGATGTTATCCTTTCCACAGATGGGAATGCTTCCGAACAGGGTAGCAAGAGTCTGTAAAAAGTTGGAGTGGCTGAAATATGCGTTATTCCATTATTTTTAATTTCAGTGTAAATACCTTCAGTATTCAGGCCGAAGAGCCGAATCATGGAATTACCATTAAGTAATGCTTGAAAGAAAACCTGAATACCAGCCATGTGTGTGGGATTATAAGCAAATCCCCAAATACTCTTTTTGTTACGTTCAGAAACTTTTACAAATCTTGTAATTGAGTTAAAATCATGACTAACCTTTTTGGGAATACCGGTTGTGCCTGATGTAAACAATGTTATTTTCCACTTATTGTGGGAATTGCTCAACTTTTCGATTAGTTCCTTCTTATTACCTAGAAGTGACATTTTGCTTTTGTCAATAGGTTTAATAAATTCTGCGTAATCGGAATGGCCAGTAAGTTGTATCAATTCAGATTTAGTAAAGTCCGAGTCAAGAAGAATTATCTCCTCATCTAATAGCAAGGATAAAATTATATGTTTAAATACAGTGTAATAATCAGCAGACTTACAATAGGGATTGTAGATTGATGTATTATTAATGTCATCAATTAAAAAGTTCCACGTCACAAGTCTTTCGTTATCAATATCCTTGATAAATAATTTCATTAGTAACTCTCCAGTTTTTTAAGAATTTCTGCCACTGTATTTACGATTCCATCTTCGAAAATGTCAATATCATACTCTGCTTCAATCCGTACTGTTAGTTCAGCCAAATCAAGTGAATCAAATCCAATGTCATTCCTGAGGTGCATTTCAGGAGTTAATGATTCCAACCTTTTTTTTGACCTATTTTCAAGGACTGTGTTAATGATTTTTAAAATCTTTTCATGCATTTTTATGTCCATTTAATTGTTGGTTTACGTTACATTTTAATTGCTGTCCGGTACAAATCCGGACTGATTATCTGAAACATCTAATTGACTTTCCAATCCCATAATAATCTATACGATTTCCTTTGTATAAACATTAAAAATAGGCAGTTTTGAAGAAATTACCAAAATTCATTCGCCGGAATTACAAAATCACCTTTAAATAACCTAAAAGTTCACTTATTTTATGGATTTAAGAAATTCAAGCATCAGCGCCAGCACTTCTTCGGAAATAGTCTCCTCAATGGTGGCGTACTCTGTAGGAAGTCCTGTTTCGGCATGCTGGAAGAGATGGTTGAGTCCTTCAAGCTCTACAATCTGCATATTATCCCTGACTGTCTCTTCTGCTATTTGACGGAAAACAGGAATATTTTGATAGGATACCACCTGTTTATCAAGCGTGCCGTTGAGAATCAAGGCCGGTACGGTAACTTCGCGGATAGCCGGGGCCGGATCATATTTGAGGAAATAAAACATCCAGGGAGAGCTGTATTGATCAATCATAGGAACTGCGACATCATCAGGCATTCCCACAGACGCAAGATAACTCAGTGCTTCTTTGCGGAAATTCTCATCCGGAGTATCATATTTCTTCACTATGGCGAATACTTGCTCTGAAATCACTCTGTTTTGCTCGATGGCCTGCTCAGGCATACCCATTCCTCGATATATTTCAACCTGCTGGAGTTTGAGAACCTCTGCACCTGTCACTGCCGGACCTCCGAGTGAAATAAGAAAAGCAACGTCAGGCCGCCTTTGAGCCACCATGAAGTTTATAAAACCCCCTTCGCTATGGCCGGTAATGCCGCAAAGTGAAGGAATCACCTCCTTTCTCGAAAGCAGATAGTCGAAAGCTGCCTCTGCATCGTAAGAGAAGTCAAAGGAGGTACCGTCTGGATTGCCGGGCTCGGAAGCTCCTACTCCGCGATCATCAAATCTTAGGACAGCCACTCCGTTGCGGGTAAGATAATCTGCAATCACGGCAAAAGGCTTATGATCCATCAATTCCTCGTCACGATTCTGGGGACCGCTTCCGGTGACTAGGATCATTGCCGGAAAAGGACCCTCTCCTTCGGGAATAGTCAAAGTGCCGGCAAGCGTAAAATCCTCCCTGGTATTTTTGAAAAATACCTCTTCAGACTTGTAAGGGAATGGAGGTTGGGGTTCCTGGGGACGCTTGGGTTTTGCCGCTTTTTCGCCTTTGATGAGAGTAAGAGG
>JAKPZU010000126.1 GCA_029559915.1 Bacillota bacterium
CACCGACCGTTTGTCGCGCACATCGCCGATATAGAATTTGATTTTCGGGTTCTGGTATTGATGCCGCATATCGTCCTGCTTCTTTTCGTCACGACTGAATATGCGGATTTCTTTAATATCTGTATCCAAAAAACGTTTCAATACGGCATTACCGAAAGAGCCTGTACCTCCGGTTATAAGTAAGATTTTGTTTGTAAATAGTGACATATAATTTTAATTATCTCTTTATTTTGATATTCAAAAGACAATGAAAAACTCTCAGAACCCTATTTGTTCAGTAGTTCCTCATACAACTCAATATACTCCCTGTAGCGATCCTCTTTCCTGTAAAGACGATGTGCACGTTTCACACAAGCTTCTGAGTAAGATTGTTTCCCTTTTTCTTTAATCTGATTGATAGCTTCCGTTAACTTGTGGATGTTGCCCTGTTCAACCACAATACCCGTCAATTCATCGATAGCCTCAGGACTACCACCTGTTTCGTAAGTAATTACCGGTGTTCCGCATGCTATCGCTTCCAGATTAGTTGTTGGGAAATTGTCCTCCCAAGTAGGATTAACAAAAACATCCGCAGACGAATAAAACTCTGCCAATTCTTGTGTACTCTCGGTACGGGTAATCCCGATGATATTCTCAGGAAGTATCTTAATTTGATCTTCTTTTAGGCCGACAAGTACTATTATTTCATCATCCTTCAGTATTTTACTTAGTTCGATAAAATCATGCAATCCTTTTCTTCTCCCCCATTCTGTTGCCACTCCAAGCAGAATAAATTTGTCGGCCAATCCATACTTTAACCTAATGCCATCCCCACTTTGAGGTGAAAAGACATTCACATCAATACCGTTATTTATTACCCAAATAGGATAATCTTTCAAGTATGATTGTTTTACAATATCGGCTAGCCAATTGGAAACAGGAACTATTGTCATATCATTTACTGATGTGAATAATTTCTTCTTCTGCTTATGGTTTTGCTTTGATCTGTCTAAGAAATAGCTACCAGGGTAACCTTTTTTTTGAGGACAACTGAAACACTGCGTTTTCCATTTATCACAGCCCACGAAAGTAAAATGAGCACAGTGTCCGGTCATCGGCCAGCAGTCATGAAAAGTCCATACAACAGGAATATTTGTTTTTCGAAGATAATTGAAAAGTATCTCTATGTTGATATAGTAACCGTGAATATTGTGCAGTTGAATGATATCAGGTGAAATTTCATTAATTTTCTCAATTAACTCTTTAGTAGCAGATCTTGATCCCAACCCGTGTCTGTCGAACAATCTTGTTTGAACCCCATGCACTTTTATATCCCAATCATTGCCAATTTTAATTAATTCAGATTGACTTGGTCTGTCATTTCTTCCATAAGCTATATAGCTCTTCCAACCGGAATTCATTGCTGTTTGTCCTAGTTCTTCAGCAATGCGACCAGTTGAACCTGAATTAACAACTGAATTTATTTGTAATATTTTTTTCATTTAATTAGTTGATCCTTATCAATACCCATTTTTTCTGACCCTGGAGGTTGTTGTATTCACGCAGACCCATATTGGAGCCGGAA
>JAKPZU010000175.1 GCA_029559915.1 Bacillota bacterium
CCACGGAAAGGGTTAATTGATTCATTCAATTTATAGATGGTTTTGCTTGGCAAAACAATTTCATAATATTTGGATACATTGACTGTAAGTTCAACTTCTACTTCGTCTTCATATGCGATTTTTATATTAGAACTACCGTAAGCAAGAGCTTTTAGTTTGCCAAGCGAATTAACCGACACCACAGCTTCATTGGAACTTGAGAAGGTTAAAGATTCGGATGCTTCAAGCGTGAAGTTCAACTCGTATTCAATGAAGGTTTCGCTTGAAACCGGCAGTTCAAGACTTGTTTCTTCTAATATGATTTCCTTAACTATGGAAGTCGTAGTAGTTTCTAATGTCGTTTGATTGGTTGTGGTTGAATTGGCAGTTGTATTATAATTACAAGCAATTAGCGCGACGGTTACAATCAATGCCGATAAGATAAGTAGGACTTTTTTCATGATATAACCACCTTTTAGTTGATATTTTTTACTGAATCACGTTCAATGATAGTACCAGGAACCAAAATCCGGTCATAGATTTTTTGCGGATTGTTGATTTTTTTGGAAATGACTTTTACCGCCGTTGAAACCATCTTTTCGACATTGTTGTCGACTGTGGTGATTGTTGGATTGGAAATGGTCGAAAATAGCGAATTGTCAAAACCAACGACCGAACATTCCTCAGGGACTTTAACTCCTAAACCCTTAAGTTTGTTGATGAGATAAAATGCTACTCGATCACAGTTGCAGACAAAAGCAGTCGGCAAGTTTTTCGGTATTTCCAGCTCGATGAATTTTCCTTGGTCATCCCTGTCTTCAATCACGTAATCAAGTTTTAAAGCGATGTTATTTTCAATCAAAGCTTTGTAATAACCCAAATAACGGTCTTGAATACTTGATGTTGCTCTGATTGAGCCGACAAAAGCGATATCTCTATGTCCTCTATCAATTAGAAGATCAGTCAATTGATAACCAAGATAAAAGTTGTCGGCGGTTATCGAATCAATCTTTGAATCCTGACGATAAAAGTCAAAATAGATCATTGGAATGGTTATTTTTTCCAGGAGAATCAAGTAATTACTGGAAAGTTGACCAAGAACGATAATACCGTCAACTTTCTTTTCATTATAGACTCTAGGCAGAATTAAATCACTTTCTGTTTTGGCACTGATTATTTCCATAATACCTGATGTACCGTAAGCATCGAGTTTCTTGATGATTTCACCACAGACGCTAAAATAGTATGCTTCGTTATCACCAACATATTTTTCACTGATTAAAATGCCGATATTGTATTGTCGGTCTGTTTTCAAACTTCTCGCGGAATTGTTGATTCTATAGCCCATTCTTTGAGCAGTGATTTTAACTTTGTTTCTCAATTCTTCGGAAACTCCGTCTTTATCTGACAGCGCCTTCGAAACGCTGACTTTTGAGATTCCCAGCTCATTGGCGATTTCTGACATACTTACTTTTTTGGTCATGGTAAATCCTCCCTTAGATTAGAATGTGTCGATTAAAGATCTGATTATAATATCACTATCTTCAATTAACTCATTGAAAATAAATTTGATTACTTTTAATTTGTAGGGAATGAGATGAAAATAATTGTCGGTAAAAACCAAATCTTTTCCCTTTATTTTTACTTCTACGAACTTAGCCAATTTATCACACATCAAATATAATGTGTACGTATTTTCAAATCTGTTAAGGTCATGCCTAATTATTGCTTTTTCCAGTCTTAAATGTTTATCAGGCAGATAAAAGGCAGTGTTTTCGGAAATAATCTCATCGTTTTTTTCGATTTTTACATAGACGAACGTCTTTTCCGCTTCCTTACGTGGAAGTTCAAGTTTTATTGTCTCGACAATTTCCGCTGATTGAGCTTTTACGATAACATCTTCTGCTTTTTTTGATAAGATTTTACCGCTAAAGTCGATTAACTCCAAAGTGTACTTTCCTTCGAAATCAACTAGTAAGTCATTAGTGATTACAACTTTTGTAAATGCCGGATTTTCTTCTAGGGAAATCAACACTTGAGAATAAAACTTCTTGGCGTGATAATGCAGGATTTTCCAACGATGATAATAATCGATGCTCGACCAGGAAGCAACTGGCCAGCAATCATTCAACTGCCAGTACAAAATTCCCATGCACCTACCATAATTTCTGCGCCAATGTTCAACTCCGTATCTGATGCCTTCTGCTTGTATCGCCTGCGATACATAAAGCAAAGATTCGAAATCTTTCGGATATTTAAAGAGTTTACCGACATAATCCAAAATTTTGGAGTTGGCGGTTTTGTTTTTCTGATGGGATTCCATTACGTAGGAGAAGATATTCTTATCTTCATCTTCAGCGAACATGTTGATAGTTTCAATTGCCGGAAACGACTGCAAACCAAACTCACTCATGAAACGCGGGAAATACAATCTGTAATTGGTGAATGGCTCATTGTTATGCCATACGCCCCAGTAATGCATATCGCCAAAGTTATCGGAATTGGTATCTTTGAACAATTCCTTAGAAGCTGGCGAGCTGCGCCAGTAAGGAATTTCCGGTGCGTATGCTTTTATTAGCGGCGGAATAATCTCCAAATATTGTTTTATATAGAATTCTTTCGATAATTCAAGCGATGGAATATGCCAATGTTCAACGGCTGTTTCATTTTCATTGTTACCACAGATTAAAACCACCGAAGGATGGTTCCTCATTCTTTTGACATTATCAATGATTTCCGACTTGATTGATGCAACAAATGTTTCCTTATCCATTGGATAGATGCTGCAAGCGAACATCAAGTCTTGCCAAACCAAAAGACCTAGTTCGTCACAGATTTCATAGAAGTAATCTTCCGGATAAATCCCTCCACCCCAGACTCTAATCATATTGTGATTGGCAAGTTTAGCGGCCGATAACAATTTGTAGGTCAATTCCCGAGAAGTTCTAGGCAATAGGTTGTCTTCAGGGATATAATTTGAACCCTTGGCAAAGACTTTAA
>JAKPZU010000188.1 GCA_029559915.1 Bacillota bacterium
ATAAAGGGAGAGGGTATGTTCCGGCTGAGGATAATAAATATCTTCATGAAGGAATCGATGTGATCACTATTGACTCCATCCACACCCCTATCAAGAATGTGAAATATCATGTTGATAACTTCAGAGTAGAGCAAAGAACTGACTTTGAAAAGTTGGTTATCGAACTTGAAACCGACGGCTCAATTGAACCTAAAGAAGCTCTAAAAGAAGCTGCAAAAATTTTAATTCAACACTTTGTACTTTTATCAGATGAAAAAATTATTTTAGATTCACACGATCAAATGTCTGATAGCGGTACTGATGACTTGGATGAAGAATCTAAGATGATCAGACAGATGTTGAAGATCAAGCTGGTTGATTTGGAACTTTCTGTTAGAGCTTACAATTGCTTAAAGTCTGCCGAATTGGAAACATTAGGAGACTTGGTTCAAATGCATCGTTCTGATCTCCTTAAATTTAGAAACTTCGGTAAAAAATCACTCGCTGAATTGGAAGATTTGATCGCAAGTAAAGGATTAGAATTTGGAATGGATATATCAAAATATAAATTAGATAAAGAATAACAATACAATGAGACACGCTAAAAGAATAAATCATTTGGGGAGAACCAGTTCTCATAGAGCTGCAATGCTATCAAATATGGCAACATCTTTGATAAGACATAAAAGAATTACTACAACGGTTGCTAAAGCTAAAGCATTAAGATCATATATTGAACCTCTTATTACTCGTTCAAAGAATGATACAACACATTCAAGAAGAATTGTATTTTCTTTCTTACAAGATAAATATGCTGTAAGTGAGTTGTTTAGAGATATTGCTCCAAAAATTGCTGATAGACCCGGTGGCTATACCAGAATATTAAAAACCGGCTACAGACAAGGAGACAATGCCGAAATGTGCATTATCGAGTTAGTTGATTACAACGAAACTTATAACATTAAGGAAGAAAAGAAAGTAACCAGAACCAGAAGAAGCAGATCTAAAAAAGCTGCTCCTAAGGTAACTGCCGAACCTGTTGCGGACGTGGTAGAAGAGCCAACAGCAGAAGTTACAGAAGAACCTGTTGCAGAAGTTGCTGAAGAACCTACAGTTGAAGTAGTAGAAGAACCAACTGCAGAAGTTGTTGAGGAACCTGTTGCTGAGGTTGCAGAAGAACCTGCTGCTGAAGAAACAGCTGAAGAGGAAGAAGATAATACTAAAAAAGAATAGATTAAATATTCTTATTTGCTATAGACAAGGTGTTCTCGTCATAGAGGATGCCTTGTTTTTTTATAGGTATAAATTGGCATCACCGTAACTTAAAAAGCGATATTGATGCGATAAGGCATGTTGATAGATCTCCTTCCAGTTGTTGCCAATATAGGCTGAAATCAGCAATAATAACGTGCTTTTGGGTTGATGGAAGTTGGTTAAAATGGACTTGCTCATTTTTAAGCGATAACCGGGCATAATGATTAAGGATGACTTAATCATGCCTTGATCCAGTTGATTGTGCTCCAAATGGGCTAAAATGGCTTCTAACGCTTCTTCTTTGCTAAAATCATCAATCCATTTCTTGTTTTCCGGATTTTTGTACGGATCCCACTGATGAATAGTAAATGGATCAGGATCATTCAAACACAATTTTGCCCCTGCAATAAAAATAGACTCCAAACTTCGCGCTACGGTAGTGCCTACTGCAATGATTCTTTTATCACCGGCAGCCAATAGCGTTTTGATCAATGTAGAATCTACATAGATTTGCTCTTCATGCATTTGATGTTGATCGATGGTATCACTACTTATCGGTTTGAAAGTTCCTGCACCCACGTGTAATGTAGTCCAGGCGGTTTGAACTCCTTTCTCTTTCAGGGCTTGGAACGTCTTTTCATTGAAATGGAGTCCTGCCGTAGGGGCAGCGACAGAGCCTTCTAAAGCTGCATATATCGTTTGGTAGCGTTCATTATCCGATGAGTTGGTTTCTCTTTTAATATAAGGGGGGAGGGGAATTTTGCCGTATGCCTCAAGCCACTCCGCGAAAGTAATCGAAGGGTTGTCCCACCGAAAATGAACCCGGAAAGAGTTGTCGTCCAACCGTTCATGGTCCGCGTGAATTGTGAGTAGTGTGTCGTCAACAGCAACTTCAAAAGTGAGCGGCTCTTTCCATTTTCTGGCATTACCGATAAAGCACTTCCAGGTAACCGCTCTGTTTTCTTTGAAAATTGTGGAGATTTCACTGGAGGGAGCCAGCGGTTCCAGACAAAAAATCTCAATTCTGGCACCTGTTTTGTTATGCACAATCAAACGGGCACGGATCACTTTAGAGTTGTTAAAAACCAGCATATCCTGATCCGAGAGAAAGGAAGCAATATCGGAAAACTTTGCATCATGGATCACTCCATTCTGAAATACCAACAGTTTGGATTCATCCCGTTCAGCAGCCGGCGTGAACGCTATTTTTTCATCAGGCAATTCGTAGTCGTAGTCACTAATGTTGATTTGAGGGATATGATATTGATTCAGCATACATCTTAATTTAGAAATGCAAAAATAAGGTATTATTTATCATATTCATGCTTTGAAATGAAAAAAGAGCGATGAACTGGTCCCCCAATTATTTTTTTTCCAAAATAAAGATGGTAAAGAAGAAAAAAGTTCAGATAAAACCGGCTATAGTGTCAATAATCACTAAAAAAGAGGATTAAAAACTTAAAATTTCACTTTTTTTAGCGATGGTAATTGTTTTTTGATTCCTGTTATTTTGCATTTCGAAATTAAATGAAGTAAAAATATAAATATAGAAGGAAAAAATGAAAAGAATATTTGTTTTGCTCTTAGGTGTATTGTTGGTCGGCGTAGTTCAAGCACAAGAAAAAAGTGATGCCATGCTGTTTGGAGATGTTAAGTCGGCCACAACCCGGGAGCACATACCCTATGTGAGAATAGCAGTGAAGGGTACGAATATGGGGACTGTTGCGGATGGTACCGGGCATTTTAAATTGGCGCAT
>JAKPZU010000229.1 GCA_029559915.1 Bacillota bacterium
GATGCGGTTTGACGAAGAGACGGAAGAATTAATCGACGTTGCAAAAGATTTTTTAAATAAATTTTATGATATTATCGAAGACGATGCCGAAGGTACTTATACGTTAAAGAGCAAAGATGATAGCGACATATACTTGATGACACTGTTGAATCGGCATGGTACATTGACAAAAGAAGTAATTGAAAATTGGCTAATTATTCCGGCAGTCCTTACCGGCATAACACAAAATATCGCATTGAAGGATGCGTTGAAGGCTGACTATAGCTGGTCGAAGGGTCAAGACCCGGCATGTTACTACACACGAAGAGTTATAGTATCACCATAACAGGAGATGGTTTATGAAGTTACGAAGTATAAAAATTGACAAGAAGTATATCCCGATATTCAACGACAATAGGAGTTTGCCACCCGAAGAACAGATGGTGATATATTTTACAAGAATACCGGGGACAAGCGAAAAATCAAATTACAAAGATTATAAATTTGATGCAAAGGGTGGGGTGCAGTTAGTTTACAATGACCAGCAGTTGGTTTCAACATTCATAGAAAAAATTGAAAATCTGGAAATCGACGTTGACGGCAGAGTACAGGTGATTCGTAATGGTGCAGAGCTTGCATCGGCTAACAACAGCAAACTTGTTGGATTGTTTACGGAGATTAGAAATTACCTATTTCCGGATAATGAAGAGTTGACAGAGGGGGAATCAAAAGCCTAACAACAATATTGAAGTTGTTGTTGTTAGGCTACAACCAATCGTTCCGAACAGATGACATTTTCTGGGATAAAGCCGAAGAAATTCCGGAAGGTTTTATAATTCAAAGAGAAATTGTTAAAGCATTAAATGGAGAAAAGTTTTTCTTCAATAACGCAGACGGGAAGCCTATCCGTTGCGATGCGGTGACATGGGAAGAATTTTATTATTACTATCAATTGTGGGAAGACTTCCACGTCCTGCGTGTATTGCCACATGGCAGGGGAACGCTTGACGAACGACGCTGGCTTTTAGACATATTAAAAATTTTTGAACGAACATTTAATACCGTTGAAGCTATGATAGAAAAAAATATAGCTCGAAAATCACAACGAGAAAACCAATGGCAGAAATTTCATTAAAAATAAAATCAGATTTTGAGCAAGCTGAAAAAGATTTTCGGGAATTGCAAAGTGTATCTGAAGCAACAGCGCAAAAAATAAATAAATTTCAAGAATCATTTAAAACTGAAAAAATCGATACTTTTATTGAAAAAAGTAAATTGAACGCTATTGCTATTGAAGCAACACGGGGAAAGACCGCTGCGATGGAAGCGGAGTATAAATCTTTACAGCGGGAAATCGAACGGTTGATACGCA
>JAKPZU010000243.1 GCA_029559915.1 Bacillota bacterium
AAGGAATATATAAATTTTATGGCACATCTCCAAATACAACCATTTTAAAGTTATTAAGAATTGCCATTCAAACGGATGCCAAAGACATCTTTGAATTAGAATTCAAGGATGTCGCCGTGAACAAAACTGAGTAAAGATTTGAATATTTACCAATTTTATATCCATCAATGTAATTAATCGAGGGCACTATTTGACCCATTCTTTGGAGGTATAACCTAATGATGACTGTCAAAACACCATACCAACTCGCTCTCATATTGATACTTATAATTTGTTCAATATTTAGTAATGCGGAATTAGCATTATCTTATCAAGGACTCGATACATATACCCGCCTTCAAATAGACTCAAATAACAGAGTTACCTGCATGGATTCAATTATTCAAGCTGATCATATAGAAACCGCTTCTCTGGGTATGCTTTCAGACTATAATATTTCAAATAATGAATTGATATCTAAAGGATCAGCTACTGCCGCAATAATTGGATCTCTTAAAAATCTTGCTGTTTTAATCCATGAAATGAAAAAATTTAAGGAATTGTATGAGCAAGAAGCATTTGATGGCATTCTTCAGGATTTGGTTGATCAAGGGTTGATTCCTGCAGATAAATTAAATGACAAAAAAAAGGAGCTATCATTAATTTACAGCAAGATTAAATCGTACAATGCATTGATTGACTCCATAGAAGTCAATTACAATCTTTATGAAGACCATAACAAGCAACTTCATGCGAAAGTATCTTCAAAATTTTCAAACTTTACTATTATTTCTCATCAATATTTTAAGAATAATAATCTGGAAAGTGAGATCATCTTTAAGGCAAAGAAAGTCCATGCTGTTGTTAGAAATTTCTCATTAGTCGAAATTAGTAATCAGAATATTACAGCGAATTATAATATCATTCTTGAATTATTGCGTAATGATGGTTTTGAAATTACCTCTAACACATCATCTGTTGGGTTATCAGATGTCAAGATTGTGATTAGGAACACATGTGAAGATGAGGCTAAAACAGAAAATAAATCAGATGTTGTTTTCAAACAAGATAACGTTTCTCAAAAAACAGCAGCTAATAAGACCGTAAAAGAATCACTACCAGATAGTAAGAAGCAAAAAGGTCAAAAGACTACTGCGAACAAGAAGCAGAAGAAAGAGACTGTAACCCAAAAATCAAATACTCAAAAAGTCATAATGACCTATGCAAAAACAAAAGAATTTATTTCTAGTAATCTGCCATTGTTAAAAAGAATTTTCAAGGAACATGTTTCACCTACGGCAATCCGCCTACTAAAAAATGACACCGTAATGGCATTTGCTATAAGGCACAGCTATTATTTTCTTCCCCCACAAGTTACAGCAGTTCTTTCTCAGGAAATGTATGTTGCGGGCTGTATGGCAAGCAGAAAAATGATTATCAATTATGTTATCTGAGTTTTTTAAATTAAAAAGAGAAACCATTGATGCAACTTTAGATGATGAATAATGTGATTCTCAAACCTATATAAAATCTATGCTTTAAGGAGGTATTAACATGCAGTGGGAATTTAAGATGATCAAATTCGAAATCCACAGAGGTATTATCGATGTCTCTGTAAACGAACGTAAATGTGAAGCAGAAATGAATATGCTGGGTAAAGACGGTTGGGAACTCGTCAGTTCTTTTGTTACAAATGACTGCGACGGCATGACAAATCTTGTTCTAATGACGTTTAAAAGGGAAAAGCAATACTAGACACAGCAGCAACTTATATCTCTGATTTTACGGGGAGTCTGAAACAAAATGAATAACAGGGTTTTTAAAATCGTCAGTATCATCCTATTGCGCGGGATTGATGCTGTGTGTTTCATGCACCAGTGCAAAATGCGAAGCAGAAAAATTATCATGCAAATGGGATTGTCCGGAAACAATCGGCTTGAAACAAATTTGTGAGCAGAAGTGCAATTTGCAATATGATTTATGTAAGAGTAAATAGCGCCGAACAAGGAGTCGGTAATGAAAAAATCAGATGTAATTGATGCGCTGGCAAAGAAGCATAACTTGGAAAATGATCAGGCAATACAAATTATTAACCTTGTCTTTGACGGTTCTACCAATACGCTTAAAAATAATGGCAGAATTGAGATTCGGGGATTTGGAAGTTTCTCCGTAAAAGAATATGGATCTTACGAGGGCCGGAATCCTAAGACAGGAAACAAAGTAGTGGTAAAACCGAAAAGATTGCCGGTTTTCAAGGTGGGCAAGGAATTAAAGGAAAGAGTGGAACGTTCTCGTCAATAAAAATACTTTGCCAAATAAAATATAAGGAGAAAACATTATGAGCTTTGCAGACAAGATGGAGAAGAAAGTATTTTTCAAGATTGTCAGATGGTTTGCTTTTATTGCCTCATTTATCGGTTTTATAACAATTATCATCGGAGTTGTTCTCTTCGTCCTAAACTTTTCAAATATTTTCCCTTCTTCTAAAGTCAAAGTTGAATTTACTAATGTTCAATCCGCCGTTCAAGCGGAAGAGACCAAGGAAAAAGCCGCCAAGGTCGCCGCCGAAATTGAAGAAAGCAATAAAATTGCAATTAATGCTTTGAAATCAGCTTATACGGCAGCTGAATCTTTTTTTAGAAGCAATCCGTCGCAAATTGTCTTATCTCTTGAGGGAATGAAAGCACACGGACTTGTAATTGATGAAAACATTATAGTCTCCGTGCCCGTTGGTGAGATCAACGGTTTAAGAATAACCACAAAGCATAAAAAGGGAAATAAAACTTATTATGCGGATGTCAATGGCAACATAAACGAATTAGAGACAATTCCTTCGCCAACTCCAGCAGCACCCCAAACATCAGCAGAAACAATTGATGTAAAAGACAGCAAAGTTGAAACTCTAATCAATGAGGTTGTCAAGGAATTCCCCAAAGACAAATATGACCAAAATAAACTAAAAACAATTTTACGGGATGTTACCAGAAACGAAATCAAAGAGGATTATAAGGCCCAATATCTTAAAGATTTAAAAGAAGTGGTTAAACTGGTGCCGGTTGAGAAGAGGCCAATGTATTTGAACCATTTCACTGTCATGTTTAAAGAAAGATTGGCAGAGATATTGACCAATAAAGAGATGAAAAAAATGACGGCTTATACCAATTTTGCAATATATGTGGGAACAATCTTCGCAGGCGTGATGGTTATCGCACTATTCGGATTAGTTCTTGTCTTGCTTGCAATAGAACGTAACACTCGAAAAAATGAAATTTGATTATAATGCAAAAAGAGGCAGAAATGCTCTATTGGGTAATGTTCTTGACATTCCCCATCATCGGTAGTATTTTAAGGTGAAACATTGCCAGTGAATCTATCAACCCGATAGACACAAACCGGCCCTAAGAGATCTGGAAAAGTTGGTCTCCCTGAGTAATCAGCAAACTCAAGGAGGCCTTTTTTATTTTGGAGGTAACGAGGCATGACCATTATATTTT
>JAKPZU010000262.1 GCA_029559915.1 Bacillota bacterium
ATAAACAGCCTTCGCTTATAACTATCTATCAACTCGCAAAGGCATTCAAGCTTTCTGCGTCTAAATTATTAGCACTCACAGAAGAAAAAATCAAAAAGTAATAAACAAAGGCAATCCTAATACCTTAACTTCAGTACTACATTTTCCCTCGGTCTTTATAAATTATTATGTATTTTATTAGTTGCAATGTTTTTAAGAAGTTGTATATTTATTGCAAATTATTAGATTTTTACTCCCATTATTAAAGCGTATAGAAAATTACGTAAAAGATTTATCAACCTAACTTAATAACTATGTCCGCTTTCTTAAAAACTTACCTTGCGCATAAACTAACTGAAAAACGTTCTATTTCCGATCCAGAAAAATTAAACAACACTATCCGTTCAGCAAATATTGACTTGAATCCACATCAAGTTGATGCCGCAATTTTTGCTTTTAAAAGTCCTCTCTCTAGAGGAGCGATTCTTGCTGATGAGGTTGGCTTAGGAAAAACTATTGAAGCTGGTCTAATTATTGATCAGCTTTATACTGAAGGGCGCCGGAAAATTCTTGTATTAGTGCCTGCTTCTCTAAGAACGCAATGGCAAGACGAATTACTAAATCGGTTTAGTTTGCCAAGCGAAATAATTGATGGCGCGTCATTGAAGCGACAGCAGAAAGAAAAGATGATTGAAAACCCTCTTAAGGATGGGGGAATTTTTATTGCCTCACACAATTTTGCATATCGCTATGACTACATTTGCGCGAACGTAATTTGGGATTTAGTAGTCATTGATGAAGCACATCGAATGCGCAATGTATGGCGCAAAGGTAACAAGACAGCTAAAAAAATCAGAGAAGTCATTAAGAATAGACCCAAAGTATTACTAACCGCAACTCCACTCCAAAATAATTTGATGGAATTATATGGTTTGACCAGCTTTCTTGATGAAAATTATCTTGGCACAGAATTTTCGTTCAAAACACTCTTTGCAAATCCTGTAAAAAAGCGTGGTGAAACGTCACGACTGAAACAGTTAAGAGAACGGTTGATGGGGAATATTGACTCGGGAACCGGAATGATTAGTGGTGGAATTTTAACACGTACTTTGCGTAAGCAGGTTATGGGGTTGATACCTTTTACGAACAGGCACAGTATAACCGAAGATTTTGCACCAAACGAAAACGAAATGGAATTGTATGACACTGTCAGTAATTATTTGCGGCGCCCGGTACTTGCATCTACAAAAGCCACACAGCGAAACATGATGGAACTTGTCTATCGAAAAATTCTCGCAAGCTCAAGTTTTGCCATTGCCGGAACGCTGAATAATGTGGCTCACTTTTTGGCAAAGCGTTTACAGAGAGAATTTGATACCCCTGTTGAAGAAATAAATAAACTTGCTGAAAACTTAAAAATAGAAAGCGAGCGGAAGTATGGAAGAGTTTTAACTGAATTATTTTTCCCGGCTTACGATAAGATTGTCACTGAAATGGAACAAATAGATTTACCTGGCCTGGATGATGTTGAAACCTCTTTGTCAAAACTGGACGAGGAAACTCAAGACGCCGATGATCTTGGTGAAGATGATTTGCTCAGCGACAAAAACAAAAAGTTTGTAGAGCGTGAAATTGATCATAAATTTACTAAAGAAGAGGTAATAAACGAACTCAAAGATGTACTCTCATATTATTATCTTGCCACTACAATTGATAAAAACCAAAAGAGTCAAGCGCTGGTCCGCGTCCTTGATAAAGTATTCAAATATGCCGATAAACAGACATGGCCGCAGAAGGCGGTAATTTTTACAGAGTCGCGCCGTACGCAAGATCATCTCGAAAAACTATTGGACGGGATTGGATATAAAGTTATTCTTTTCAATGGCAGTAATGCCAGCAAGCGTGCTCAGGAAATATTTTCTGAATGGCAAAGAGAATTTCCTAAAGAAGCTGAAGAAGGTTCAAAAAGCATCAATTTGAGAAAGGCGCTCATATGGAAATTTATGAGTATGGGGAAAGGCGTTTTAATAACCACTGAAGCAGGTGCGGAGGGTTTAAATCTTCAATTTGCAAATATAGTTATCAACTATGATCTGCCTTGGAACCCTCAAAGGATTGAGCAGCGCATTGGTCGTTGTCACCGTTATGGACAAAAGCTGGATGTACTTGTTATAAATTTTCTCAACAAAAAGAATTATGCTGATCAACGCGTTTATGAATTACTCTCGGAAAAAATAAAATTATTCGGCAATCTGTTTGATTTCAGTGATAAGGTGCTGGGAACAGAGCAACTAACCGATGACGGTTATGAAGTGAGAGAAATTGCGCTTGGTGGACTTGGTACCGGTCTTGATTTTGAAAGAAAGATTCTTGACATATATCGCCACTGTCGAACTGAACAACAAATAACCCGTGGCTTTCAGCAACTTCAGCTGGAACTTTCAGACATAATTGAAGATAAAATTGAGGATGCCCAGAGAAAAGTCATTCAGCATTTTGATGAAGAAGTCCGGTGCAAATTACGAATTAGACAAAAAGAACTTGATGACTCCCTTGATCGTTTTGATTCACAACTGAGAAAATATCTTCACTTGTCCTTTGGGCCTGCAATAAAACCGATACACCGCAATATTTTTGATTATAATGGAACTGCTTATTATTTGGGACGTCTTTCAGAAGGAGACAAAGAAAAGGGATATAAACCGGCACATATTAAAGAACCTTTCATCAAAGAGCGTCTTGAAGCAGATAAAAGGATCAAAGGGATTTCAGGTAAAGTAGTATTTGTTCATAACAGCAATAAGGAACATAGGCCTTTTGATGATTTAGCTGATAAAGAATGTCAGCTTGTTGTGGAACTGCTGAAATGTTCGCGAAAAACAATTAATGACATGGCGGAGGAATTTGAAAAAATAATTCTTACCGGTTTTTTCAAAATCGGAGACAGATGGGAGCAAATACCAAATCCGAGACTGGAAAGATTATTTGACCTTGATATTACAACCGAAGACAAAGCAGATTTCCGTCCGCATGATACTTTGGAAGATGCGACGGCAAGCCAATTAAAGAACGCCCAGATAGAAATAAATGATGAAAACGAAACTTACATTTATGAGGAAATGGATCGTCTTGACCAATTTGTAGAAGAATCTCTTTTGAAATTCAGACAGGAAATGGACACTCGTGAAAAGGAGATAAAAGAATTACAGAGAACAACTCGCGCCTCACGCACACTTGGTGCGCACGAGCGTGACCAAATACAAGCTGAAATTGACAAAAAGCAAAAAGAACTTTTTAAAGCGCAGAAGAAATATATTCAGGCGCAAGAAGAACAATTTGTAGATAAAGACAAAAGAGTTGCTGATTTACGCAGTAAGCTGCAAATGAACTTCAGCCATGAGAGGATTGCGGCAATTAATTTCACCATCATTTCATAAAAGGATTGAATGCCAAATGATCAAATTGCTAAAAGACAGAATAGCCAAGTTAAAAGATAAGGCCACAGAACGCTCATATTATCCTTTGCTTTGTTCATTTTTTGAAGAGTACGGGAAAAGTGGAGCGTTGAAACTGCAAGGGCTTCAGGCAACACCGGAAGAAACATCCACTCAGTATGAAAATCTGATAGGGTTCCCCGATATTACTATACGCAACAAAAATGAGCTTATCGGCTGGGTTGAAGTAAAAGTACCAAAAGAAAATCTAAACGCTGATAAATTTCAGGTGCAATTTACAAAGTATAAAGATTCTCTTGAAAATATTATTTTTACTAACCTTCGTGAATGGCAATTGTGGCAATGGGAAGAAGGTGAATCAAAAAAGACGGCGGATGTTTTATTTGATTTGACTGATATTAAGCCAGCGTCAAGCAAAGAATTTGAAAGCTTTTTAATAAAGTTTTTTGAAGGTCGTGCCTATCAAACGCGAACCCCTAAACAACTTGCCTTAGCCCTCGCTAAGAAGACAAGGTTTTTATCAAAACAAGTAGAGGAAGCGTTGGAAAAAAGTAAATCTGATTCAGACTTACAAAAACTCAAAAGTACATTTGAAAAAACACTCATTCAGGATATTTCCGAACACCAGTATGCCAACATGGTGGCGGAAACAATGGCTTACTCATTGTTTCTTGCTGCATTGGAGCATTCAAAAAACGGCAATGGAACCGTACTTACCCTTACTAATGCGATTGATTACCTCCCGACTAATGTGCCAATTCTTGCCGATCTTTATTCTCTTATTAAAAAAGTTGCGGGAACAATACCAACTATATACGAAGCAACACGGCTTTTAGTTGATCAACTTAATGCTTCGGATATTGATCGAATACATCAGAAACTTGTTGAACATAAACCTGGCGAAGATCCAGTTATCCAATTTTATGAACCATTTCTTAAAGAATATGATCCCAAAGAACGTGAAGCTCGCGGCGTATATTACACACCAAAGCCTGTTGTGGATTACATCGTTAAAAGCGTTGATTGGCTTTTGCGCAATAAGTTTGGTAAAGTAAAAGGGCTTGCCGATGAATCTGTACATCTTCTTGATCCGGCAACCGGCACCGGTACATTCTTGATGTCAGCGATTCAGGAAATTCATGCCAATGTTAGAAAAGAAAATTCAGCGCTTGGCGACGAAATGGTCAAGCGCGAATTTAATAAAATTGTCCTCTCTCACATTCTCAAACATTTTTATGGTTTTGAACTTCTCATCGCGCCATATGCTATTGCGCATCTCAAGCTCACATTAGAAATAGAACGTCTCGGGTTTAATTTTGCTTTGACGAAAAATGATGGTGATCCTGATAATGACCGGTTTAAAGTTTATCTAGCCAATACTTTAGATGATCCGCGTCCGAAACAGGAAGTCCAAGCAGCTGCGACCTCTGATTTCGGGGCCATTGCTTTCCCTTCTATACCACAGGAAAGTGAATCTGCAAGAGAAGTAAAAAAGAATGTGCCGATTCTGGCAATTGTAGGAAATCCTCCTTATAATAACTATGGTCGCATGAATCGAGGTAAATGGATTTTGAGTCTCCTAAAAGATTACAAAAAAGATTTAAAAGAAAAGAAAATCAATCTTGATGAGGATTCCATCAAATTTATTCGATTTGGGCAATGGAAATTGGATGAAACAAAATGGGGCATTTTTGCGATGATTACTAGTAATACTTTCATTGACGGTATTACACACCGACAAATGCGCCGGTCGTTAATGGATACTTATGACGAAATTTATATATACAATCTGCATGGAAGAATCAGCAAGGTAGAATCACCACAAGACGAAAGACAAGACGAAAATGTTTTTGAGAATATTACGCAAGGCGTTTCCATAAATATCTTTGTAAAGCGTCTTAAAAAAAATCCACAAACTGTCGTTAAATATTGTGAGCTATGGGGTAAACGTAACGATAAATATGCGATGCTTATAGATACGCCTTATGAACGAACGAATTGGCAAGAACTTTCGCCAGTATCACCTGACTGGTATTTTATGGATAAAGGAAAAAACTTGCCAGAATATCATGGATTATGGAAGATTTCTGATGCTATTCCATTGCAAAATAGTGGTATTCAAACTGACAGGGATGACATTATTTTCGATTTCGATAAGGCAGCTCTTATTGAAAAATTAAAAAAAGCATTTAGTGGTGAATATGATAGTACTTTCAAAAGAAAGTATCGGATAGAAAATTCAAGCAGCTATAAGTTTGCGGATAGATTGGAAGCACAAGAGTTTGATGAAAACGAAATTGTTAAATGCGCTTATAGGCCATTTGATTGGCGATGGGCTTATTACAAAATTGGCTTTACTAGCCGACCCGCATACGAAGTAATGCAGCACATGACTCGCCCAAATTTTGCACTGCAAATTTGCAGGCAGTTGTCGACGAATAACTTCCAACATATTTTTGTCTCGCGTGGCATTAGCGAGAGATGCTTGGTTTCAATCAATACGAAAGAATTGAGCTATGTACATCCACTTTATCTATATGAAGATTCGACCCAATCATCATTACTCCAAGATGAACCCCGTAAGCCTAACATAGCAGCTGGTTTCGCAGACGAATTTTCTAAGAAAATTGGAATGACATATATTCAAGATGGCAAAGGCGATTTGAAAAAATCTTTTGGACCGGAAGATGTATTTTATTATACTTATGCAATATTTCATTCACCCAATTACCGGTCACGCTATGCGGAACAACTTCAAATTAACTTTCCTCATTTGCCTCTCACTTCCGACAAAAAGCTTTTTACAAAATTAGTTCATATGGGCAACGGATTGGTTAATCTTCACCTGTTAGGTGACAATCCTTTTGACAAATCAGAAACAATATTTGATGAACCAAGGAAATGGGGAGTAAAAATTGACGGTATAAAACCGGAAAAACTTCCCGATTGGCAAGTTGCCGATATTCGATATGAAGAAAAAAATAAACGTGTCTATATAAATAAAGGACAATACTTTGAAGGCATAGAAAAAGACGTTTGGGAATTTATGATCGGGAGCTATCAAGTATGCGAGAAATGGCTCAAAGAACGCAAAAAGGCGGAACGTGCTCTTTCAACCGATGACTTAAAACATTACATGAAAATAGTCGTTTCATTGCGTGAAACAATACGCATCATGTCGGAAATTGACCGCTGCATTGATGAGCACGGCGGCTGGCCGATTAAATAATCAAAAGCAGACTGTAATATATTAATTAATTTAGATTTAAGTAATTATTTTGAGGGAAAAAAGAGTGGGCGACATTATCAATATTTATTGCGATGAAAGTTGTCATTTAGAGAATGATCATCAAAAGGTTATGGTTCTAGGTGCGGTTTCTTGTAAAGTTGAAAAAGCTAAGGACATAGCAACTGGTCTAAAAGATATAAAAATAAAACACAGCTTGAGCCCGAAATTTGAATTAAAATGGGGCAAGGTATCCAGATCAAAGGAGAACTATTATAAAGAGGTATTAAACTATTTCTTTGATGAAGAAGCGTTATCTTTTCGTGCTCTTATCGTTCCCGATAAAGAATTACTCAGGCATAAGGATTTTGGACAGGATCATGATACATGGTATTATAAAATGTATTTTACTTTATTGGAACCATTGTTGAGTCCAAATGCATGTTATCGAATTTACCTCGATAAAAAGGACACTCATGGGGGCAGTAAAGTTAATAAATTACATGATGTATTATGTAATAATATTTATGATTTTAATAGGCAGATTATAGAAAGAGTTCAAATAGTAGAATCGCACCACGTTGAGCAAGTCCAATTATGTGACTTATTGATCGGTGCTATAAGTTATGCTAATCGTGGGCTAACGTCGAGCATTTCTAAGTTATCATTAGTCAACCACATCCGTCAGCGATCAAAATATTCGCTTACTAAATCAACATTACTTCAAGAAAGAAAAGTCAATATATTTTGTTGGCAGCCAAGGGAGGTTCTTTAGTGTTAGGCCAGCCACCATTAATTGAAGTTAATGACTTCCCTGGAATTGATTACTTAGAAAAATGGAAAAAATATTTAGAACATATATATCAAGTCTATCTAACTTCTATTGCCTATGGAGGATTAAAATTTAATGGCTTACCAATAAAGTGTCAGTTTCGCCCTGAAACTTTTGGTAAACATTATGCTTTCTGGCATATGATGCAAGAAGGTAAAATTGAAGACGACAGAACCATTGATTTAGAGAGATGTCGAAGAGTTTCTTGGATAAGCTGGGTAATAAATAATGCGCATTGCGATGAACGGATTCGTGTATTCCCACAAGAACGAAATGGCACACAGCAATCATGGGTTCTTTGGCTATATGAAGAAAATTATGCAGTTATTTTGTGGGAAAGAAAACAAGGATACTTTCTTCTTAAAACGGCATTTATTGTTAAATCATATAAGTATAAAGAATTTGAACGTGATTGGCAGAAATATAAGCCATAAAATGGCTAAGGCCGCTCCTTACGGAACGGCCTCGAAAGCTCCTTCACACACATGGTGGATGAGACGACTTAATAATAGTCCAAATTTATTTATTGTCAAGAGGTTATTTCAATGGCTCCTAACCTATTTGCCATGTAATTTTGACTATTTTAGTATGTCATTTTGCTGTTTAATTTTTTGTTCTGAGAATGGGAATGGTACAGAATAAATTAGAAGAGAAACTAATCAGATACTTCAACGCAGTAGAAACGGTTAAGAAGCAGAACAAACTTAGTAGAGATAAAAAACTCAAGCTGCTTCTAGAACCTATTGTTAGTTTGCAGAATGATACATCCCCCGCTAACAGAAAACATCAATTTGCACGAGAGAATCATATTAATCTCTATGAAGAACTTGATCTCTCTGCCCTCGAAAGTAAATCTGAAGAATGGGACATTTTACCAAACTGGAAATTAGAGCAATTCGGCGATTTAGACATCAGTGCCGATCTAATCTACGTAGATTACACAAAATTCTTACCTGAAAGAAAATCAGTTTCCATATCAACAAAAATTTCTAAGGTTCGTACATCCTGGCACGAGTTATATCAGGATTGGTTGCCACATCTTGACGAAAAAAGAATACGCAGCAGAAATCTGTTGGACCAAATCCTTGTGTGTTACACGATTAAAAGAGCACAAAACGGCTATGAACGAGCAAGCGATAAATTAATATCCCTTTATATAGGAAGAGCTGCAAGCAAAGAGACTTACGACAACGTATTGAAGATGTTGGTCGCGCGAGAGAAAAATATCAAGTCGGCAAAGAAAAAGAAATTAAATTTGGATGATAAGAGTAATGTTACATCTTTTAAATACACTGACGACTTTCGACAAATTGCCAAAATCTATCTGGCATTCATCATAAGAGGGTTCAGTCCCAAAAGCATATTGGATTCTATGATCAGGGAACCGGAATCGAAATTTCTGCCGCTCCCCGCAGGAATTGTCGATGTATTTCTCAATTATTTTGGGGAATACATTCCCGGAATAGTTAAAAAATATGTCAAATATTTGGATGACGTGCAGGCAGCATTAAATGACAAAACCAATCCGTTGAATCTCATTAAATTGACGGAATCAGCGGCCGATTTACTTGAATGTTTTAATATGAAGGAAGACACGTCCCCGATAAATAAGATGGGTGCTTTTCTGAAAGATAATGCTCATATCATACAAATCGATCAAGTTATGGAAATATGGTTATTAATGCTTCCGGTTATCATGAAGATTCCCGATGCAGTTGCGCCTAACTTTGCCACCTTATTTGATCCATACACTCCGATAAACAGTGATATTGCTTTAATGAAGAATAAAAATACCGCTAGGATTCTTAATGTCTGTTACAGACCCCAGAAGATGGGTCCACGTACAAATCTCACGACATGGCTTTTCGGAGGATATGGAAGTTATAACCTGGGTAAGTTGAATCAGATGTTATGCGATTATTACTCTCGTGATGCAGATGATATAGACTCTGTTCCGTTGGATGATCCCTCTGTTCTTGATTCATCTGATGACTCTGAAGAAGAATCAGGGTTAAGAAAACACATTATTTCTAATATTTACAAAATTCGGGAACAACAAGAAGAGGCCGCCGCCGTTTCAAATGATTTGCAAGCAATGATCGAAAAAGCTAATATTTCAGATGAAGATTATGAACTGCTTTTGGATAAATATGGAGATTATACATTAGAAGATCTTGCAGAAAAACATAACCTTACCGAAGACCAAGTCCGTTACAAACTCAAATCCATCATGAAAAAACTTCAAAAAACAACAAGTTAGCCTCAAATAAAATATTTAAAATATTTTCCCACTTTTTCTTCTCCAAAACCATTTCATATATCAAGCACAACGGAAAGGAGATGGAAATGAAAGAAGAAAAAGAATTAAAGCTGCTCGACATCAACCTATCAGCATTCCTCGTATTCCACGGAATAGAACCAACTCTTGAACATCAGAACGGAAAGGTCGTCTTTGCGTTTCCGGCCAATCAGCAGGTTTATAAACTGATGAACCAATTCAACGGCGATGAAAATGTGCCAGTTGCCTCGTTCTGCACAACTTTAAAGACCCTGAGGGGCCGGATGCTAACCGCAAGGGAACGCATTCACGACAACGGAAATGGAGCGAAAAATGGATAGAGAAATATCTTCTAATAAAAATCATCAGCTGACTTTTTTTGATGTGAAAGTGTGGGAAACATTCATCCGACCTGGCGAGATTATCGAAGCACGGTTCATCAAGGTTAACGGAAGAATGACGTTTTCCGGTTATTTTGACAGTCATCATGATTTTTGTAAATCCGTACAACAAACGGATAAGAATCAGCACGCCGGTGCTTACGTCACTTTGCAAGTGATCGATCCGCGACTGATAGGCCGATCATTCAATAGAATAAAACAAACAGACCTGACAACGAGCGATAAGGATGTGCTTTTTTACCGATGGTTGCCTGT
>JAKPZU010000266.1 GCA_029559915.1 Bacillota bacterium
CTTCTACGTATTTGGCATTGATGTCATTTTCAGCGGTATCCTTTATTGATTCATTATTGTCGGCTTTCATAATTTGAACATTGAAGATTCTGACCTTGTCGAATTCAAAGAATTCCGAATTTTGAAGCATCCTAACCAGAATTGTTTGGTGAGATTCGGTAAGTATTTTTGCGTTGTAGTAAAATTGTTCAACCATAATTGCTTCTTCATTGATAAAACGGTGATTAATGATTAGATTATCAATAAAGTGTTCAAAATCATCATTGATTAGAAATGGACCAATAATAATATTTCTTTCATTGGCAAACAAGCATAAAAAAGTTAACCCGTTCTTATCTTGAACTCTCAAAGTTTTGCTATCTTTATGATTTTCGACAATTGACTGTTTAAAATGATTGATTTCTGCTTTTAATTCTTCAGGAAGAAGCAGAGAATTTGTTTCATAAGTTTTGACATTGTTCTCGTAAAATGAAAAGGAGATAGTTGTCATGTAGTGGATGCTGTAAGCAATTTTTTCTATTTTCATAATTTTCTCCTTACTAGACAATTATAGAGATAATCGTGTTGAATGTCAATAATGTATTGGAAAAAGTCATTTTTTTGTATTTTAAGCAAATGTGTCGAAAAAAATATTCATTATACAAAAAAAGACCGCCATATTTAGCGGTCTTAGATTAAATTACAAAATTACCACCCTTGAATATTTGAATTTTTTCACCTTCTTTTGTAATGCCAACGATATTCATATCTTTACTGCCAAACATGAAATCTGAGTGTGACATGGAATTATTATATCCATATTTTTCCAGTTCCTTAATTTCCATTCCAGTGCCACCCTTGATGTTCATCGGATAAGCTCGGCCGAAAGCCAAATGGCAAGAAGCATTTTCATCAAATAATGTATTGAAGAAAAGGATATTTGCTTGTGAGATTGGTGAATTATAACCTATCAAGGCCACTTCGCCAAGATAGGAACTACCCTCATCAAATTCAAGTAAGTTCTTTAAGGTTGATCTTTCTTTTTTTGCATCAAAGTTTACAACTTTACCGTCTTTGAATTCCAACCAGAAATCTTCAATCAGATTGCCTTGATAATCAAGTGGTTTTGTAGCTACAACCTTGCCGTTTACGCCAAATTTATGAGGCATGGTAAAATTTTCTTCTGTGGGGATGTTAGGGTTAAAGACCACGCCTGTTGTAGTTTTTTCTTGTCCTCCAGACCACACATGGTTTTCGACCAATTTGATAGATAAATCAGTGCCTAATGAATTGGTGAAGTGAAGAGAATCAAATTGATAATCGTTAAGAATCTTATTGTGATTGATCAATTGTTTATTGTGTTTGTTCCACTCTTCGATTGAATCTGTTTCTTCATTGACTCTGGAAGCGTGAAATATTGCATTCCATAACGCTTCTGTTGCTTTAGTTTCATCCATATCAGGAAATACTTTTTTTGCCCAAACCGGATTTGATGCTGCTATAATTGTCCATTGACTCTTATTGCCCATCATATGTTCGCGATAAAAATTCAAAGCCTTGCTTGAAGCGATTCCGGCAACTTGGATTTTGTTTGAGTCTACGCCTTTATTAGCTCCTGGTATCGGAGAAACGATAGAAATTACGCAAGCACCATTATTGACAAAATATCTCATTTTATCAATAGAAAATTGTGGAATATCTTGCAATGTTTCCAAAGTTTCGTACTCCAATGAATAACGGTTAGTGATATCATCACGCCAGTTGACAATCACTCTTTTGGCTCCTGCTTCATAAGCGTGTTTTGTAACTTTTCTAGCAATCTCTTGTGCTTCAGTTGGAGCGTTGACAACTACGATTTGATCTTTTTGAACATTTGCCCCAATTTTTACAGCTAGATTAGCTAGTTTTTCTAATAATATATCTTTTGGCATTTTATATTTTCCTTTCTAAAAACAATCTAAAAATTATTATAACACGATTTATTTAAAATCAAAACCGTATATTACAGCTGAATATCTGTTTATCGCTGATAATAATTCAAAAACTATTTTATTGTGATATAATTTAGTCAAATCAAAAGGAATAGGATGTGGATAACATGGATGAAAGAATTTATGTTAGTTGGGATTTTATAGATGACTTTATGGTCAGTGCTTTTAGAAAAATTGGCGTCCCAGAAGACGATGCAAAGATTTGCTCGGAGATTTTAATGGAGAGTGACAGACGTGGGATTGAAAGTCATGGTGTCAATCGCTTTAAACCGATTTATATTGACCGCATCAAAGCGGGAATTCAAAACCCCCAGACTAAGATTGATATTTTACGAGAAACCGCTACAACAGCTGTGTTTGACGCCAATGACGGCATGGGTATGGTTGCTAGTTATAAGGCGATGAAATTGGCGATTGAGAAAGCCAAAAAATACGGCATGGGTATGGTTGCTGTTCGAAATTCAACACATTACGGAATAGCTGGCTACTACGCCACTATGGCCTCGGATGCGGGAATGATTGGTATAACGGGAACAAATGCCAGACCTTCAATCGCCCCAACTTTTGGCGTAGAAAACATGCTTGGCACAAATCCTTTGACTTTTGGTATACCAACTGACGAAGATTTTCCTTTTGTATTGGATTGCGCTACAAGCATAACTCAAAGAGGAAAAATTGAGTATTTTGCTAAAATCGGCAAAGATACGCCGAAGGGGATGGTGGTCGGTCGAGATGGATTGGCGAAAACAGACTCAAAACAGATTCTGAAAGATCTGGTCAACAATCAAGCTGCTTTAGCTCCTCTCGGAGGTATTGGCGAAGAACTAGCCGGATATAAGGGATATGGATATGCAACAGTTGTTGAAATATTAAGTGCCGCTTTACAGGCGGGTAGTTTTTTGAAGATGCTAAGCGGAAGGGACGATGAAGGAAAACTCCAACCATATCATCTCGGCCATTTCTTTATCGCCATTGACACAGAAGCTTTTATGGGGCTGGATGTTTTCAAAAAAACAACAGGTGATATCCTACGAGCTTTGAGAAACAGTGAAAAAGCACCTGGAGAAGAAAAAATCTATACAGCCGGAGAAAAAGAATATTTAGTCTGGTTGGAAAGAAAGGATAAAGGAGTACCTTTAAATCAAGCGTGTATAAACGACATCAAAGAAGTTAATGATGTTCTCGGTTTGAAGAAAGAACTGCCTTTTTAGTCAATATGAGCAAATTTGACGATAACATTAGAAAGTTAACTCCACTGCAATATAAAGTGACTCAAGAAAAAGGTACGGAG
>JAKPZU010000274.1 GCA_029559915.1 Bacillota bacterium
TATGCGATTAAGAAGCACATAAAGGACGAGGAAAAGCTGAAGAAAATATTTGAAATCATTAAAAACCAGCCTGAATATTAAAGTGCACCAGATTGTTGTCAATGATATTACAATTGATGTGGTAAGGAAAGACATCAAGAATCTTCATCTTGCTGTTTATCCGCCATCAGGCAGGGTCAGGATAGCTGCGCCATTGAAGGTTGATGATGAAGCAGTCAGACTCTTTGCAATCTCAAAATTATCGTGGATTAAAAAGAATCAGGCAAAGTATATTAATCAGGAGCGACAATCAGAACGAAAATTTATATCCGGTGAAAGCCACTATTTCAAAGGACAGAGATACATTCTGAATGTGGTTTCCCATACCGGATATCCAGGGGTCAGAATACGAAACAAAAAATACATAGACCTGCAGGTAAAAAAAGGGTATACAGCCATGCAGCGTGAAAACGTGATGACCAACTGGTATAGGAAAAGCCTCAAAGAACAAATCCCGGCATTAATTGAAAAATGGCAGAAGGTTATCGGAGTGGAAGGTGTTCAATGGGAAGTTAAAAAGATGAAAACGAAATGGGGTACATGTAACCGGGAAGCAAAACGGATATGGCTAAATCTGGAACTGGCGAAGAAACCTGAAAGGTGTCTGGAATACATTATTGTGCACGAAATCGTTCACATCCTTGAAAGAAATCATACAGAACGGTTTGTAGCTATTATGGATAAAACCATGCCACAGTGGAGAGAGTATAAGAAGGAACTTAATCAGTTTCCTTTGGCACATGAAGTGTGGTCATATTAATTGGGCATTGTTCTTATATTCCTGTTCGCAACTCTTCGATAATAAGCTTGTTGATTAATTTACAGAAAGTGTGATTAAATCAATTTAAGGAAGAAAGCTTTTAACGTACTTCGATAAAAAAGGTTTCATTATTTGTAACATTTTTAAAATCGTATCGTATATGTACTTGTAAACCAACATGACCCAAGAATGGATTGAGGCGATATGCTAACGGGATGAATGGGAACAAACGTTCTTTTAAAAGAATATTGTTTATCAAAGGCGGGGATAAAAATCCGCCTTTGGTGCGAAGAATAAGCCTGACTTTTTAATTTAAAGATTCACCAAACCATATCAGGGGTAAGAATTGGAACGCAGAATTAGATTTTAGCGCAGTGGGATTGCTATGTGCATTCAGAGGCAGTATTTAACAGGAACAAATAAAAACTATATAACATGAAAAAGATTAACAAATATTCTGGTAAAAAATTAAAGAGACCGAATACACCGACACCCTATACAAGAATTTATAGTCGGTTAATTACAACATCTGCTTTGAGTGATGCACAATTCAGATTGGTTTGTCTCCTTTTCAGTTACAGTAATGGAACAACAATTACAACTACAAATTTGGCTACCAAACTTAATAAGAAGGTAAGGACAATTTTGGATTTGTACAATCAATTGTCGGAACATGGGGTTTTAAGATTTACAGATACTCACATTGAGTTGTTTCCATTGGGAAATTTGACCAACTGCGAAAATCCGCAGTATGATTTCGAAGATGGTGAAATTCCACAACCTGATACGAAAAATTCAGCACACAGTACTGTGGATAACTGCAATTCTGGCTGCAGAAAACCGCAATTGAACATAATTGATGATATTGATTATTTGGAAGATACAGACACCTATAATAATATTAAGGATAAGAAGAATTTAGGTAAGACTATCAA
>JAKPZU010000169.1 GCA_029559915.1 Bacillota bacterium
CTCAATGATCTTTTCAACTTCCTTTTGCTCTATATAGTCATCTCCTATCAAATAAATAATAAAGTCTTGATGGGTCTGTGCATATATTGAAGCAATACACCTACTTAAATAAAATGGGGTTTTGCCATCGCCACGTTGAAATGTAGGAATAATGATTCCAAATGCTCTCTGCTGATCCAACATACGTTTCCTTATCGTAGTGAATTTTGGATAGTTCATCTTGCTGAATAATTCATAGAGCTTGGTATTCATAAAATATACCAAAGCTCTTTTCTGATGCATACTTTTGCCAGACCAAACGCCTTCTGAATGAATTCTGTAAACGGAAGGCTTTATGTCTTTAACAAAACCGCAACTCCCAAAAGTTGCATAAAAAGCGGTCATAAAACAGTCGCCGGTAAAGGTCAAATAATCTTTTTTTGTCTTTTCATTATAATAATTCCGAAGCATTTTTGATGCAGTAGCGATACCTGCGGGAGTCGCCACCATTTCTTCTCTTGAAAAATCCTTTCCGTTTGTTCTTGCAGGGTTGAAAAGCATCATCTGTTTCGTTTCTTCCATAAGCATGTCGGTGCTGTGATAACACATAGAATGTTCGGGGTGTTTATCCATATACTCAACTTGCTTCTGAATCTTATCAGGGTCTGTCCAATAGTCATCTCCTTCACACAAGGCTAAATATCTGCCCTTTGCCATAGGGAACAAATCTTGGCAGAAAGGCTCAAACCCATAAAAATATCCTTCATCCATTCCTTTCTTACATTTGTTTTCCTTCTGTATGACGGCTTTTATTAATTCGGGATATTTTTCCTGATACTGCTTTATGATTTCCGAAGTACCGTCGGTTGATGCATCGTCATGAAGAAGTATTTCATATTTAAAACTGGTCTTCTGCATCAAAAATCCATCAATCGCTCTTCTGATGTATTTGCGATGGTTATAGGTTATACAGCAAATGGATACGACTACATCATTCATCTTTTCGTTCCTTCCATAATCAGATCGTGGTGGTAGAATCGAGATTCAATATTAAAAAATTCTGCATGTTCGCTCTGCTTCCATTCGCAAAGTTTAATATCTGAAAATCCGGCCTCTAAAAAACAAATGGTCAATTCTTCTCTGTCATAAATATATTTGTGGCCCCATTTGGAAAAATTGTCGTTGATCATTCTGCAAGCAGTTTCCGGACACCAAGCATGTTCTTTACATCCTTCAAGATTGTTTGTTATATAGCAGTCTACAATCCATTTAAGATTTGGTGTAGAAAATCTGACCACACCACCCTTAATTAAAACACGATAACAATCAAACAAAAGCTTTTTAAAATCCGTATAGGAAACGTGTTCTATAAAGTGCTCGCTATAAATGTGTGAAACTGATCCTTCTGAATAGGGCAGACCCTTTGTCAAATCTAACTTTTTATCAGCAAGCTTTGAATCAAGGTCTATATTAATCCAGCCCTTAATATAGTTCGTTCCACAACCTAAATGAAGTTTCTTCATGCTTTTCTTTCCATAACCCAAACACGGATTTTATTTTCCTTGCATCTTGCCAAAAATCGTTCCCGAATGTTATCTAAACTCATCAAATGACCTTCCAACAAAATATTTTCAAAGTCATTTTCCAAAATATATTTTTCAAAAAAGAAGTCCACAAAAGGTTTATATTCTTCCATCTTGCTTATCGCAATCCCCATCAAACCGATATTGATTGGATTGTCTTCTTTGTGTTCATCAAGATAATCCAATATTTTTTTAATCTGATGACCGCCTCTGATACAGATAGAGTCTGTACAGACAAAACAAAGGTTGTCATTTAACAGTTTCTCACAAAGAGTAGACTTCCCGGCACAGCTACTACCAACAACAAGAATTACAGTCTTCTCGTATTGGCCGTTTAATATCCTAGATCCCGGCCACATATTAAATTTTTTGCAGCTTGTAGAAATGTCTGTCATAAAGTGAACCACCCTGTTTTATTGATTTATACTTGTCTTCTGTCTCAAATTTACCCTTTACAAACTCCCTCATCTTTAGATCATTTGGATAATGAT
>JAKPZU010000319.1 GCA_029559915.1 Bacillota bacterium
TGCTTTGGCTTATTCTTTTGTCCGACTTTACAAGTTCTCTCCTTTCCTGAAAGTATTTGATGATAAAAGGGTTAGAGTTAACTCTTTATTATTAATGTATATAGTGATTGCTTCTATCCCGGATTTTACGGAGGAGGCTAAAACAAAATGAATGGCAGGGTTTTTAAAATTGTCAGTTTTGTCCTGTTGATCTCAACCTTCATGCTATGTGCTTCATGCACCAGTGTAAAATGCGAAGCTGAAAAATTATCATGCAAATGGGATTGTCCGGAAACAATCGGCTTGAAACAAGTTTGTGAGCAGAAGTGCAATTTGCAATACGATCTATGCAGGAATAAATAACGGGACACAAGGAGTTGGTTGTAAGATTATTTGGGGTTCATTCGGTTCTTGCTTACTTTCTGCTATACGTACGAAGTGCTTCCTGATAAGCGAGTGTCCATTGTTTGTATGGAACATGCAAAGTTTCAAGCGATATTCGTTAACATTGTTTTCTTTTCACTGAACAAACCCCCAAAAAAATAAGGAGGTCGGCCAGCTTGTGGAAGGTCACGCACTTGATCAAGCAGGTTTTCTTTTTTTTGACTGAAATATGATTCATAAAACACTTGACACAATGTTACACTTGTGTCATTAGTTAAACAACTTAATATTTCAACCAGCGAAAGGAGAAATTTTATGGCACGGATGATTAGAATCGATGATGATATTTACGAATGTCTAAAAAAGATGGCAACTCCGTTCGAAGATACCCCTAATACGGTACTCAGAAAAATACTACAGTCAACTCAATCGCTAACAGAACAAGCTGAAGATGGAAAAGAACAAGACAAAATAATGCATAAAAGAAGAAAAGGTGAGTTGACGCTTCAATCCGTTTATGAGGAGTGGCTTATCTATACTTTATGGGATGAATTTAAAGGAAGAGCAAAGAGAGCAGACATCACGGAAGCAACTATCTCTAATATGCAAAGACGCAATTTATTAAAAAAGGCTGACTTTGAAAAGGTCAGCACTGGTGAAACCCGGGCTGTAAACACTATCGCTTGGTCCCGAAATAGACTTAAGAATGAAGGATTTATTAGTTCAGACTCACCGTTTGGCTTTTGGGAATTGACGGGGAAAGGAATTGATAGAGCAAAAAAAATTGCGGATTATAACAAGATTAATCGTTTATTGAATGAGAAGAAAGATATTCAATCATCAGTTGCACCCCCTTATCAGAATACTTTTAAATCAGACGGTCACCTACAGTTGAAGAGATCTTATGCTATTGGAATTGAAAAAGAAGGTTCAAAAAAATTCATAGTTAAAAAAGGGGCAATTGCCCTTAATATACAAGAATCCCTTTCGGGAAGTTATCTTGAAAAACGCCAGGAAATGGAAGCACAGGGTCTGTTTCGTAAAGTGAATAAAGGATACGAATTACTTGATGATTACGAATTTGATTCTAAGGCTCAGGCAACAAATGTTCTACTTGGGGT
>JAKPZU010000324.1 GCA_029559915.1 Bacillota bacterium
AAAATGAAGGTAAATTTGCTGACACATTATGGAATGATATGCCAGAAAACAGTGTTGGCAGTAAAGATTTTGCGAATCTTTTTGACAAAAAAGTATTATTTTCAAATCCAAAGCCAGTTGATTACTTAGCCCGTTTGTTAAAAATGCAAACTTCATCAGATAATGACGACATCATCCTTGATTTCTTCTCCGGCTCCGCAACAACCGCCCATGCAGTCATGCAACTTAACGCGGAAGATGGCGGTAATCGCAAATTCATCATGGTGCAGCTACCCGAACCTTGCGACGAAAATAGCGAAGCATATAAAGCAGGCTACAAAACCATTGCAGAAATCGGCAAAGAGAGAATACGGAGAGCAGGAAAACGTCTGAACCTTGATTCAAAAGGATTAGAGGATTCCCATGATTTATTACTTTCTTCTAATCATGCTAATCAAGGCAATCAGGAAAATCATGGTTCAGACAATTTAGACATTGGTTTTAGAGTTTATAAGGTAGATAGCACCAACATGAAAGATGTGTTCTATCACCCAAGCGAACTTAAACAAGACCAGTTGTCTTTCCTCGAAAGCAACATCAAAGAAGACCGCACCCCGGAAGACCTGCTCACCCAGGTTATTCTTGACCTTGGACTGGAACTCACCCTGCCTATCGAAACTAAAAAAATACTCGGTAATACGGTTTTCATTGTCCAGACCAACGCTCTTGTCGCTTGCTTTGACAAAGACATCGACTTCAAGATCGTGGACACCATCTCTGATCTTAAGCCTTTGAAAGTAGTCTTCAAAGATGCCAGCTTTAAGGACGACAAAGACCGTATCAATGTGGAAGAGTGCTTTAAACGGCTTTCACCTGAAACAAAGGTGACTGTGATATGAGCAAGGAAAAGAAAGAAAACACGAATAAACTTAGTGTGCGTAATGCGACCATTGATTTTTTGCTTTTTACTGCAGAAGATAATGATGAAAACATTCAAGTAATACATGCTTTTGACACAATATGGCTATCATAAAAATTGCTTGCGAAACTATTTGATGTGGATGTAAGAACAATTAGTGAACATCTCAAAAATATTTATGAGCAACAAGAGCTGGTAAAAGAGTCAACTATCCGGAATTTCCGGATAGTTCAAAATGAAGGCATCAGGGAAGTAAAAAAACTCTTGGAGAATAAAGAATGAAATTACAATTCAAACAACAACCCTACCAGACCGATGCCACCATGGCGGTTGTCCGCTGTTTTGAAGGGCAGAGTCATGGCTTTAGAAAAGAAGTTGTTAGCAGAACTATAGATACTCATGCTCTGCCCGGTATGGAAGTCAAAGTGGAAGAAATATTCTCCAATAAAAAACTGGAAATTACCGAAGCCGATATTTTAAAGAATGTGCAGGCCTTGCAAAAGGAACAAGGCTTAAAAACAGTTTCTAAACTCGATGGACTCAACTTTACCATCGAGATGGAAACCGGCACCGGTAAAACTTATGTCTATACCAAAACCATGTATGAGCTCAACAAGCACTATGGCTGGAACAAGTTCATTATCATGGTGCCATCTGTGGCGATTCGTGAAGGGGTGCATAAATCTTTAGAAATCACCGCTGATCATTTTCAAGAGATTTACGGAAAAAAGATCCGTTTTTCTATATATAACACCCAGAACAAATCCAATCTGATAAACATTAAGAGCTTTGCCGACACTTCCAATATCGAAGTTATTATTATGAACTATCAGGCATTTGCGACCACAAGCCAGGAATCAAAAAAGATCTATCAAAAACTGGATAGCCTGCAAAGCGAACGCCCCATTGATATCATTAAGCGCGCTCGTCCGATTTTGATTATTGATGAACCGCAACGCTTTGGCGACACGGCAGAGAAGATTTTTACCGATAGAGAGTTCAATCAGCTTTGCACCCTGCGATATTCTGCTACGCATAAAAAGGACTTCAATAAAATCTATCGTCTCGATGCCATTGATGCTTATAACCAGAAACTGGTAAAGAAAATCAGCGTCAAGGGAATTGAAGTTGTCGGAAACAGCGGCACTAATAGTTATCTGTTTTTAGATAGAATCCAGATCAGCACCAATAAGTTTCCCGTTGCGTATATCGAGCTGGAAGTCAAACAAGCCAATGGCATCCAAAAGAAAATCCGGCAGATTAAAGAGAAAGATGACCTCTTCGTTTTCTCTAATGAGTTGAAGCAATACAAAGGCTTCGTAGTTAAAGAAATTAACGGACTCACTAATACCGTTTCATTCACCAATGGAGTCACCCTCTCTGTAGGTCAAACCGCAGGTGATGTGGACGAAGAACATGTTCGCCGCATTCAGATTCGGGAAACGATTAAATCCCATATTGAAAAAGAACGGATCATGTTCGATAAGGGAATCAAAGTTCTATCCCTTTTCTTTATCGATGAAGTGGTGAAATACCGTGATTACAGCAGTCCAGACCAGAAAGGAATTTACGCAAAGGTTTTTGAAGAAGAGTACCGTCAGGCAGTCAGCGAGCAGAAACTTTTCGAAACAGAATATAATGCATATCTTCAGAAGCATTCTGCGGAAGATAGCCACAAAGGATACTTCTCTGTTGATAAAAAAGGACAGTTTGTCGATTCCAAAGAAAAGCGGGGCGATGGTGGCAGTGATGATGTGAGCGCATATGATCTCATTATGAAAAAGAAAGAAATTCTTCTTGATCTAAAAGAATCTACTCGCTTTATATTCTCTCATTCTGCACTCCGAGAAGGTTGGGATAATCCCAATGTATTCCAGATTTGCACTCTCAAGCATAGTCAGTCTGAAATCAGCAAACGGCAGGAAATTGGCCGTGGACTGCGTATCTGTGTTAATTCTCATGGGGAACGTATGGATGCTTCGGTGCTTGATAGTGATTTCTTTGATGTGAATAAACTCACCGTGGTTGCCAGTGAATCCTACGACACCTTTGCCAAAGCCTTGCAGAATGAAATTGTCGAATCCCTCTCAGAGCGTCCCGTTACTCTAACCATTGAGGTCTTAAACAACCGCGTCATTCATAACGAAAAAGGCGACAAGTTTGTTTTTGATAGCCAGTCCTCTATGGATTTGATTTTCGATATGAAGACCAAGGGGTATCTGGATGCAAATTACCATATAACTGAAACCCTGATTAAAGATGTTGAAAGTAAAACATATACTGTTCCGGAAAAATTAAAAGGTTTTGAAGATCATGTTGCTGAACTTATGACCGGTATCTACACAACGGCAAACTTTAAAGCAGCAGAAAATGAAAATGCCAATAATATTAATGAGGTAATTCTCGAACCCAACGATAACTTTGCCAAAAAAGAGTTTCAGGATTTATGGAAAAAGATCAAAGTAAAAACAGTCTATGAGGTGGATTTTGAGAGCGCAGAGCTTGTTGATCTCTGCGTTAAGGCAATTGACACCAATCTCACCGTTAAAAAAATCTTGATAAATATTACTTCTGGTGAACAGCAAGACAAGATTGACGAGGCGACACTCAAATCAGGCGAAAGCATGAAGAAGGAAAAGAGCGTTACCGAAAGAGCGGAATCTTTGCTGGGTTCACTGAAGTACGATCTGGTCGCCGAAATAGCTAAAGAAACAAATCTTACCCGCAAAACGATAGTAAGCATATTGAAAGGCTTGCGACAAAATACCTTCCATAATTTTAGAGTAAACCCGGAAAGCTTTATTCAAGGCGTATCCAGTATTATCAATAGTGAAAAAGCCGCAACCCTCATAAACAACATTGTCTACTCAAAAACAGATAAGACTTACGATGACAGTATTTTCACCATCAACAATTTTAAGGGCTCGCTCACAAAGAATATTTTGGAAGTCAAAAAGCATGTACATAACTATGTGAAGACTGATTCAGATATTGAACGGAAATTTGCCTCTGATCTTGAATGTGAAGAAGTGCTTGTTTATGCGAAACTCCCCGGTGGTCCAAATGGTTTTAAAATACCAACACCACTGGGCAACTATAATCCTGACTGGGCTATCGTTTTTAATACGGACAAATTCAAGTATGTCTATTTTATCGCAGAAACCAAAGGAAGTATGGAAACCCTTCAACTGAAAGAAATAGAGCAGAAAAAAATCAGTTATGCCAAAAAGCATTTTGAAGCATTAGGGCATTCAGATATCAAATACGATGTGATTGATTCCTATCAGGCATTGAGAGATAAAATAATGAATTAGGAAACAGGTTTCGGCGGGTATTGACTGTGCTGTATCTGTTTTCCAGGCTTAGCCTGGTCGATAATGCTCATAAGTCAGGAATTCTGCTTTTTGAATTTCACCGGTATCTTTAAGAAACTTAATATAGTTCCTTAATGTCCGTTCACTGCCGGGAAGGTTGCCGTGATTTTCCAAGAGACAGTCATATATTGATGAGGTATATATTTCAGTTTTTGGATACTTCCTGAAAATTTACAATATCTCATCTTTGTATGTTTCATAACTATTTTCCCGGGTTAAAGGCGTTTTCCTATATGCTTCAAATTCCGAATCAGTCATACTGCAGTATTTTATGACTGTATTTAAATCCAGTTTCGTTTGTCTGGAAATTTCTCTTTTGCTTTTTTTTGGTTGATTGAATTTCTTAATTTTCTTGCAATATTTCATAGTAATCTTTTTTGCCGTTGACCTTTTTATTTTGGTCTTCGGAATTTTTTTATCCTAAGTGAGAAATTCTTATTTGCCACCACTGAGGGATTTCTATTTGCAATTTACATATAACCGATAAATTATAGTTGACAAAGTCCAGAAA
>JAKPZU010000340.1 GCA_029559915.1 Bacillota bacterium
AGTTTATGTGGGGAAATCTTTTCTTTCTCTGATTTGTTTGCATTCAGATTACGCAAAATATCGTCGTGGAAGATATGGCCTTGTTTCATAACATTTAGTGAATCTTTGATTGCGATAACAACCTGAGCGTCCAGACCGTCAGCACCTGAAAGCTTACGCCTTTGTTCAACGCCAGAAACAAAATTCATAAACCAGGTTTCATTTGGAGAAACAATATTGACTACTTGTCTTATTGACCTGAGAATGTCACCGAGTCTTCCATTACAGGGTTTATCGACGACCGGCAGATTTTTATCCATCCATCGAGCTCGAAATCCCAGAAGCCGCTCACGAAAGGGAAGACCATGGATCGGCTTAACATCATCGTTAAACTGGCGTTGAGATTCCGGCATGATGATTTGAATGGTTCTTGTTGACAGAATATCATTGACTGTTTCATTCGTTGCTACAATGGTCGCGCCGTAGATGTCATAATAAACCGTATCATCGAAGGCACCTTTATCAGGGTATAAAACTCTCGCAATCTGTGCGCCTTTTTCGTAACGATTCAAAATTACATCCTCAACGCTATTACTCTCCATTTTTGACTGAAGATCGCTAACATCAATAAATAAAGTGGATCTCAAATCTTTCGCCAGTCTGATAATGTGAGATTCTCTCAGCGTAATTATGTGAACACCGCGATATGAAGCGTAAGTAATAGCTTTACCAGTTCTCGTTTTCCCTCGTTCTGGAATGGCGTAAAACCAAATCATGGGGGAATATTCGAATCTCTCAACCAGATAGGTATGCATAACAAAAGCAGCTAGAAATTTATAATGGTTATCATCAGGGAGTTCACTGATTGTTTTAAAGTAATTCACAAGATCATTGAATAGCGCTTCATCAGTATCATTGACATAATGTTGAATAACAGATGAAGATAAGGGAATCATCCATAAGACTTTATCTTTTGGCGGTGGAATAAAATATTTATCATCATATTGATGTTCATATTGTATAGTGAGATTATTTCCAGCTTTAACCAGATAAGCGATATTCCCCTTATCATCCAAAACAAGATCAACTAATTCAGGAAAGTCAGCAGACTTTATGATTTCCTTTTCCTTTTTATCTGCCGAAACCGACGTTGATTGAACTGGCGTTTTACCAAACTGACAATTTGTTTTGTCACAAGCGGTGATACCAGCGTCAATCAACGCCTTTAGGTTACTACCCTCGCCACATCCCACATTATATTTTGTCGAATCAGACGATAATGACTTATACACACCGCGAATATCATCCTCAGATTTCTTTGGATCGTCAGTGAGATGTTTTAACTTATTTATAACGTCCTCTACTGACCATCCCTCATGATAACCAAATGTGGCCACCACTAGACGAACCTGATGGCGATACCCTAAATCTACCGATTTGTTGGTATCTAATAAATGTCCAATACAGGGGGGAATAAAACCGAGAGGTTTAACTTCCGTAGGCGTTATATTTGCAATCAGCTTAGGTCCGAAATCTTTTACTAACTGCGAAAAATCTGTCTCGTCATAAATTTTATCTGATTCATAAATTATTTCTACTTTTCTTGGATTTTCTTTATCCTTATAATTATATGTGTCTGGAAATCGCAACAATCTGACGATGTCCTTCGCCTGTTGGTCACCCTTCGCTAATGTAATGAGCGCTATTTGTATTGGTGCCCATAATGATGGATCGAGATGAACGCGTCTTAAAACAAAATAGATGTGAAAACCATGGCCTGATTTGACTATAAATGTCGGCTCCAGATTATAAGATTTTAACGCTTCAATAAAATCGTTTTTTAATTTCTCTGCAGCTGTAAGTTTATCTTCAGCCGGAATATTTTTGTCGGGCGAATCAATATCCACCCAGCAACACTTTGTCCAAATAACATTTTTACGGTCAGAACGTTGAAAACCTAAATCTTGTTTACGGACAGCCGGACCAAAATGAATTTCGTTACCGACCTCTGACATTTCCTTAGCGAATTGAATTGCGTCATTTAATTTGTTGTCCGCAAAATATTTTGCAGATGTATAATTTGTAACGACCTCTAGATAAGCGTCACAAAATTTATCAAACCCAGTTATGGTTTTTAAAAATTTTTCAGTGTCTTTCATATTTATTTATAATCCCTAACTAAATTTTGAAAATCTCTAATTAAGTATCCATTTGAATGATTTGTATAATTATCAACAATTATCTCAACATATTGTTTTTGCTCATACATTTCAGTGCTGACACTACCAGGAATAGACACCAGTTCGGTTATTGCGTTCTCCGGCATATCTGTGTTCGCCATCTTACTTAAAGCGCGTTTAGTGACATACCAATCTGAAAAAGGGTATAAACTTAAATTTTTAAGTAAGAAAAAAACGGTGTATTCTTTTCCTGACGATAGGATGTAAGTGGGGCTCAAATCATATGTCTGAAGCTTTGATTTGAAATTTTCCAACATTATTGAAGCTTCTTCCTGTCTCTGAATAAAGGAAAGCTTTCTATCTGGATTACCAATTTTTACCCAAACACTTTTTGTTCCCCAAATATTTCCTTTGTTGTTTTTCCTTACCGCCGGACCAAAATGATATTCAGGTACTCCCAATCTGTTGATTCGTACGGCAAGAAGTAATTCCCGAAGATATAGGCTGGGGAAATAAATAGATGGAGTCCATTCGTTTTTTACTACTTCCAAATAGCCATCCGGAAATTGATTCAAACCCGTTACGCTTTGAATAAAACAGTCGTTATAATCATCCTCGGGTAGTTTAAAATTTTTTAAATGATCCTCAAAAAGTGTGCTTTTGAAACCTTTATCGAAAGTGTCGATATAATCATCCTCAAATTCGCCTTCATAGTCTTCTTCTACAAACATATTTTTACCTCCAATTATTAGTGGTTGTTAGTTACGTGGTATTGAAAGTCTCCACACTTTACTGTTTTCGCTAATTAAATTGTATCTACATTGAAAAAAATGTCAGATTTGACAGAATTGTCTTTTCAGTTAAGACAAATCAGACGTTATTTTTTTCCCAGGCCCATTGTCAGGGCGGCTTCTCAGGGTGGCAATCTCCGGCATTATGGTAGTCCCGTGCTCCGGCGTAATAGGTTAAACAACCCTCTCACGGTTTCCGGTCTGCGTACTCTGGTTTCTCTCCGGCGGACTCCGATCCCTTCCAGGATTCATCATTCAGTTGTCAAAGAGCACAAAAAATATTAATTTTTACTCTTGATATAGAATTTATCAATGGGGTTGTTTATTGTCAAGTTAAACAATAAAATCAATATGTTTAATTAATTTTTAAATAGCAATTGACACAGATAAAAATTAATAGTAATATACCCAACAATAGCTATATTTATTGATATCATTAATTATTATAGAAAAGATGCTGATATGGTAAGAGATAAAATAATTTTTTCTTCAAAACACAAAAATAAGCTAAAAATTCTTATTGAAGACTTTTTGGATACAGATTGGAGAGAGATTCTTGAAGATAAGAAAAATAACAAATTAAATCTCAGGGACATGATAATAACCATCGGCGAAGGAATTCTTCTTCCGCCTCGATACTACAATGATGAACTGGAAGAACATGTTGTTCCCGAACTGGAAGACGGAGAATATTCGCCAATTACCACAGACGATGACAGATTAAAGCTA
>JAKPZU010000341.1 GCA_029559915.1 Bacillota bacterium
TCACGTGCAATTTTCATCAGCATAAATTTAAAATCAAAGCTGTCACCAATGAATTTATTGGTTAAAAGCGCCACATCTATGTCGCTCCATTGTGTTGCCGTTCCCTTTGCATAAGAACCGAAAAGATACGCTTCGTCAATCTTGATGTTTCTTTTCCGCAGTTCATCAAGGTAGCGATTGATTCTTTCGAAAACTATTTTTTTAGATTTTCTTTTAGCCACTTTCTTAACCTTTTGATTTTGCTTATATTCTCTTCAGCAAAATTCCTTGTGCACTTTTTGTGAAAATCTCTTTTATATTCATCATATCGTGTTTCAATATTAAAAAGCGTTATATACTGTAAATCATCTTTCTTTTTCTCTTCAATCTCAATTCCGGCACTTACTGCCAATTTGAGCAGGTCATGTGTTCTGGGCACATTAGAATCCACCATTTTTACATAGTATGCCTTCAGCAATTTTTCGATGACCAAGTGACCGATGAACAACGACCACATATATTCTCTTGATTTAAACATGTTATTCATCGACCTGAAGTTTTCTTCAGAAGAAGTAAGCCAGAAATCGATGCTTTCTTGTTTGTTCACGTATTGTCTCTTTTGATCAAGTGTGTTTCTGCACAAATGACATCATTTAACGCACTGTTATCATGCCCAATCTCTCTTTAAAAATCAATACATTTCTCCTTTTGGACCCAAGACTCATAAGCGATCAATAATGCTTTACAACTCGAGCCTGTTCAGTTCACCTTTTTGCGAGAGGCGATTTGACGCGATTGACGTTTCTTGCGCCATCATCGGTTCTGTGGTTGACGAAGAGATCTGAGTAATAATTGACTTTTCTTGTTGATATGTTAATAAAAAGCCATGCGATATGAAATTGAAATCAGAAAGCGTGCTGAAAAGGATTTGGCAATGATTCCTAAGTCTGATGCGCAACGCATAGCCGATTCAATATTTGCGATGGAGAATGGAATTGTTGGTGATGTCAAAAAACTTTCAAGCTATTTTCCCGAATATCGCCTTAGAGTCGGCAATTGGAGAATCCTTTTTGAAATAGCAAAAACTAAAATTACGATATATCGAATCATTAACAGGAAGGAGGCATACAGATAAACCATGAAACCCCAAATCATAGAGAAACAGGGAAAGAAAGAATTCGCCGTTATCCCTTATAAAGATTTTATTCGTATGCAGGAGGATATTGAAGATTATCAAGATCTTAAAGAACTACGAGA
>JAKPZU010000344.1 GCA_029559915.1 Bacillota bacterium
CCGATTACGGGGATGAGGGTTCCCAGATACCATGCCCAGCCGACGAACAAGAAAGGTAATTTTCTGATATAAACAAAGACAAGGGTAGTGATTAGAATAAGGAACAAAAGGGAAATGACCATTTTCCATATTATCGGCGAATATTCGTAAGGATAGAAAGCAGCCAGGTTATAAGGCCAGAAGATTTTTTCCAGATAACCGGTATAGGAAATGATGGCATTCCCGGTACGTGTCGCAAGCGGCAATATGTCCGTAGACGCGACAGAACCTTCATGTTTCTGAGCCCAGATAGTAATAAGACTTAAGGCAATAGCGAATAGAAAAAAGGGAACCTTTTCCAGCACAATTTTACAAACCGTTTTTAATCTGTTTTCCAGTGGATCAGACAGTGCTTTCTGCCAGCGATGGAGCGGCCAGTAATCAAGGAGAAGTAAGACAAAGGGAAGGGTTACCATCATGGGTTTGGACATCAGAGCCAGAGTAAATAATATTAAGCAAAGAAAATACCTGGAAGCTTTATGGTTTTCCGCGTAAAAGGCATATGTGTATAAGGTTGCCATTCCGAAAAACATGCTCAAGACATCTTTTCGTTCTGATGCCCAGGCGACGGATTCTACCCTTAACGGATGCAGGGCGAAAAAGGCTGCGGCAAAAGCTGCCGACCAGATATGCCCTGTTGTTTTATTCAAGAAAAGAAATAAAAAAATAACGGCACCAATGTGCAACAATAAACTTATAAGATGATGCCCGGCAGGATTTGCCTGATAGATGTTCCAGTCCAGAATATGAGAAAGCCACGTTACAGGAATCCAGTAGTTATTTTCTATCGTCGAAAATGCCCACTGAATACTTTCCAGAGTGAATCCGGCCTGAATATGACGGTTCTCAAAAATAAATCCCGGATCATCAAAATTGATAAAACCATTTTCATGTATGCGCCCGAAAGACGCTAGACAAGCGACCATTAAAAAAAATATGATTAAGTAAATATATTTTCTCTTCATAAATAGCAAAATAAAATTAGTGATTAAGAAAAGTTATCTATATTTTCTAATAATTTTATATCATGTAATTTAAGAGACGTAAATTATGTCTTTTTTCAGGGATCGTGTGAGTGGCCATAAGATCCTGAAAAAAAACTGTTGAACATTCCGGTTCAAGTTAAACATAAAAAGAAGTTATTTGAATCGATAGAAATTCATCAGCACACGACTTTTTCTGGTTTTGATGTGATTCGGAAATTCAAGTTGATTTATTCATGGAAATACAGATATAAAAAACAAACATTATAAAATCTTTCACCAGGGGACAGAATTTTGCAAGACGTCAACAAACCTCGATTTGTTCTTATTTTAGTAGTCTGTATTTATATATCCGTAATTCTCGTGATTGCATTTAAAATATTGTCTTACGGATTTATGCCGCCTGATGATGCGCTTCGTCATGTGGCAAAAGTTATTTCCGGAAAAGATTGGACGCAGATTCTTGTTCTGCGTCCGGGCATTACATTAGACAGCCATGTGGGATGGCATAAGATATTGGAATTGATTTATGAAACAATAAGATTGGACAAAGATGGTCTGATTGTTTTTTCAGTTGTGTCTCTGTTTTTTTTCTTATGCATCGTCCCGTTATTTTTTTTAAAAAGACCTGAATCGTGGCTGATAGCACTTTTGATTGTTTCTGTTGCCAACTTTTGGTCAATGTTTCGAATCTTCTTGGGAAGACCATTTATTTTTACCATGACGGTGGTGGTTTTATTAGGCTTTATATGGCCGAGATTAAAGGAAAAGCCTGTTCCGTGGGGGCCCGTTATAGTGCTGACTGTAATGATTGCGTTAGCGACTTGGATTCATTGTCTGTGGTATATGTTTGCCTTGCCGGTTCTATGTCTTTTTCTTGCAAGAAAATGGCGAGCCGGCTTTGTTGTAGCGATCTGTACACTGGTGGGGGTTTTAATAGGTATCATGATGACCGGTTCTCCGATACAGTTTGTTGAACAAACGATCAGACATTTCTTTCTCAGTTTTGGGAGTCATACACTGACCAGACAACTTGTTTCCGAGTTTCAACCTTTTAATGGAGATCCGATGATGGTGTTTGTTGTGATGTTTTTTTTAGGATGGCGATCTATCCGTAAAGAATGGAACATCCAACTTATAATGACACCCATGTTTATCCTTATGATGATCAGTTGGACTTTTGGTTTTTTGGCTATCAGGGTCTGGCTGGATTGGGGGATTCCGGCTCTACTCGTTTGGATGACTCTTGAATTTGAAGAATATTTGAAAAAATCAGTAGATTCATTATCGTACAAACGAGTCTGGTTGACTGCCTCTTTGGCGTGTGTTCTATTCCTTTCCATAACAAATGATAACAATAATCGCTGGACAAATTACAGCCCCAAGGAATGCTTGTCCGTTGAGAATCCTAGACATAAAGAGTGGCTTCCGGAGAAGGGTGGCATTTTTTATCACAGCAATATGTTTCTTTTTTATCAGACATTTTACGCTAATCCAAACGCTGAATGGCGATATGTCCTGGGCTTTGAACCCTCCATGATGACGAAGGAGGATCTGACCGTTTTCAGAAACGCGCAATTATCAGGCGCTGCTCAATCCTATGCCCCATGGATACAAAAGATGCGAAAGGAAGACAGATTAGTTTTGACGTCAACTGTCATTCCTCAGATTAAAGAATTAAAATGGTATCAGGCTATCCCCAACACATGGATAGGTCGTTTACCGTGATGGATTATTGGTGAAATTTATGGTTGGAATTAACGAGCGTTTGGTGAAAATCCCCAATTTCCCGGATGTCTCGAAAGACAAACTGAGAGGATTGCGCATACTTCACCAGTCCTTGTCTTTGATTTTACTTGGTAATATTTATTTTAATAAACAGAAGATGTCAGTATGGGTGTATGGCATATAAATTGCTTCAACAAAATCAAAAGTTCCAAAACATAATTGGTTGACGGAGTGATAAAGAAAAATAAGGAAATAATGAATTGATAACAAACAAAATAAAAAAAGGAGGAATATTATGTTAAAGATTTTCAGTAAAAAAGAAGGTGAGAAAGGTTTTACGTTGATTGAGTTGATGATCGTTATTGCGATTATCGGTATCCTGGCAGCTATTGCAATTCCGCAGTTTATTCAGTATCGAAAGAGAGGCTATGTCTCAACATTAAACACAGACTGCAAAAATGCCTATACTGCATCAGTTGCATATACGGTTGACAATCCCGGCGCCACGAATATTTCTTCAGCAACATTGACAGGCGCTGGATATAGCCCGACGAACGGTGTAGCCGTTACGACAGCTTCTTTAACCGGCAATTCTGGATCAATCACCTGTGCTAATACTAATTGGGGTGTAACGAACGCAGTCGTGAACATAAACAGTGGTGTAATGTCATTGACTCCATCGAGAATTCAGTAATTTAATTTGATTAACAAAAAGGGGTGTTTTTACGCCCCTTTTTTTTTAATTTACCTCTTTTAAGTTTAAAGAATCTTTGAGTGTCGCGTCTAAAAGAAAGTACTCTAACCCTTTTCCCATCGTCAAATCTTGGACAGTTTTATTAAATTTCCCGATAATTAACTTTCCTGAATAGCCATTTTAAAAAGAGCCCTTGCCGGTTTTTGATTGATAGATGAATCTTTTCTTCAAATACTATACGTCACAGTTTCTCAGATGATAAAACTTAGTTGATTTCCGAACTTTAAAACGTATTGATGCTGGAAAACTTGCTGCCGGACTGATATGATTCTGCCGTATAATTAAAAGACTAAATTATTTTGTATTTTCCACATGAAAAATGAATTATTAACGAATAAATTCAATTCCACGATTATGATCGTCATTATACTCTCATTCTTAATAATTTCTGCATATTGGCCTGTGCATGAGTATAATTTTCTAAGTTACGATGATTCCCTTTATGTTACAGATAATTATATCATGAAGAAAAATATGGCTTCTGAAGGTATCAGAAGCGCATTCACTCATTTCCGGACTGGGCATTGGCATCCTCTCACAATGATATCTCATATGTTGGATTGGAAGTTATTTGGTGATAAAGCAGGCGGGCATCATTGGACAAATGTTATCATCCACATTTTAAATACGATTTTGCTGTTTTTACTATTGAACAAACTTACAGGTGCAATTTGGCGATGCGCTTTTGTTGCGGCTCTTTTTGCCATTCATCCTCTTAATGTTGAGTCTGTTGCCTGGATTTCTGAACGTAAAAATGTTTTAAGCACATTCTTTTTGTTCGCAACAGTCAATTGTTATGTCTGGTATATCAATAAAAAAACATGGAAGAGATATCTTCCGGTATGCCTTTGTTTTGCTTTAGGTTTGATGTCCAAACCGATGCTGGTAACACTTCCATTTGTTTTACTGCTATTGGATTACTGGCCGTTAAATCGCCTGCAAATAAATGATAATCAAAATATAAAAAAATTCATAACGATAAACGGCAAAATTATATTAAATCTTTTTGCTGAAAAAGCTCCGTTATTTATACTTTCAATTATTTCTTCATATCTTACGGTTTATGCTTCAAAATATGTCAGTGATATTGTCAGGATAGATTCATTTCCGATACAGGATCGTTTGATGAATGCCGTCTTCTCCTATTTCCTTTATATCAAAAAAATGTTTTTACCGACCGATCTGGCTATTTTATACCCGATTTCCAATATCCCTCTATGGCAATTTTCATTTGCTCTGGTATTTTTAGTCATCATAACGTTATTTGTTTGCAGAAATTTTAAAAGATATCCCTATTTATTTGTGGGTTGGTTTTGGTATTTAGGTACACTGGTTCCGGTTATCGGATTGATACAGGTAGGTTCACAGGCAATGGCTGATCGTTACGCTTATGTTCCACTGATCGGAATCTTCATTATGCTGACGTGGGGATTCGCTGATATCGTTTACAGGAGAATATCAGGGAAAGTTATATTTCTGATTGGTCTAATATTTTTATGTTATTTAATACTCTGGACCGCTTTTCAAATTCAATATTGGCGCGACACATCTTCATTGTTTCAACAAGCCCTTAGGGTCACAGAAAAAAATCTTCTCGCACATTTAGTTCTTGGAGATGAATTGTTAAATAAAAATAAGATAGATGAAGCGATCTATCATTACGATAAAAGTTTAACATTAGATCCCGGAAGTGTCAGGGGCATGGTCCGTTTGGGACGAGCCTTGAATATGAAAGGTGAACAGGGTAAAGCGGTTTATAATTTACGGAAGGCTGTAGAATTAGATTCTAAATATGCCGATGCACATTACAATCTGGGTTTTGTTCTTCTGCAGAAAGGAGATATAGACGAAGCTGTTGTTGAATATACAAAAGCTATTTCATTGTTAGGTGAAGAATCAGACAGTATCAAATCATCACTTTATAATAATCTGGGAATTGCGCTGACCAGAAAAGGAGAGGTTACAGAGGCGATCAATGCTTATAGAAAAGCGTTATTCATTAATCCCAACCATGCCGGCGCTCATAACAATCTGGCAATGCTTCTTATGAATCAAGGTAACAGTAAGGAGGCCGTTAAGCATTTTCGAGACGCTATTATGCTGGAGAATAATTTTGCTAATGCTCATTATCATTTGGCTCAAATTCTTCTAAAAGAAGGTAAGGAAGGAGAAGCAAATTATCATTATCGAAAAGCTATAAAAATTAACCCTAGTTTTAAAATTATCAAAGTTAAATAGTGATAAAATGATTAAGTTATATGGCCTACATTGATGCCGCATAAATTTTATATAAACCAGAAAAAATCAATCATTGTCATCGGGACACTGATCATCTTGATCATGGGTGTTTATTGGCCTGTACAGCATTATGGTTTTATTTATTTTGACGATGATGTTTATATTACTCAAAACAGTCATGTTCAGTCTGGCATAAACATGGATGGATTGTGTTGGGCATTCAGCACAAAATATTTCGGTTTGTGGAATCCGATGATCTGGCTATCCTTCATGTTCGATTATCAGCTTTACGGTCTTAATGCCGGCGGCTATCATTGGACAAACGTTATCCTGCATATCATCAATGCCATTTTATTATTTTTTCTTTTTAGAAACCTGACAGGTGCTCTCTGGCGCAGTGCTTTCGTTGCGGCATTATTCGCCATCCATCCCATTAATGTAGAGTCTGTTGTCTGGATATCTGAGCGTAAAAATGTTTTAAGCACCTTTTTCTGGATGACGACAATGTTGTGCTATGTCCGGTATGTAAAACAGCCTGAATGGAAACGTCATTTGCCGGTGATGATCTGTTTCACGTTAGGGTTGATGTCCAAACCAATGCTGGTAACCTTGCCTTTTGTTTTATTGCTGATGGATTACTGGCCGCTAAAGAGAACTGGAATATATACAAAAAATAACATTGCTAAAAATATAACAAAAAAAGAAAAAACAAGTTTTCTGATTTTAGAGAAAATTCCTTTATTTATTTTATCAGCTCTGACGATATTGATAACCATGTATACGCCCGAACAGAATGCTGAACCCCAATTTTTAAGAACTACAGATTTTTCAGAAAGGACCAACAACGCGATTTTTTCTTACGTTATATATGTAAAAAAGTTATTCTGGCCCACGGATCTGTCTATTTTTTATTTGTATCTGAACATACCCGTATGGCAGATATTTTTATGTGCGATCCTTCTCATTCTTGTAACCATTTTTGTATGCGGCTATTTTAGACAATATCCCTATCTACCGGTTGGCTGGTTCTGGTATTTGGGAACACTGGTGCCTGTGATTGGGATTGTTACCATTGGTGATCATACCATGGCTGACAGATATGCCTATGTTCCTTTTGTTGGATTATTTGTAATGACCGCATGGAGTTTGGAGCATATTTCCTTGAAGTTTACTGTTATGAAAAAACCGCTGATCTTTATATCGGTGGGGTTCATTCTGCTCCTTGCATGGGCATCGCATCAGCAAATAAAAAAATGGGCGACAACGGAAATTCTGTTTGAAGATGTTATAAAGAAAAATCCAAACAATTATTTTGCCTATCAAGTTGTCGGTCAGGAACTGGCGAAGAAAGGAGCGAATGACATGGCATTGAATTATTATGATATGGTCCTTAAAATTAATTCGCAATTCTGGTCAGCCTATAATAATAAAGGTCTGATATTAAAAACAATGGGCAGACGCGGGGAAGCATTACAAAATTTTCAAAAAGCGATTCAAGTTAATAAATTTTCCGCGGATGCGTATTACAATATTGGGTTGTTCTATTTGGAAGATTGGAAACTGGACAAAACAATAGAATATTCTTTGAAAACTATCCAAGTACAACCTGATTACCAGGAAGCATATAATATCTTGGGTATTGCTTTGGTCGAACAAGGAAAAATTAATGAGGGTATTATTCAGTTTGAAAAGGTTCTGAAAATTAATCCAAATAACAAAAACGCTCATCGAAATTTACAAATTGCACTGGAAAAGAGTAATCAATTCAAAAAATGAGATTAAGTATACTAAGAAAATCTTATAATAAGATTTTATAATAAGGAGAGCTAAATGAAATTATCATATCTATTTTCCCCAATCACAATCAACGGTATGATGTTGAAGAATAGAGCCGTCATGCCGCCGATGGGAACAGGATACGGAAATGCCGATGGAACTGTCAGTGACCGTCTTCTTGCTTATCTGGCTCGTCGGGCACAGGGTGGCACCGGTCTGATCATAACGGAGATATGCGCGGT
>JAKPZU010000350.1 GCA_029559915.1 Bacillota bacterium
ATTATTGCCCATATCGATCACGGTAAATCAACCTTGGCAGATAGAATTTTAGAAATGACCCATTCGGTGGAACAAAGAGATATGAAAGCACAGTATCTCGATTCAATGGACTTGGAAAGAGAAAGAGGAATTACGATAAAATTAAACTCGATTGAGTTGAAATATAACGCCTTGGATGGGGAACAATATATATTCCATCTAATCGACACTCCAGGGCATGTCGACTTTACTTATGAGGTATCAAGATCACTGGCTGCCTGTGAAGGTGCATTATTGGTAGTTGATGCCACTCAGGGTATTGAAGCTCAAACATTAGCCAATGTTTATTTGGCTTTGGACAACAATCTGGAAATAATTCCCATTATCAACAAGATTGATTTGGATGCCGCTGATGTTGAGGGCGTTATGAAGCAATTGGAAGACACTATCGGTCTAGATTCCAGAGACTGTATCTTAGTTTCCGCTAAAACCGGTTTTGGTGTCGATCAAGTTCTCGAAGCAATTGTTAAACGGATCCCAGCACCTAAAGGTGATTTGGAAAAACCATTGGAAGCTTTGATATTTGACTCGTTTTATGATAGTTATCGTGGCGTCATTCCTCTTGTCAGGGTCATGAATGGGGTAATGAGAATCGGCGATCAAATAAAAATGATGGCGACTGATGGAAAATATGAAATCATTGACTTGGGGGTTTATCTTCCCAAAGAAGAGCATCGAGATTATCTATCATCTGGAGATGTTGGCTGGATTAGTGCTTCCATCAAAGAGATAGAAAAAATTCATGTCGGAGATACAATCACTAATAATTTAAAGCCGGCCTCTAAACCTTTGCCGGGTTATAGATTGCTGACACCAATGGTTTATTCTGGGGTTTATCCAGTTGATGCTGATGATTATAGTGACCTGAAAGATTCAATTGAAAAAATGAAATTAAGCGACGCATCCCTAATCTTTGAACCTGAAACTTCAAGCGCTTTGGGCTTTGGTTTTAGAGTCGGATTCTTGGGTATGCTGCATATGGAAATCTTCCAAGAACGTTTGGAAAGAGAATTCAATCAAAATTTAATTACCACCGCCCCATCGGTTAATTATAAGGTGTATTTAGAAAACGGCTCTGTCATCGATGTTGATAATCCAGCCCTGATGCCAAAAAACCAGATGATTAAAAAAATCGAAGAACCATATGTCTTGGCAACCATCATTTCTCCAAGTGATTATGTCGGAAACGTCATGGAACTTTGCCAGTACAAACGTGGCATTTTTAAAGATATGAAATACATTTCTGACTCTAGAGTGGAAATTATCTATGAATTGCCTTTATCAGAAATAATCTATGATTTTTTCAATCGCCTTAAATCCAGTACAAAAGGATATGCATCCTTAGATTATGAAGTAATTGGACATCGTGAATCCGATCTGGTTAAGATTGACATCCTATTAAATTCAGAACCGGTAGATGCCTTGGCATTTTTGGTTCATAGCGATTTTGCAAGACAAAGAGGCTTGAAAATTTGTCAAAAACTTAAAGATTTGATTCCACGTCAGCTTTTCGAGATTCCAATCCAAGCGGCGATTGGTTCAAAAATCATCGCAAGAACCAACATTAAGGCTCTGAGAAAAGATGTATTAGCCAAATGTTATGGCGGGGATATTTCCAGAAAGAAAAAACTTCTGGAAAAACAAAAACAAGGTAAAAAACGTATGAAAAATGTTGGCTCGGTGGAAATCCCTCAAGAAGCCTTCATGTCGGTTTTATCACTTGAAGATGATGAATAGCACTCTCAAAAGGAGTGCTTTTTATTTTTTACAGCCGATACACTTTTAAAAAAACTAAGATTATGTTAACATAATAATGGTGATAATATGATAAAGGGTTTATACATTCACATTCCTTTCTGCGATCAAATATGTACATATTGTGATTTTGTCAAGATGGTTGCTAGTGATGAATTGAAGGTGGATTACGTCCGGGCACTGATAAAAGAATTGGAGTATTTTTCTGATTTGGTGGAACACACGAAGACAATATATATTGGCGGCGGAACGCCGTCATCACTCGACATCGATTTGTTGGAGGCTTTTTTATCTGAATTGTCAGTTACAGTCAATCTTAAAGAAATTGAAGAATTCACCATAGAAGCCAATCCTTGTGACGTTAGTGATGAGCTCTTGAAATTGTTCAAGAAATTTCATGTCAGTCGCATCAGCATGGGTGTCCAGTCCACCGATGATGGCTTGTTGAAGTTTCTTGGTCGCAACCATACTCTTGAATCTGTAATAAAAGCAGTTGAACTGATAAAAAAATACAATTTCAATTTAAATCTTGATTTTTTGTATGCAGTTCCGGGTCAGACTGAAGAGATGATTCGAAAAGATTTGGATTTCATTAAATTATGTGATCCTCAACACGTGTCCTATTATTCTTTGATAGTTGAGGATCGTACTATCATCAATCATTTGATAAATACTCATAAAGTAGCTGATTTTCCTGATGATTTAGCAAGAGATTTCGCTGATATTATTGACCAGCATTTGGCTGACTTAGGCTATGATAAATATGAAGTTTCCAATTATTGCAAACCTGGGTTTGAATCCAAGCACAATTTGATATATTGGAACGTTGAAGAATATCTTGGCATTGGTTTGAATGCCAGTTCACAATATAATTACATTCGCATGAAAAACCCAAAAAGCATCAAGGAATATATTGCCGGTACCAAGAAAAATGCTCTCAATATGCATCAATTGGAAGAATACAATCCAAAATTGGAACTTTTGTTACTGGGACTCAGAAAAACTAAAGGTGTAAGTTTGGAATACTACAAATCAAGAATTAAAAAAGACGTTTTTGAAGTATATCCGGTTTTATCCAAACATCTGGAAAATAAACTTTTGGAGTTGAAAGATGGCTACCTGAAGTTTACAAAAAATGGTATGTATTTAGCAAATCAAGTTTATATTGATATTATTTAATGGGTAAATAAAATGCTGGAATCATATTTGAAAGAATATCTTTATTATTTAAAAGTTACCAAGAATTTAGCTAAAAATACCATTCTGTCATATGAAAGAGATTTGTCGGATTATCTTGATTTTATCAAGCGAAACTATGATATCAAAGACTATAATAACATTTCTGACGAGCATTTGAGGAACTACCTCAAGAGTTTGGCGCGTCGAGAAATCAAAGCTACATCCATTACCAGAAAGATTAGTTCCATTCATAATTTTCATAAGTATTTGACAACCGAGGATTTGGTTGACAAAGACGTAAGTGAAAGAATCAAAAAACCAAAAACTAAAAAAACTTTACCAACGGTCTTGAATATTCAAGAGATAAACGCTATTATAAATCTTACCTATAAAAATGAAGAACCATTGGAAATAAGAAACAGAGCTTTGGTTGAGTTAGCTTATGGATCGGGCCTTAGAGTTAGTGAATTGCTGGAACTAAAGATTAGTGATTTACATCTCAACAAGGGTTTGGTGACGGTTGTTGGCAAAGGAAATAAAGAAAGAATCATACCCGTAAGCGAAGCTTGTGAGCAAGCTCTAAGGGATTATATTGTTAAAGCCAGACTTAAACTGAATCCCAAATCGCAAAACACGTTATTTGTCAATAAATTCGGCAACAAGTTAAGCCGAGTCGGCTTTTATAAAATTGTACAGACTTTGGCGGAGGAAGCGCATATCAATAGAAAGATATCGCCTCATACCTTCCGTCACACTTTCGCAACTCATTTATTAGAGAATGGTGCTAATCTAAGGTCTGTACAAGAACTTCTGGGACATGAAGACATTATGACAACCGAACATTATACCCATGTCTCCAAGTCCCATTTGAAAGATGTTTATAATGAAGCGCATCCCCGCGCTGATGGAAAAGAGGAAAAATCATGAAATTTAAACGTGTAATTTTAATTGTAATTGATTCAGTGGGAGTCGGAGAAATGCCTGACGCCGATGTTTTTGGCGATAAAGGAGCTAATACAATCGGCAATTTGGCAAAAGCGGCCGGCGGTATCAACTTACCGGTTTTAAAAACTTTTGGCTATGGGAATTTAACAGAAATTTTAGGGGTTGAACCTGTCGTTTATCCGCGCGCAAATACAACTAAAATGGCTGAATTATCCAATGGTAAAGATACGATGACAGGGCATTGGGAGTTGATGGGAATTAAGACCGAAGTGCCGTTCAAAACCTTTACCGATACCGGTTTTCCTCAAGATTTGATTGAGGAAATCGAAAAGATTACCGGTAGAAAAGTTGTTGGTAACAAGTCAGCTTCCGGTACGGATATTTTGGTGGAATTGGGTGAACACCAAATGAAGACCGGAGATTTGATTGTTTATACTAGCGCGGACAGCGTCTTGCAGATAGCAGCTCATGAGGAAATCATTCCTTTACAGGAATTGTACGATATTTGCGAAAAGGTTAGAAAATTGACCTTGGTAGACAAATGGCGAGTGGGAAGAATTATTGCCAGACCTTATCTAGGAAATCCAAAGGATGGTTTCAAAAGAACGACAAATCGCCATGATTACGCTTTGAGTCCAACCTCAAAAACGGTATTGAATATCTTGGAAGAATCAAAGTTTGACGTTATTTCCGTAGGAAAAATACGCGACATATTCAATGGTTCCGGCATAACTGAACATTATGGTATAAAGTCAAATCATGATGGAATGAATCGAGTAATCGATCTGACAAAAAAAGATTTTACCGGTCTATGCTTTGCCAATCTGGTTGATTTTGACGCTCTATACGGTCATCGCCGCGATGCAATGGGATATAAGTTGGCTATGGAAGAGTTTGACAGCGATTTAGGACGATTACTAAAATATTTGAAAGATGACGATTTATTGATGATTACAGCTGATCATGGTAATGATCCAACATTCAAAGGCACCGATCACACCAGAGAGTATGTGCCGCTATTTATCTATGCCAGAAACTATAACGGCAAGTTCTTGCCTGAAAGAGCTACGTTCGCTGATGTTGGCACAACGATTGCCGATAACTTCAATCTTCCGGGAACTTCAATCGGCTGCAGTGTTTTAAGAATTCTTGAATAATAAATTAAAGGGGCTGATTATTCAGCCCCTTATTTGTTGATAAGCAATGGATTACGTCTAATTTTTCTTGCTAGTCTCTTTAGTTCAATCTTTTCTTTCTTTTGAATCTCCTTATCGGTTTTCTTGACAATTAGCCTGATGCGACGATTGGTTTTGGTCAATTTTACGTAAGGTTTATAAGTGGAAAGGACCTTGTCAAAAGATTGGGAGAGATCCAGGATGTATTTTTTACTTTCGGTCAAGGTTAAGTTGTATTCTTTTGTCAAATTGTCTACTTCGGCTTCATAGAAAGATCTTTTATCATTTTGTTGTTGCTGATACCTGGATTCAAGCATTTGCAATTCCAATTGTTTTTGATAAATTTCGGCTTCCTCTTTTTTTATTAAGTCTTCCTTAATTCTTTTGGCTTCCTCGATGATAATATCTCTTTCAACATTAAGTTGCTCAACATTTTTTTGATATTCATTATCGATGTAATGGATTTCCATTTGGTATTCTTTGACTATCTTGTCTTTTTCATTTTGAATTTCAATAATGTAGTTTGAAAGTACATTTTGGTCTAATTCTGGCTGTTCACGATAATAAAGTTTTAAATATTCATCCAACAAGTCCTTAGTTTTGTTGTCAAGTTCAGCTTCAGCCAATTTTAGTTTAAATTCATACCTTTTCTTCATTCGTTCCAAAGTATCAAAGAAAGTTGGTTCCAGTGGGTTCACTTTGTTGACTAGGTAAACCTTAAGGTATTCATATCGTTCTTTGGCGTTATTATAGATGCCCTGCATTTCTTCAATGGTTTCATCTCTCAAAGCCATGGCTTCCTCAAGCGCTTCTTCTAAATGGTCGTCGAGATTTTTTAATCTAATCTTGGCATTGTTTATCACTGAATTTTCTTTGAGGGTCATTTCTGAATTGTCAATCAATTCAGCATATTGATCCTTAACTTTTTTGAAATCTTTTTCCAAAGACTTAAGATCTTTTTGATCAGGATTTTGCGAGAGCAGAAGATGATGATGGGTATAGATTTTTGCCTGATACTCATCAATGATATCACGTTTGCGTTTCTTGGATTGTGATTCTTGGTTGATGATAATGTCGTTGAAATATTCTCTTTCTTCGTCAACTGCGGTAATTATTGCTTGAACTCTTAACTTGAACTCGTCATTGGCAAGTTTAATTTGCTCTTCCGCAAAACGCATTTGATTTTCATAGGTTTTCAAAACAAATTCATTATGGATTTTAGTCTCATCTTCAACGCGATTGGATTGCATAACCAAAAATCTTTTCTCGTTCTCAAACATGGTGCGAAAATGAATTGCGGTGATGTCATATTCTTTTAGAGCCAACTTGATGTCTGATAAAGCTTCGACAAGTTCAATTTCGTGGTCTTCCTTGCTACGAATGAACTTAATCATCATGTCAGTTATAAAGTTCAAATACTTGCGATTTATACCATTGATCTTTACATCGTGTTTCAGATAAGAGTTTATCGCCTTGTCCAATTTGAAAATATTTTGTTTCTCAATCTTAATATGGTTGGCTGAAAGTGATGTGTCGGCTTTTTTTTCCACAAAGAAGTTTTGAACATCGAGGATATTGCTGATGAGATCGATATCCTGAAGATATATTTGCCTTTCGACTTCATATATCAACTTAGCTTCAATCTCGTTGATTTGTTGGTTTAATTTCAAAGTTTTAATATCATAATTTACATTGATTTTGTGTTCTTTGTTTATCTTCAAGGTAGATAGGTAATTTACTTCATCCTTAATGATTTTTGTGGCTTTATCTCCAATTATTTGGGCTAGGAAAGGGTCAACCATAAGAATGTCGAGATAAAGTTTGTAGTATTTTTCCATTTGGAAAATTAGTTTTCTCGACTCTTTTTGATATTCGAAGAAAATTATTTTTTTGTCTTCCAAAATCGATTTGGTCATTTTTCTTGCTTTTTTTTCAGTTTTAGCGAGGATATCCTTATACTTGATGGCAATATTATAAGTTCTGATAAGTTGACCTAACGACGCCAAGTTCTCGTTTTTAGCCCACACTATCTGTTCTTTGAGATTTAAAAGACTCTCTTCGACATGACTGAAGAAATTAGGGTCATTAATAATCATGTTGCCTTTGCGTTGCAAAAGTTTATCCAATACCTTTTGATAAAGGCTTTGATATTCTTCGTGTAATATTGATTTAATCTTCGCTTCTTGGGTCAATAGATGCTTTTTAAACAATTTGAATTGTTTTAACTTGTCGGAAATCAAACTTTTCATTTCTTGAGAATTCAAATTTGTTTCAGCAGTGAAGGTCATCTGATTATCTAGATATTCAGCGGTCTCTTGTTGGAAAAAATCATAAATTTTGTTCAATTGTACATTCTTGTTCTGCATCAATTGGGCAATGCGATCGTTCATTTCAAAGATTTCATTGTCAAGCGTCGTAAAAAAATCCATCACTTCAGACTCATATTTTTGAATGATTTTTTCAAAAGTTTTATTCTTTTCTGTCAGGAATTGATAAAACTCATCCAAATCGATGATATCTTTGGCATAATACATTTTGAGTTCATTGAAGAAGTCAAATGATGATTGAAGCAAGGCTTTATTCAAATAATCGAAATTCATCAATTTATCTTGGGCATTCTTGTATTCGAATTCCAAAATATTTTGATTTTGATTTTGAATCTGTTTTTCAGTATTCATGATGATATTCTGACGATCAATAATAACTGTTTCATTATGATAGAAGATGCTATGTTTCAGTTCCTTGACTTTATCTTTTAATTCGGTTAATGACTGACGACTTTCTTGTAAATTGTTCAAGGTCACTTGATGATGATTTTTTGCACGATGGACAATTGATTCAGCGAAACGTTCAAAAAGCGATAACTCTTCTTTCAAAGCGTTATCAATCTTTTCCTTGTAATCATCGAAATTGTCGTAATTCACTTGAATCTTATCGTCACTCATTCATTTCACCTAAGCATTGATGATTCGATCTTGTTTTTCCTTGGATTTTTGTTTTTCGTCATTGATTATTTCTCTGGATTCAGCGCTTTTCAACATCGTTTCTTTAAAGTTGAGTTGGAAGATTGTCAATAAATCCATATGATAAGTATTCAATTTTTCGAAAGACTTATTGATTCTTGAGTCATTGTCGATTAAAAGTCGATTGGCAAACTGTTTGTTTATGTAATCCTGATATGTATCGTAGTAACTTTCATTAATCAAGGTGTATTGTTGTAAAAATTCGTTTTCAAGTTCTTGAATTTCCTTGTATAGTTTTGCATAGTCTTCAGGCAAACGATTTTGAACGGCGATTATTTCTTCGAGAAGGCCAGGCTTTGACATTAATTTATTGCCTTCAATTTCAGAGAATTTTTTAAGAAGTTCGTCCTGTTTTTCAAGATATAATTGTTCTTTTTGAGTATCCATAGAGGTCAACAATTCAACTTTTTCCTGAGGAAGTTGATTAATTTTTTCTTCAAGCAACTTGATGGTTTTAGAGATGTCTTCTTCCCGCTTGAAGTTGAGTTCATAAAGGTATCTAACTTCTTCATCATATGCATCTGTCATATTCGCTCTAAATTTGGCCAACATATTGACGTAACGCTTGTGTTGATTGGTAAAAATTACTCTTTCTTTAGCAATTTCTTCATCTATCAATTTTAGCATGTGCAGCAATTGACGGTCATTTTTTATGATGATATCGGTAATTTCTTTTTCCAAGAAAGCCAAGAATTCAGTTGATTGTTCTTTTTCAAGCAAATATTGATCGTTTATCGCTTTAACTCGCCTTTTGAATGTATTATTAATTTTATTGGCATTATCAAGCAATAAATCTATTTGTTTTTTTCTTTTGGTCTTATATTTTATTGCTTGAAAAGCCAGTTCATCATATTCTTGGTTAATTATCCCAATGTTTTCTTCAGTTTGAATTCTGGCCTGAGCGATAAAGTCAAGATCGTTTTCGGCGATTTTATCGCGAATATAGAAAATGTTCTTGGTAATCTCTGTCATGTAGTTCTCAAGAATCTTAACTGCAGAAATGAAGTATTTTTGCAGACCATGATAGAAAACTTTAGTTTTAGTCTTGTTGTTAAATTGGTCAAAAATACTTACAACCAAGAGATTAAAATCAGTCAAGGCTTTTTCGTAATTAAACGTCAAGTCGTTGATTAAGTCTGGTATTTGATATTTGTATATTTGGTTCAGGGTTTTGTTATAAATATAAGTTATCAAAGCTGATATTTCGCTAAAATAACCTCTAGATTTGATGATTGACGATTCATTGTTCAAGAAGTTTTCTTCATTGAATATTAAAAGCTTTTTGAGCTTCAAGATATATTCTTCAGCCAAAGCATTTAGGCTATCGCTCAAGTCGTTATGTTCTCGATGATACAGACTAGCAGCTTTCATGCAAGCGGAAATCTTTTTGTCCAGCTGTCTCTTCAATTGTTTTTGCACTGCCAAGCGATTCTTTTCAACAATAGTCAAATAAGTCCAATTATTATTGCTTTTGGATAAGTATTGTTTAAAGGCGGCAGTAGTAGTATTGTTCGTGTTAATCAATTTCTGCATATGGTGGATAAAATCAATTACAGAATCGGAACTGATTTTATCTTTCTTTAGCTCTTTGTTTCTAATATCGAAAAACTTTTTGGCATAAGCGAAATTAGCACTTTTAACTTGTTTAATTATTTCCAATTTTGCGATTTTGTACATCAAGTAAGACATTTGATTTTGTTGCTTGAAGAAGGCTTCTTGCTGGGAAATCAGTTTATCAAAACCAAGTTTATGAATGCTTTCTTCCTCTTTGCTTAGATTCAACATGTACTGGAGGTGTTCAGCGCCGAGTTCTTTATTCTTGTTAAGTTCAAGAACATCGTTGTTTATTTTTAGAAGACCCTCTTTGTATCTAGTTTTAATTTGAATAGACTCGATATTTTTATTATGCTGATACGTGGCGAAGAATTCGTCATTTTCCAAGGAAGCCAAATACTTCTGGTAGTCTCCCAAGATTTCCAATGCGTCTATTTTTTTTCTAATTTTCGCTACTTCCAGTCTATTGCTAGATTCTAGAGTAACGATTTTTAGAGAAACATCGTCTATTTTTGCGATTAAACGGGTCAGATTGCCCGTGACTTCGTTGATGCGAACCATCATATTGATTTTGTAGTCTTCATAAGCTTTGGAAGTGGTGGTGACGAAATTGTTTTTTGTATCCAAAAGTTCTTGATGGAAGTCAATAAGACCGTTAAGCAAACGGTCGAGTTCATCAAAGCCTTGGTTGAGATAAAAGGCGAAATTGGAATATGTATCAATTGAATTCTGTAAAAAAGTTATCGGTACGGAATATGCAAGCTTGATTTCTTCACTTCTTTTAAAGGAATCGATCTTGATTTTTTTGATTTCCTGTTGATATTTTCTGATAGTGAAATTTGTCAGAGTTGTATTTCTTTGTAGTAAATATTCAGCTTTTTTTTCGATTATTTGTTTTTGGAGAATATATTTCTTTAAGTTTGCATCATCACGTTCATCATGAGCTTTAATCATTAATTGGTAAACTCGGGTAAGAGAAGATTCTAAATCCGCCTTTACTTTTGCTTCGAAGTTTATTTTTTGGGTATTTAACTCTCGGATTTGAACAACATATTTTTTGATCATCTGTTGATTTAATTCCGAATGAGGTTGTTGCTTGTTCTTAGAAATCTTTTTGATATTTTCTCTCTGAAGTTCAAGATTATTGGAGTTTTCCTTGAATAAACTAATAATGCCAATTTGAGTTCCACGGAGGTGTTCCAATGATTTTAAAACAATCTGGTTTAGTTCCTTGGAGTCGCTGATATTAGCTTCCTTAAGAGAGTCATTAAGTGAATCAAGCGCATTTTTAGCCTTTTCCATGGTGTTGAGCAAATCATTGGCCAAGAAGTTGTTAACATCTTGATAGTACTCTTTCATGCTATCATTCTTTTTTGTTTCTTGTTCAATGAATTGATAGTGAACATCGACTGATTCATCAATTTCTTTTTCACTTTCACGAACCAATTCCAAATATTTATTAAGAGCTTCCTGTTTTCTTTCTTCAAATTGATTTAAGACATCCTGATAAAGTTTATTTTCTTCGTCAAGCAGATTTTGAAGGTCTTTATTGTTAAGAGAGAATTCATTCGCTAGTAATTCAAAACGTTCGCGAAAGTCTTCATCGATTATAGCGATTCGTTTTTCGTGTTCATCTTCTTCAAAAAGATATTTGTTGAGATGTAAATTTTGGTCAGCATCATATTCGATTTCAATCTGTTTCAGTAAGTTTTGATAGGTTATTTTTTCATTATTAAAAGCCCGTTTCAACTCATGTAAACGGGTTTGATATTCTGTTTCAAATTGGGTGAAACTAGTGAAGTAATTCTGTAAGATATCGCGTTTTATTGCCATTTAATCACTCCATTACTTGCTACATTTTCAATTATATTATAATAGACGTCTTTATTCAACACATTATCTAGAAATAAAAAGTGATTTTTACCTAAAGTTTGGTATAATATACTTGAGGTGGAGCTATGGACGAAAGAATTATTAGCAATAATCTATTGATAGATGATGAAGTAGATGTAACGCTAAGACCTAAAAGTTTTGGTGAATACATTGGCCAAAAAGACGTCAAGGAAATGGTTGAAATAGCTGTAAAAGCGGCTAAAATGCGCAACGAATCACTGGATCACGTTCTTTTGTACGGACCTCCTGGATTGGGAAAAACCACTTTAGCTCAAGTGATTGCCAATGAATTGGGTGTAAATATAAAATCTTTGAGTGGACCGACCATTGAACGCACTGGCGATCTTGCAGCGATATTGACTTCTTTGGAACCTGGGGATGTCTTATTTATCGATGAAATTCACCGCTTACCAAAAATTGTCGAAGAAATACTTTACTCTTCTATGGAGGATTACGTGATTGACATCGTTGTTGGAAAAGATTCTGGCGCAAAGTCCATAAGGGTTGATTTGGCGCCATTTACACTGATTGGAGCGACCACCAGATTCGGCGATTTGACCGGACCTCTTCGTGATCGTTTTGGCATTGTTCATAAGTTGGAGTTCTATTCTGACGCCGAACTGGAAATAATTTGCCAACGCACTGCTAAAATATATGATTGTCAAACCGAGCCACAGGCAATTGTTGAACTAGCCAAAAGAAGTCGTGGGACACCAAGAATAGTAAATCGTTTGTTTAGGAGAGTCAGGGATTTTGCAGATATATTAAGTGAGGGCTTAATCACACTTGAAGTGACTAAAACCGCCTTGCAAAAACTGAAAATTGATGAGTTGGGATTAGATAATAAGGACCGAGAATATTTGTTGGGCATTATAGAAAAATATCACGGCGGTCCAGTGGGATTGGATACCATTGCGACATCAATAAGTGAAGATGCCGGAACTTTGGAAGATGTCTATGAACCGTTTTTAATTCAAAAAGGTTTTATCAGTCGGACACCTCGAGGACGAGTTGTTACGGAAAAAGCATATCGTCACCTAAAAAAATCTTATCAAGGAAGTTTGTTTTGATGAAAACGAAGGACTTTGATTATTATCTACCGGAAGAGTTAATCGCTCAAACACCTCTTGCAGTTCGCAGTGATTCACGTTTATTGGTCACACATCGTGACAGTTTTCATTTAAAACATGACATCTTTAGAAATATTGGCGACTATATAAAACCAGGCAGTGTTTTAATTTTGAACAATACAAAAGTCATACCTGCACGTTTGCATGGCACAAAAATTGACACCCACGCCAACATCGAAGTATTACTGCTTAATCAATATGGTCTCAACAAATGGGAAACATTAGTTAAACCAGCAAAAAGAGTAAAAGTAGGAACTACCATTTCTTTTGGAGAAGGCTTACTCAAGTTGTTTTGTACGGAAGAACTCGAAGAAGGAATTAGGCATTTTGATTTGGTTTATGAAGGTGATTTAGAAACAATACTTGTGCAATTAGGCGAAATGCCCTTGCCACCATACATACATGAAAAATTGGAGGATCAAAGCCGTTACCAAACTGTTTATTCAAAAATTAACGGTAGCGCTGCCAGTCCTACGGCTGGACTACACTTCACCAATGAATTGCTTGCTGAACTTAAGGAAAAAGGCGTAATTATAGATTACATTACGCTTCATGTCGGATTGGGAACTTTTAGACCGGTAGTGGTTGATGATGTTTTTAATCATAAAATGCATTCTGAATTTTACTCCTTAAGCCAAAGCACTGCCGACATCTTAAACGCTGCTAAAAAAGATAATCGAGAAATATTTGCTGTTGGCACGACAACTGTTAGAACCTTAGAAACCGTTTATAACAAATTCGGAGAGTTTCATGAATCTTCTGGTTTTACAGACATTTTCATTTATCCCGGTTATGAATTCAAGGCCATTGATAATCTAATAACAAATTTTCACTTACCAAAATCGACATTGATGATGTTAGTATCCGCTTTTGCGACAAAAGAAATAATCATTAACGCCTATCATGAAGCAATTGATAAAAAGTATCGATTTTTCTCCTTTGGAGATTCAATGTTAATAAAAAAATAAACGGCTAATCTTAGCCGTTTTATTCTTCGTTAGGTTTTATTTTCTTTGCCAAATATATAAATGGAGTATCCAATAAAGCCACAATAACTTTTATAGCATATGTGGAGAGCATGAGTCCGAGTAAAATCTCATTGCTTACGACTCCATAAAAAGCAATTGGTACAAATATTGAAGTATCAATAGCTTGCGATATTATCGTTGACACATTGTTTCTAATCCACAGAAATTTGTTTTCAGGAAGTTTTCTTTTAATTTTATCAAATGCATAAACATCAATAAATTGGGAAATTATGAAAGCCGAAAGGCTGGCTAACAAAATTCTTGGCATAAAACCAAAAATCGTTAATAATGAGTCTTGGGCCCAATCTTCAGGGTGAGGATTGAAATTAATGGCAATAGTCATGATGATGACAGTTATAATCATTACGGAAAAACCGATAAAAACTGCTTTTTTTGCTTGTTTTTTACCATAAATTTCGTTTAAAACATCAGTGCCCAAAAAAATAGTCCCATACATGATATTGCCTAGATTGGCTTCTAGGCCAAAAAGAAAGATTAGTTTTGTCACTTGGATGTTTGCCAAGATGGTTGCTAGAGTAATCCAAACAAAAATCCCCAAACGGCCAAAAAACTTATAAACCAATAAAAATAGAGTAAAATTCACAAGCGCAAAAATTACCCATAACAACTCGTTTGACATAAATTCCTCCTAGTTTTGTTAACGCAGGATGGTTGCGAACTGCGAATCTTTAATATTATAACATTATATTCGCAAAAAACAATATTTGGTTTGATTAAATAAGGGAAATTGTGTAAAATATAAGAGGAAATTCAAGGAGGTTCACTATGGAAAGAAAAGTTTTGGTAGAAGTTTCAGCAAGACATGTCCATGTCTCAAAGGAACATTTAGATATTCTATTCGGTAAAGATTATCAATTGACTGTTAAAAAATATTTATCACAACCAGGTCAATATGCAGCCAACGAAAGAGTTGATGTAATCGGCCCGAAAAAGGAATTGAAAAACGTCTCAATTCTCGGACCAGTCAGAAATGCAACCCAAGTTGAAGTTTCTTTGACTGATGCGCGTTCAATTGGCGTTATGGCTCCTATCAGAGAAAGTGGCGATACAAAACAAAGCGCATCATGTAAACTGGTTGGCCCAAAAGGTGAAGTGGTATTGCATGAAGGATTAATCGTTGCCAAAAGACATATTCATTTGACGCCAGAAGATGCAAAAAAATTCAATTTGAAAGATAAAGAAGTCGTTTCTGTAAAAATAGATACAGATGACAGATCAACTATTTTTGGCGATGTTGTAATCAGGGTTAGAGAAGATTTCGCTTCAGCTATGCATATTGACACCGATGAAGGTAATGCCGTCGGCATGAATGGCGATGTTTACGGAACGATAATTTAAATATGGCAATTAGATTTGAATTGATTCATCAAGATAAGACCACTGGGGCTAGATATGGAATTTTACATACCCCTCATGGCAGCTATGAAACGCCAATTTTCATGCCAGTAGGAACGCAAGCAACCGTAAAAACTTTGGATGTTCAAGAAATAAAAGAAGTTAGCCAAGGGTTAATCCTTGGCAATACCTATCACCTTTGGCTACAGCCAGGCGATGAGATAATTAAAAATCATGGAGGAATCCGTGGTTTTATGAATTGGGATGGAGCACTATTAACTGATTCAGGCGGTTTTCAAGTTTTTTCATTGTCCAAAATTAGAAAAATTACCGAAGATGGCGTTACTTTTAGACATCATCTCAATGGTTCTCAACTCCATCTTACTCCCGAAGACAGCATTCGAATTCAAAATAATCTCGGTGCAGACATCATCATGAGTTTCGATGAATGCCCTCCGTTTCATTCGCCTTATGAATACCATAAGGAATCATTGGAAAGGACACTTAGATGGGCAAAAAGAGGAAAAGATGTTCATTCCCGGCCTGAAGAACAAGCACTATTTGGAATTGTTCAAGGCGGTCCTTATAAAGAGTTGAGAAAGCACTCGATTGACGAACTAAAAAAAATTGATTTTCCCGGGTATTCAATTGGTGGTTTGAGCGTTGGTGAAACCAAAGAGGAAATGTATGATATTCTTAAATTCTTGAAAAGCGAAATGCCTGAAGATAAACCAAGGTATTTGATGGGCGTCGGGTCACCGGATGATATTGTCCATGGCGTTGAAAACGGCATCGACATGTTTGATTGCGTGTTGCCAACGAGAATAGCCCGACATGGCACAGCCATGTCTTCAACCGGTAAAGTCGTCATCAAGAACAAGGCCTATGAAAGTGACTTTGGACCATTGGATCCAAACTGTGATTGCAAAGTCTGCAAGAACTACACCAGAAGCTATTTACGCCATCTTTTCAAGGCCAAAGAAATACTTGGTTTACGATTGGTGACATATCATAATCTCTATTATTTAAAAACCTTAATGAAAGACATCCGCGAGGCAATAAAACAAGATCGTTTCGCTGAATTTAAGGAAAAACTCATAGTCGACTATTTCGATTAGATTTTGTGTTTCTTTTGATAATTATATTTATTATTTCACTTTTTTATGATAAGATAAGTGTAAGATCATTAATTGGGGGTACCAAATGTTTAATATTGACGATAAATTCAACCAAAAGCCGACAATTAAAGTGGTTGGTATTGGTGGCGGCGGTGGTTCAGCCATCAATCGAATGATTGAAAATGAAGTTCCTGGAGTCGAATTCGTTGCTATGAATACCGATGCCCAAGTGTTAAGGCTTTCCAAAGCAGACGTAAGATTGCAATTAGGGAAAACTTTAACTAGAGGGTTAGGGGCTGGAGCCAATCCAGAAGTTGGACGTCAGGCAGCGCTTGAAAGTGAAGACGAAATCAGGGATATTTTAGCAGAAACCGACATGGTTTTCATTACCGCAGGTATGGGTGGTGGAACCGGAACCGGCGCTAGTCCAGTAGTAGCAAAAATAGCTCGAGAAATGGGCTGTTTAACCATAGGCATAGTTACAAAACCTTTTGGCTTCGAAGGCAAAAAAAGAATGGCTGTCGCTCTTGAAGGTCTGGAACAACTTAAACCTTATGTTGATACTTTGATTGTTATCCCAAATGATAAATTATTCTATATCGTTGATAGAAACACTTCATATTTGGATGCTTTCAGAGAAGCTGATAAAGTTCTCCGTCAAGGTGTTCAAGGTATCACGGAAATCATCGCAATGCCTGGCGTTGTCAACGTCGACTTTGCCGATGTTAAGACCGTTATGAAGGATAAAGGAACTGCTTTGATGGGAATCGGGGTTGCTGAAGGACCTAATCGGGCAATAGAAGCTGCTCGCGAAGCCATTAGATCACCTTTATTGGAAACTTCAATCAACGGCGCGACCGATGCAATTGTCAATATCACCTCCAATTATCAAGCTTCGCTGTATGAAATTGATGAAATCATTGCTGAAGTCCATAAAGCTTCAACAACTGACATCAACGTTATTTACGGTTCAGCAATCAATTCGGATTTAGGTGATGAATTGGTGGTTACAGTGATTGCAACTGGCTTTTCTCAAGATCCGGTTTTCAAAGATGACATACTTCCACCAAAACTTACTTCAAATCATACTGAAAAACCCAAAGAAGAAGTGGAAATAGACATTCCAGAAAAAAAGCATGGCAAATTTTTCAAAAAGAACAAGAAAAAAGAAGCTTTAGAAAAACAAAAACCGGAAGAAGAAGAAAAAGATGACATCAAAATTCCTTCTTGGTTAAAGGATAGATTCAACAAATAAGGCTGGATTTCCAGTCTTTTTTTATATTTAATATTTGGCTTTTTAATTGTAATTTGCAACATTAAATGATACAATTTTTATAGCAAAGGAGGTGTAATTCATGGAAGACTTCGAAAAAGAACTTCAAGCGGAAAACGCAATAATTCTGCTGTTGAAAGAAGAGGAAAATCTAGATGTTTTAAAGGAAAAATTGGATGATTATCACGATTATGAAATCGCAAAAACCTTGTTGATGTTGGATGGAAATCTTAGAAAGAAGTTGTTCAACATCCTCCCTATCCGAAAACTCACTGAAGTCTTTGAAAAATTAGACCCCGAAGACGCTTTTTCTATTTTACAAGAAACAAGTCTGTCTGTTATTGTCAGAATTTTCCGAGAAATGGAAACCGATGATTTGGTCGATATCATTTCCGCTATTGATGACAAGGATGACAGAATTACTTACTTATCATTAATTGATGTCAATAAACGCTTGACAATCAAATCTTTGCTTGATTTTGAGCAGGGGTTGGTAGGTTCAATTATGAACAATGACTTTATCGCAATAAATAAGAGTTTTACGGTGAAAAAAGCGATAAAGACAGTCGTCAACCTAGCCCCGGAAATTGAATTTATTCATAACATTTATATCACTGATGAAGCCGGTGTTTTGGAAGGTGCAATGTCCTTGAAAGAATTGATTAGTGCTGGTTATGATCAAAGTCAAATCATCGAGGACTTGATGAGCACCAATTTGAAATTCGTTACGCCTTCAACCCCAGTCGAAGAAGCGATTGAAATTATGAGAAATTACGATTTCTTGTTGCTGCCAGTTGTAGAAAAAAATCAGAAATTAATTGGAATAGTTTCCTTTGACGATATCTTGGAAACTTTAAGTGAAGAATCAGCCGAAGATTATTCCAGTTTGGCTGGTTTGAGTGACGTTGATGTTGATGAAAAGGAAACCGTGTTCTCGACTATAAAAAAACGACTTCCTTGGCTAATTATATTGCTATTTATCAATCTAATAACCTCTATCATAATCACCGGGTATGAAGAGCAGTTGCAATTATTGCCGACACTTGCTGTTTTCATGCCGTTAATTTTGAATATGGCTGGAAATTCAGGAACTCAAAGTTTAGGAATAATAATCCGGCTTTTTGCAACCAATCAACTCAATCACAAAAAATCAATTTTCCGTCATCTTCTGATTGAATTTTTGACTGGATTAGTCAATGGTTTTGTTATTGCCATCGGCCTTTTTTTGATGGTAATTATCTTTAATCTAATCAGAGGACAGGATTTAGCAACTGGCTTAAATTTTGCTTTTGTGGTTGCCCTCTCAATCAATATTGCATTGATAGTGGCAACACTTGCTGGCGCAATAGTGCCATTATTGATAAATACCCTAAAAATAGATCCTGCCGTAGCATCCGGACCCTTTATAACAACAATTAACGATATTCTTTCCTTGCTAATCTATTTTGGTTTGGCTAGTCTTTTGATCACGTCTTTAGTATAAGGAGGATTATTTCATGGAAGAATTAATTGAAAATGTAAATGATTATGAAAATGAAATAGAAAACCTTATCCTCAAGAATATTGACAACCCCAATCTAGAAACTTTATTGGAAGAGTTCCATTTTTATGACATTTCTCTAGTTTTAATCAAAATGGACGACGAAATAATCAAAACTTTCTTTAAAACCGTCTCAAATGATTATGCTTCAGAAATCTTCGAATATCTTGATGAAGTTGAAGCAAAACACATTGTTGAAGTCATCGGCGACAATCTGGCAGCGAGAATCATTCAAGAAATGGATTTGGATGACGCCGTCGATCTCTTGAAAAATCTTGAAAAAACCGGCATGAGGATTTTAAGACAAATCAATCCCGAAAGACGTAAAGAATTATTGCAAATAATGCTTTATGAAGAGGATGAAATCGGGGCTTACCTAACCGATAGCTTTATTGTTTTAAATGCTGATTTATCTGTCAAGGAAGCAATGAAAGTTGTAACGAACAAAGCGCATGAAGTCGACTATATTTCCATCATTTACTGTATTGACACTAATGGAGTTTTATTGGGCTATATTAAACTGAAAGATTTGATTATTGCCAGGGCAAATGAAATCCTTCGGGACATCATAAAAGAACGTTTTCCAAAAGTATACCCTTCTGACGACAAGGAATATGTCGCTAAATTGATGCAGGATACATCAGAATCTTCGATACCGGTCATCAATGAAGAAGGAAAAATTGAAGGCATCATCACCCATGACGATATCATGGATATCATATCCCTGGCCGCAGAAGAAGACTACACCAAGTTTGCCGGATTAGGTGAAGTGGATATTGACATTGAAACTATAACTCTAAAAAAATCGGTCAAGGCTAGGTTGCCCTGGTTGATGATATTGCTGTTTCTCAGTATGATTACTTCAATTATTCTTTCATTATTCGAAGGTAGTTTCACTGGCAGTGAAAATGCTAAAATTCTCGCTGCCAGGCTAGCTGTATACTTGCCACTGATTCTTGATATGAGTGGCAATACCGGGACCCAGAGTTTGGCGGTCATGATTAGGTATTTGACTAAAAATCAAGAACAAGAAAAAAGGAAAATCAAAAAGCATTTGTATCGTGAATTCAAAACCGGCATCTTTCAAGGGCTTTTGATGGGATTATTAGTTATGGGTATGATTATTTCTACCACTTATATTACCCATAATGAAATTAGTGATAAAAATTGGATTTATGCGATTGTAACCTCGGCATCTATCTGGTTAGCCTTAATCATCTCTACAACATTGGGAGCAGTTATCCCCTTTATTATGGATAGATTTAAAATTGACCCTGCAGTTGCATCCGGTCCATTTATCACCACGATTTCTGACATCATTACTCTGACGGTTTATTACTCGATCAGTTTACTAATATTATTGCCAATATTTTAGGAGGAACAAATCATGAATTTAACAGGTAAACAAAAAGCAAATCTACGCAGGTTGGCAAATGACAAACCAATCATGTTTCAAATTGGACAGTCCGGTCTGACTGAAATCGTTATCAGCAATATTCTCGATTATCTAAAAAAGCATGAAATTGGCAGGATTTCATTACTTAAGTCGGCACCGGAAGATATCAACGACATCATTAGAATTCTTGGCGAAAACAATATTTATGTCATTTACCGTATTGGTAGGGTTTTATTGCTTTATAAAGAAAATAAAGAATTGAAGAACAGGATTATCATATGATGAAGATTTTACTGACAAATGACGACGGCTATAATAGCGAAGGCATAACTTTGCTATATCAGGAACTCAAGAATTATGGCGATGTTTTATTAGTTGCACCACACCATCATATGTCTGGAGCTTCAGTGTCCCGTGTTTTTTGGACCAAAGTTAAAGTTCACAAACATCAAGACGATATTTTTTCGATTGAAGGCACACCGGCAGACGCTGTTTCTTTAGCTTTACATGGTTTGAACTATAGACCTGATGTTGTGATATCAGGAATCAACAACGGTTTAAATGTCGGAGCCGATACCGTATACTCAGGAACAGTTGGCGCTTGTATGGAAGCTTTGAAGGCCAAGATACCAGCGATAGCCTTGTCTATGGATTTCAATCATTTCAAACAAGGGAAAAAAGATTTGAAAAAAGTTCTGGATTTTATCTTCGAAAATAATCTGATATCGGATAAGTATTTGCTAAACGTCAATTTCGTCGCCAAGGATTTCAACAAGTCAAAAGGTATCATGATTACAGATCTTGGTTTTAGACCGACAGAACACTATTATGTTAGTGATGGTGAGTATTACCTGACCCAACGCAACTTTAGCAATTTCAAGTTTCAACCTGAAACTGATTTATATGCGGTCAATAATGGCTATATCTCAATCACTCCTTTAAAATTTGCCAATCAGACGGAATTTGGCTTGAAAGAATTAAGAAAAAAGGTGAGCAATATTGTTGAAAAATAATTTGACTTTTTTGCTGGTTTACTTAGTTAACATGATTGTGGTTTTGACTTTGATTGCTTTTGTCGTGGAAAGCACGCTTCTCAAAATCCTTTTAGGCATCTATTTGATCGCATTTTCTACAGTTGTGTCATTTATTACAAGAGATAAGTCGAGGTAGTTTATCATGATTAATGAAGAGCTTTTACCTATATTAAAAGAAGAAACTTCCGGTTTAACCATTGTCGCAGCTACAAAATACGGCGATGAAACCGATATTTTGGCCTTGGTCAATCAAGGTATCAATGATATTGGCGAGAACCGAGTTGAAGCATTCTTGAAAAAATACGATAATTTGCATGATTTAGACATCACTTGGCATTTTATCGGCCACTTGCAATCAAAGAAAGTTAAGTCCGTCATCAATAAAATCGATTATTTGCACTCTCTTGACCGCATGAGTTTGGTTGAAGAGATTCAAAAATATCGAAATCTTCCCCTTTATTGCTTTATAGAAGTCAATATTGCCGAAGAAGAGAATAAATATGGCTTAAAATATGAAGAAGTGCTATCTTTCTATCGAAATCTGGAAAGTTATGATAAAATAAAGGTAGTTGGTTTAATGGGAATGGCCTCCTTAAGTAACGATGAAACTTTAATTGCAAGTCAATTTCAAAAATTGAAGCTGTTAAAAAAAGAAATTTTTGATGTGACAGGAAATAATCTTCCTTATCTTTCAATGGGAATGTCGAATGACTATAAAATTGCCATCGCAAATGGCGCCACTCATCTCAGATTAGGATCAATCTTGTTTAGAAAAGAGGAATAAAATATGGGTTTACTCAGTAAAAATAAAATCACACCAACCAACGTTGATTTTGAAGATTTGACTTTCGTCAAGGTCAATGACAACAAGGATGTTTATAAATATGCGGAAATTATCATGCATAGAATGCCGTTAGTCCTTAATTTCACTGACTGCCTGATTTCTGAGGCTAATGAAGTATTAATGTTCTTGACTGGGGTTTTATACGCTTGCGATGGAGAAATCGTCAAAATCAAGGACAAAATTTATCTGATGGCACAAAAGAGCGATTTGTTGGGACCGACGCTCTCAAGATTCATCAATGAGTATAGGTCACAATAGGTAGAAGATGCAAATATTTCTGATGATAGCATATTATGTGCTGAGCGCATATTTTTATGCGATGATTATTTGGATTTTACTGGGATGGACGCCGATTAGAAATACCAATTTTTATTACCATCTAGAAAAAATTGTCAGTCCCTACTTAGGTATTTTTCGCGGTTGGTTTGTTATTTCCAGTATCGATTTTGGACCAATGATTGGTCTAATCCTCTATCAAATGGTTTTAGGTGTGGTCTCTAGAGCGATATAAAGTAATTAATACTTGAAAAAAAGTGAAAAATTGTGTATAATTGCTAAAGATAATCGATGAATAGGATAAGATTATGAATATTTACCTTTATAGAGAACTGGCGTAGGGTGGAAGCCAGTAAGGAAACTTCATTATTATCACCTATGAGAGAACTGTCGATAATGTAGACAGTTACGTAATAAGGTAGGCGTTAACTACTTTTAAAGAAGAGCCGGCATTTTTTTGTCGGAACTAAGGTGGTACCGCGGAAATTTCGTCCTTAATCATGAGATTAAGGATTTTGTTCTTTAAAAAGGGAGAGATGATTAATGGAAGAGAAAAATTTCAAAGACAGTTTGTTGATGCCAGTTACAGAATTTCAAATGCGTGGTAATTTAGGCGTAAATGAACCGACAATTCAGGAAAAATGGGAAAAAATGGATTTATACAATAAGGTGATGGAAAAAAATAACAATCGTCCAAGCTATATTTTACACGATGGTCCACCTTATGCAAACGGATCGATTCATGCCGGACATGCACTAAATAAAATTCTGAAGGATTTCGTTATTCGTTATAAAAACATGAGTGGGTTCAAGGCACCATATCTTCCGGGTTGGGACACCCATGGACTACCGATTGAAAACGCTTTGTCTAAGAACAAGAAAGTCAATCGCAAAGAAATCGAACTATCCAAATTCCGTGAATTATGCAGAGAATACGCTTTGGAACAAATTAATATTCAAAGAGCTCAATTCAAAAGATTGGGTATTCTAGGTTTATGGGATGAACCATACATCACTTTAAATAAAGAATACGAGGCATCACAAGTCAGAGTCTTTGGCGAAATGGTTAAAAAAGGCTTGATTTACAAAGGCCTTAAACCAGTTTACTGGTCGCCTTCATCAGAGACAGCTCTAGCTGAAGCTGAAATCGAATATAAAGATATCATATCCCCTTCTATCTATGTAGCAATGCCTGCAGTCGACACCTTGAATAAACTGCCTAAAAACACTTATTTTTTAATTTGGACAACAACACCTTGGACAATACCAGCAAACTTGGCAATCGCTGCCGGTTCCGACATCGAATATGTCTTGATCAAGCATAAAAATAACAATTACGTTGTCAGCAAGGAACTATTACCGAAATTGAATGACCTTCTCGGCTGGCATAATTCCACTTCCCTACAAAATATTTTTGGATGGGAATTAGAAGGTATGACTTATAAACATCCATTGTACAACCGAATTTCACCGGTGATTCTCTCAGAACATGTAACTGTAGAAGATGGCTCCGGACTTGTTCACATCGCTCCCGGACACGGTGAAGAAGACTTCGTCGTCGGCCAAAAATATAATCTTGAAGTTTTTTGCCCAGTCGACTCAAGGGGAATGATGACGGAAGAAGCGGGCGAAAGATTTGCCGGATTATATGTAGATGACTGCAATGAAGAAGTGATTAAAGCTTTATTTGAAGGTGGATTTTTGTTGGGAAGATTTGATTTTTCTCACTCCTATCCACATGACTGGCGTACAGGAAAGCCAGTAATATTCCGCGCTACTTCTCAATGGTTTGCATCAATTGAAAAACTAAAAGATTCAATCTTAAGAGAAATTCAGACAATCAAGTGGTACCCGTCTTGGGGTGATGTTCGCTTGAGTAATATGATAAAAGACCGAGGTAGCTGGTGTATCTCCAGACAAAGAACCTGGGGTGTCCCAATTCCTGCCTTCTATAGTGAAAAAGATACGGCGATATTAGAGCCGGAAATAATTGATTACGTCGCAGACATCTTCGAACAGGAAGGTTCAAACGCTTGGTTTATCCGCGATAGTAAAGAATTATTGCCGCCAGGATACACCCATCCGGATTCGCCTAATGGCATTTTCAGGAAAGAAACTGATATTATGGATGTCTGGTTCGATTCCGGATCATCTCATCATGGCGCAATGAAAGATCTCGGGTATGGATATCCGGCAGATCTTTATTTAGAAGGTTCCGATCAATACCGCGGTTGGTTCAATTCCAGTTTGATTACCGGAGTTGCAACCGAAGGAAAATCACCATATAAAACTCTGGTTTCTCATGGTTTCGTTCTTGATGGTGAAGGAAGAAAAATGTCCAAATCAGAAGGTAATGTTGTCGACCCGAACAAGATTGCCAATAGTATGGGTGCGGATATCTTCCGTCTTTGGACTGCTTCAGTGGATTATCAAGCTGATGTAAGGTTATCGGATAATCTAATCAAGCAAGTTTCAGAATCTTACCGCAAAATCAGAAATACCATGAAATTTTTATTGGGTAACATCTTTGATTACAACGACCAAGTCAATAAAGTCGATTTCGACAAATTGAATGACGTCGACAAGTATGTATTGATAAAAAACAATAATTTAATCAAGGAAGTATTGGAAGCTTATTCCGATTTTAAATTCGACGTAGTCTACCGCAAAGTAACAAATTACGTCAACTTTATTTCCTCATTCTATCTGGATTTTGCCAAAGATATTCTTTATATCGAAAAAGCAGATTCCTTATCAAGAAGAAGTATCCAAACTGTAATTTACAAGATTTTGGATACCTTGCTTAAATTGTTGACACCAATCTTACCGCATACAACCTCTGAAGCCTATTCCTTTGTACCGGACAAACAAGCAGAAGACATTTATTTGTTGGATATGCCGAAAATTGAAAACTTGGACAACGAATTAGAACAAGCTTTCGATGAATTCATGGAACTACGTGAAGATGTCTTGAAAGCTCTGGAAAATGCCCGTAATGAAAAAATTATCGGTAAGAGTTTAAATGCGAGAGTCGTGATTTACCCAAAAGCGAAAATTGAAAACATCTTAAAGAAAATCAAAGTCAATTTAGCGCAAATTTTCATTGTTTCTCGCTTTGAAATCGCTAAAGACGGATTTGGTGCCTATAAAGGCACAGACGTCTCAATCGATGTCTTCAAAGCAGAAGGTCACACTTGCGAAAGGTGTTGGCAAGTCGTACACGAAGTAAATGATGACGGACTCTGCCGCCGTTGCGAAGAAGTAATATCAGAATAAAGGGATGAATAAGCCGATTGACTCGGCTTATTTTGTCCTTAGTCATTTGACAGTTTCGGCAAAAATGAGTATAATTTTTAGTATAAATATCAGGAGGATTATTATGAATTTAAATAAATTGATAGACCACACCTATCTTAAAGCTTTTGGTACAAAAAAAGAGATTGACCAACTGTTGGAAGAAGCTATTAAATATGATTTTAAGAGCGTCTGCGTTAATCCGACATTCGTGAAATATTGCAGCGAAAAATTAGCTGGAACTGATGTTTTAACCTGCACAGTAATCGGCTTTCCTTTAGGAGCCAATACCACCGAAACCAAGGTTTTTGAAACACTCAATGCCATAAATAACGGCGCTGACGAAATCGATATGGTTATCAATATCGGTAAGATGAAAGAAAAAGATTATCTTTATGTAGAAAATGAAATCAATCAAGTAGTCAAAGCCTCAGGCGATAAATTGGTCAAAGTAATTATCGAAATTTGTTACCTCGATGAAGAAGAAATCAAGAAAGCCAGCGAAATAGTGGGAAGAACCAAAGCTGTATTCATCAAGACGTCTACAGGATTCGGTACCTCTGGAGCGACAAAAGAAGCTGTAAAAATCATGAAGGAGTTCGCCAATGGCAAAGAAGTAAAAGCTGCTGGCGGGGTAAGGACAAAAGCTGATTTGCTCGACATGATTGAAGCAGGAGCGACAAGAATTGGTACTTCCAATGGGGTAAGTTTGATGAATGATCAAGAGGGGTCTGGCTACTGATGCAAGAAATTCAAAATCAAGTTTTACTTGAATCAAAACGCCTAATTAAAGCCTTTAATCCAGTTAGATTCCTATTTTATTTTGGCATAACCTTTACTTTTGCCCTTATTGCCTTTCATTTCGCCGAATTGTTGGATACCGTAACATTGATAATAATCATTATTTTGGCAACTGTTTATGCCTTAGTAAGAGATTTGATAATTTATCGGTTTTCAAATAAACTAATGGATCAATTCTACAATCATTTAGTTGTTAAAGAACCTGATATGGATCTTTATATTCCTGTTTTGGAAAAGAATTTCCAAGGATATTTTTTAAAAAAAACTGCCATATATTTTATTGGCAACGAAATGTTCATGGAAGCGTTCAATCAACCCAAAAGCAAAAAAGAACGCCAACAAAGTCTTCAAATCAAATATGGTAAAGATTTTTCCATTACCTTGATGTATCAGGATAAAACCAAGAAAACGCAACTTTGTCAAGGAACTTTGATGGGAACTCCGTACCGTTTCGCCATCATTAATAACGATTTGATCGTTAAAAAAATATCAAGAAGAATAAAAGGAGAGAAATAATGTCGACACCTCATATCAACGCTGAAAAGAACCAAATTGCTAAAGTCGTACTCATGCCAGGCGATCCATTACGCGCCAAGTACATAGCTGACACGTTTTTAACGAATGTGACCCAATTTAACTCTGTCAGAAATATGTTTGGCTATACGGGTTTTTACAAGGGAAGAAGAATTTCCGTTATGGGTTCCGGAATGGGAATGCCATCCATAGGAATTTACTCCTATGAATTGTATAAATTTTTCGATGTAGAAACAATAATTAGAATTGGTTCCTGCGGTGCATATACTGAAGAACTTAACCTTTATGATACAATCTTGGTGACAGAAGCATATTCTGAGTCAACATTTGCACTTGCTCAAGGCAAATGCATAAATGATACTCTTAAAGCTTCTGATTCAATCAATGCCAAATTAGATAAAATTGCCAAATCAATCAACATTCCTTTAGTAAAAGGCAAAATTCATTCTTCAGACGTTTTCTATCGTGAATTTCCGGAAGAAGTGATGAATCTAGCTAAGGAAAAACATCTTCTCGGCGTGGAGATGGAATCTTTTGCCCTTTTTCATAACGCCAATGTCACCAAGAAAAATGCAGCTTGCTTGCTCACCGTCTCTGATTCATTGGTGACACATGAAAGCACCACTGCCGAAGAAAGACAAACCGCTTTTACAAATATGATGAAAATTGCCCTTGAAATGGCAGAATAAAAAAGGTTATCAAAACCTTTTTTTTGAGGTGATAAGCTTGAATTTAGTCAAAAGAAATATAGGTGATCTTGATGTTTATTACATAAAAAATGATAAATTCAAGACAATAGAAGCATTTTTTGTCTTTAGCAATGAATTCTCGGAAAAAACTGTTAATGAAAGCACATTTTTGACAGAAATTCTCTCAGATAGCACAAAAAAATATCCTAGTACCGAGAAGTTCAAATTAGTGTGCGACAACCTCTATGGCTTGAGCAAAATGAGCTACTATCATTTTGAAGGAAGCCTTGATATCACCATGTTCGCCATCAGCAGTGTCAATGATAAGTATTTGCCAAAAAAACATGTGTTTGATCAAGCCTTCGATATTTTGCTGGAAATGATATACGCTCCTAAGACTGTTAATGCTAAATTTACCAAGAAAATCGTCAAGGAAAAACTATCTCAGGCTTCCGAGATGCTTCTTAGTATTAAACAGAACAAGAATGCTTACAGTTACAATCAATTCATGAAAGCATATCTAAGAAACAACACCGATCATATCGGTATTTTTCCTAATGAAGAAGGTTTAAAAGATTTCACTCAAGAATCTTTGACAAGGGTTCATCAAAGATTGATAAACGAAGACAATCTCAAGATTTTCATAGCTGGAGATTTTGATTTTACGGAAATGGATAATCTCATCGCAACCAAAGCAGGAAAAATTATAAACCGCTCCCGAAAAGAGTTTGCATTCAAACCGTTCTTTCGCAGCAAGAAAGAAAAAGACATAAATCTAGTAATTGACAAAACTTCTTCCGGTCAAACCCGGGTTTTTATCGGTTATGACCTGAACTTTCCTCATAATCAAGAAAATGCCATGACAATGGCTCTTTTCAATGAACTTTTCGGGGGGTTTGAAAATTCATTGTTATTTTCTAATATTAGGGAAAAAATGCATTTATCGTACTATGTTTTTTCTCATTACAGCGTCGGAAATCATCTCTTTTACATCAACTTGGAAACTGCTAAGGAGAATGCCGACAAAGCAATCAATGAAGTGAAACAGCAATTACTAAATTGTCAAAACGGTGACATTGATGAGGCGTTGTTTATTCAAGCCAAGAACAACATAATCAATCGTTGGCAGACAGCGGTTGATTCCCAAGTCAAAACCATGTTATACAACATTAATGATTTTTTCCGTTATGAAAATATTTTTGATGAAACAGAAAAAATCAAAATGCTTGAAAATATCAAAAAAGAAGATCTGATTAAACTTATCAATTCAATCAAATTGGATACGGTTTATATTTACACTTCAGGAGAATGAGAAAATGGAAAAAAAATATATCTTGGATGATGAAATATTGTATCTGGAAACTTTGACTAACGGCATGAAGGTCTTCATTCAGCCAAAACCGAAATTCATTCAAACCTTTGCGTCTTTATATGTAGATTTTGGAGGTAGAGATTTTCGCTATCACAGAAATAACATTGAATACAACTTGCCACGAGGTACAGCTCATTTTCTTGAACACTTGCTCTTTGAAAACAATGGCGACACCTTGACAAAAAATTTTATCGAAGCCAATGCCGACATCAATGCCTTTACCGCTAGAAAAGTCACTTCCTATTATTTTTCAACCAAAAATCAATTTTACCCATTGCTTTTAAGATTGTTCGACAATTTTGTCGATTTTTCCTTCTCGGAAAAAACAATAAAAAAAGAAGGCAAAATAATTGCTCAAGAACTTTCCATAGATGATGATTCTGAATCTGTTAAAGCCTACAAGTCGCTGCTTAGACTGCTTTATAAGGATGATTCGATTTATCAAGATATTGGCGGAACCAAAGCCACCATCAAAGCAATTGATAAAACCGTTTTGGAACAAGCCATTGAACATTTCTATCATCCGAAAAATATGACCCTGCTGGTAACCGGTAATGTCGATCCGGTCCAATTGATTGAAACTTTGAACAGTCACGAATTTGTCAAGAAAACCTGGCCTAAGTACTATCCGATTGAACGTTTCGTCGATCTTACTGATAAATCAGTACATTATAAGCGAAAAATCGATAAAAAACTGGAAACCAATCTAGTGGAAATTGGCATAAAAATCCCAGAGCATTTATTTAAAAATCGGCAAATGGAGCATTTCTTATTGCTTGATCCATTTTTGGAAATGATTTTTGACCCATCGACAAAAATCTATAAAACCTTGCAAAAGAAGAATCTCTACAATCATAGTTTAACCGTCACCCCTATGTATGATGGTGATTATAGTTTCATCAACATCTCAATTGAAACTAAAAAATCCAAGCAATTTGTCAAGGCGATGAAAGAATTGTTGCTGGAAATTCCCGTCACCGATATTCCTGATAAAATTTTCAAGGCTTTTCATCGTGCCGAAATCGGTAGAACCATCAAAAGTTTTGATGATGTTAAAGAAACTCACAATCTCCTGGAAACTCTGATTTTAAACAATGTTGACATCACTGAATATTTTGAAAGAAAGAAAAACATCAAACTTGAAAATTTTAATGATTTAAAACAAGTATTCACAAAAAACAATATATATCTTGTTGAGTATGTTAAACAGTCTTAACAAGTAAGACCTTTAATGATATAATTTACTTAAGTTGGTGAAATATGATACTCAAAAGCGTAAAATTCATAACTTCAGCAGTAAAAAAGAGTGATTATCCCGATGATGAACTCGCTCATGTTGTTTTTGCCGGCCGATCCAATGTTGGTAAATCATCTTTTATTAACTCTTTGCTCAATGTAAAAAACATTGCTAGAGTCTCACAAACGCCGGGAAAAACTCGCTTGATTAACTTTTTCTTGGTCAATGAAACTTTCTATTTGGTTGATATTCCCGGTTATGGTTATGCCAATGTCAGCCATAATGAATTGATCAGATTTGCAAACATGATTGACGAATATTTGACCCATCCCAAAATCAAGATAGCAGTTTTATTGCTCGATATCAGAAGGGTACCGAATCAAGATGATTTATTGATGTACCAGTATTTCCGCAGCATCAATACCAAAACCTTGATTATTCTGACAAAAGCCGATAAATTGTCCAACAATCAAAGAGTGAAGCAAATTAACTTGATAAAAAAATCACTTCCAAACATAATGAACGAAGAGATTATTACTTATTCGACAAAGACAAAAGAGAATCAGGATAAAATTTGGAGTGTATTGGAAACTTCTCTTGAGGTAAAATATGAGTAATAAAATTTATGATGATTTGGCCCAGCGTTTTGATCAAATGGTCAAAGACGATATGGAAAATTTCCGCTTTCCGTATTCTGAATACAATTTATTGCACGAGATTATCGCTGAATACATCAGCGATCGCTTGAACGGAAAACCAGTAAAGATTCTAGATATTGGCATTGGTACAGCCTCACTATATGAAAGAATTATACCCGAAGGCATTGATTTAACGGGCATCGACAACTCGGAGCCAATGTTGGAAATTGCCAGATTAAGGGTACCTGAGGCGAGGCTCATCAACCATAATATAAAAAAAGGTTTGCCCGAAGACATAAAAGACGAAACTTTTGATTTTATCGTTGTTTCTTATCTGTTCATGCATTTCGATTTTGAATTCGTCATTTATTTCATCGAACTATTCAGACAGTATTTGGCACCTTTTGGAAAACTTTTGATTGGCGATATTTTATTCTTCAACGAAGACAACAAGTTGCGTTTTTTAAAGGAAAATCCCGATGTCGTAATCAACGACTTGAATTTGCACGTCTATCAAGACGTACTGGAACGCATCGATGATATCTATGATTTGAGCTATATGGAGATCAATTCTTATACCGGTTTGATAATTGTCGAGAAAATGTACCAAAACTCTTTACAATATGATGAAACTTTGGTAAAATACAATGCAAATACAGAGAAGTGGAAGAGTACTCAGCCAGAGAAAAAAAGCGAGTAAACAGTTGGTGTGAAGTTTACCTCATAGGCGGTTTTTTAGAGGAAGGTAGCCATGGAGTTGGTTAGATGAAGTAGTAGTAGTTTAACCCGTAAGACTTGCGTTAAAGGTCTTCAAGAGCCAGATTTATCTGGAATTAAGGTGGTACCACGGATTGAATTCGTCCTTTTTTTAAGGACGATTTTTTATTTTCAAGGAGAGAAAGATGGAAGAAAGTTACATTAAAAAAATCAGATCGTTGGTCAAAGACGAATTCATCATGGTAAATGCCACAGCGATAGTTATTGTGAATGACAAGAATGAGGTTCTTTTGCAGAAAAGGGCGGACAGCGGTTTATGGGGACTGCCGGGCGGTTTATTGGAACTGAACGAAAATATCGCCATCGGCGCGATTCGCGAAGTTAAGGAAGAGACCAATCTCGACATCAGAATCAAGCGCTTTATTGGTGTTTTTGTCAATCCTTTCATGCGCTGGAGGGAACATGACTTAGCTCAGGTATTCAGTTTTGCGTTCTTGGGCGAAGTTGTATCCGGAGAATTGAGAGTCAACGACTTTGAATCGACGGATATGCAATATTTCAATTATGAAAATTTGCCACAAATTCATTCGATGGACAACATTCAAGTGATTGAGGCTTATTATAACAATCAATTCAATCTAATAGAAGGTGAACCATATGATGGATAAAAAATACAACCCCAAACAAGTTGAACAAGGTAAATATGATTTTTGGCTGGAGAATAAATTATTCTCTTCCGGAGATATGACTAAAAAACCTTTTACAATCGTCATTCCACCACCAAACGTCACCGGTAAACTGCATCTAGGTCATACCTGGGACAACACTTTGCAGGATATGATAATCAGAAGAAAAAGAATGCAAGGTTATGACGCGCTTTATTTACCGGGAATGGATCATGCGGGCATAGCAACTCAAGCGAAAGTTGACGCTAAACTCAAAGAACAAGGCATCAATCGTTATGATCTTTCCAGAGAAGAGTATCTTGAAGTTGCTTGGCAATGGAAAGAAGAATATTCCAATTTTATCCGCGAACAGTGGAAGACCATGGGTCTTTCCCTGGACTACTCCAAAGAACGTTTTACCTTGGATGAAGGCTTGTCAAAAGCCGTAAACAAGGTTTTTATCGATCTTTACCATAAAGGCTACATCTATCGCGGTGAAAGAATTATTAATTGGGATGTTGAAGCAAAAACGGCTTTATCTAATATTGAAATCGAACATGTGGAGACTGAAGGCGCACTTTACTACATCACTTATCCTTTCGTGGATGGATTAGATGGTGTAACAGTAGCCACCACCAGACCGGAGACGATGTTTGGCGACAGTGCCATCATGGTCAATCCTGATGATGAGAGATACCTTCACCTTCATGGCAAGGAAGTTTACATTCCAACCACCAAAACCAAGATAAAAATTATCACTGACAAATACGTTGATAAAGATTTCGGTACGGGAATCGTTAAAGTCACACCAGCTCACGACCCTAACGACTTCCAAGTGGGAAAGAGACATGATTTGGCAATGCCTCTATGCATGAACGAAGATGGAACAATGAACCATTTGGCATTCAAATATGAAAACATGGAAAGATTTGCATGTCGCAAAGCTTTAGTTGAAGACTTGAAACAATTGGGTTTGATGAAAAAAATTGAAGTCATAAAACATAATGTCGGACATAGCGAAAGAACCAATGTAATCGTTGAACCAAGACTATCAAAACAGTGGTTTGTGAGAATGGATCAATTAGCAAAAAACGCTATGGAAAAGTCTAAAGTTTCTTTCGTCCCGGAACGCTTTGAAAAGATTTTTACCAATTGGATGGAAGGTATTGAAGACTGGTGCATTTCCAGACAGCTGTGGTGGGGCCATAGAATTCCGGTTTATTACCGCAACGAAGAGATTTACTGCGGAGAGAATCATCCAGATGGCGATGGATGGATTCAAGATACTGATGTTTTGGATACCTGGTTTTCTTCTGCCCTTTGGCCTTTTTCGACTTTGGGTTGGCCGGAAAACACATCTGATTTTAAACGTTATTATCCAAATGACGTGATGGTAACAGGCTATGATATTATCTTTTTCTGGGTGGCGAGAATGATTTTTCAAGCTATCGAATTTACCGGTGCATCACCTTTTAAAGAATGTTTGATTCATGGTTTGATTCGCGATAAAGAAGGAAGAAAAATGTCAAAATCCTTGGGCAACGGTGTCGACCCGATTGAAGTTGTCGATCAATATGGCGCTGATGCCCTAAGGTATTTCATCACCACCAATTCTTCGCCAGGTCAAGACCTGCGCTATGAAGAGGAAAAAGTATTGTCCAGCTGGAATTTTATCAATAAACTCTGGAATATCAGCCGTTACACCATCATGAATACAAAGGATGTAATCGGCAAGGAACTTATCTTGGAACCACGAAAATTCACCTTCCCAGATCGTTGGATTATCACTAGGTTGAACCGATTGATAGATTCTGTGGATTATTTCTTCGATCACTATGAGTTCGGTGAAGCTGCAAAATTAATCTACAATTTCACCTGGAACGATTTTGCCTCCTGGTATATCGAAATGGCTAAGTTGTCGGATACTTTGACGACCAAGTCAGTCCTTATCTATGTCTTGGAAAACACCATTAAGTTGCTGCACCCTTTCATGCCTTTTGTAACTGAAGAAATATTCCAAAAATTATCACCAAATTCATTATCAATCATGATTAGCGATTGGCCTAAAAACAATGGTATGCTTTATCCGGATACAGAAGAAAAAGATTGGTTCTTTGAACTTATAAAAGGTGTTAGAACCGTGAGAAACGACTATCAGGTTTCTTGGACTAAACCAATCGATTTGTTTATCCAGACTGACAAGGAAAATATGGCCTTTTTAAGGGAAAACGATCAATATATCAGGAAATTCCTCAATCCAAATCAATTGATAATAGCAGAAACGATTGAGAAAAAAGACGAAGCGATTAGTTTGATTTTTGCCAACGCCTCAATTCTCATTCCTCTCGGTTCTTTGGTCAACGTTACTGAAGAAATCAAGCGATTGAATGATCAATTGGTTAATTTGGAAAAAGAAATCGAAAGATGTACAAAAATGCTTAGCAATCCTAACTTCACGGCAAAAGCTCCGCAAGCAAAGATTGAAGAAGAAAAAAATAAATTACAGAAATACGAAGAAAATTATAAAGAGGTTACTTACCGCTTAAAGGAGCTAACAGAATAAAGATGTTCAAAACAGTTGAAGAAGCTCAAAACTGGATTGAAAATATCAAAAGGTTCGGATCAAAACTTGATCTTAAACGGATGGAAAAGGTTGTTGCACTCTTGGATCATCCGGAAAAAGCCTTCAAATCAATCCATCTCGCAGGAACCAATGGTAAAGGGTCAACTTCGACATACCTCAAAAAGATTTTGAGCCATGCCGGCTTTAAAGTCGGCATCTATACTTCGCCATATGTTGTAAAGTTTAATGAACGAATTGGCATTAATGACGACTATATCAGTGATGATGAACTCGTTCATTATGCCAACGAGCTATATCCATTGACGGAAAAAATGCTGGAAGACGATGAGACAGTCACTTTTTTTGAAGTGTTGACGCTTATGGCTTTCCTTTATTTCCGTGATCAAAAAGTTGATTACGCCGTAATTGAAGTCGGATTAGGTGGGTTATTGGATGCGACGAACGTCATAATTCCTGAGATTTCCGTCATTACCAATATTTCTTATGACCATATGAAACAATTGGGAAACACATTGGAATCGATTGCCTTAAATAAACTTGGAATCGTCAAGGACAATGTACCTTTAGTTACAGCAATAGAAAACACCAATCTTTTTCCCTTGTTTTCTGAAGTCACCGCCAAACATCACAGCCGTCTAAAAATCTGCAATTTTGACATGGTGACTAATATCGATGTCAAGGAAGTTACGCGTTTCAAATATCGCGACCAGGAATATCTGCTTAACCTCACCGGGTACCATCAAGTCAAAAATGCCGTTTTGGCAATTGAAACCATAAGACTTTTAAGAATCATCAATAATCTTCATCTTACTGAAGAAGATATCTATGAAGGGCTCAAAACAGCTGCTTGGCCAGGAAGATTTGAAATTTTCAACAAAAATGTTGTCATCGATGGTGCACATAATATCGGCGGCATCGAAGCCTTGATTAAGAGTGCGAGAACTGTTTTTGCTGGGAAATACATCAAATGTCTATTTTCGGTAATGCGGGATAAAGAGCACAAAAAAATGATTGAAGAGTTGGATAACTTTTGCGACGAACTCTATTTTACCGAGTTTGAATATCAAAGAAGAGCTGACGCTGAAGAATTGTTTTCTGAATCCAGCCATTATCACAAGTCCTTCCATACCGACTATAAACAGATATTCTTTAAGTTATCCAGCGAATTGAAGGAAAATGAAGTCTTGATTGTCACTGGCTCCTTATACTTTATTTCAGAAATAAGAAAACTATTGGTCAAAGAATAAAATTAAAGAATTTTGTCGACTAATCAGTAATATTTATGTCGGGTGATATAAATGTATATGATAAAAGACATGCCGAAACTTGAACGTCCGAGGGAAAGATTGCTCTATAACGGCGCCGAAAGCCTCAGCAGCTACGAGTTGATTGCGATATTGTTGAGAGTTGGCAGTCAAGGGGAATCGGTAATTGAACTTGCCAAATCGTTAGTCAATTCTTTTGTCGATTTGTCTGAATTAGGCAATATGACAATTGAAGAACTAAGCGCATTTAAAGGCATCGGCAAAACCAAGGCCATAACCATCCTGGCTGCAGTTGAGTTAGGCAAGAGAGTATTAAGTCCGCAAAAAGAGAAAATCCAGATATCCTCGCCGGCTAATGTTTATGAAATGCTCAAAAACGAGTTATCCTTGCTCAAACAGGAAGTTTTGGTCGTTTTGTTCCTAGATATAAAAAGCTGCTTAATCACCAAGAAAACAATTTTTATCGGCAGTCTGAATCAAAGTCTGGTCCATCCAAGAGAAGTCTTCATGCATGCCATAAAACATGCATCTTCAAGAATCATCATCGTTCACAACCATCCTTCGGGTGATCCAACACCTTCAGCGCAGGATATAGCTGTGACCAAAGCCTTTCAGGAGGCTGGGGATTTGTTGGGAGTAAAGGTCATGGATCATATTATTATCAGTAGCAATTCATACCGATCAATTCTAAATTATGATTTTCAAAATAAAAGGCGCTAAATTTTTAGCGCCTTCAACATCTTATTTTTCATAAAAATTTAAAACATCTGCATAAACTTCATCTTTATTGAGTTCATTTAAAACTTCATGTCGAGCTTCAGGATAAATCTTATAGTCGATAGCCTCATAACCGAGTTTATTCATTTTTGCGACCAGTTTTTCAATCTCTGTTCCGTAATTTGATAAAGCATCATTGCCGCCAGAAATGAAATAATGCGGCAGTTTTAAATTTCCTAAACTCAGATTTTTAGTTTTGGAGACAAATTTTATCCATTTGAACATATCTAAATTAGCCGCAACGGTGAATGGTTGTCCACACATGCGAGAATTATGATAGTATTGTTGGATGATGGTATCTCTTGTCAACCATTCCTCGTTGATGCCAGAAATGATTTTATCTTTTCGCATCTTTTTCGGATTGGCATCAATGGCCATGTCCTGGATCATCTTGGAGACATATTTTGGTCCCTTTAGGCATTTGATAATATTCGTTAGGAGCATACCCATGCTAATGAGCATTTTTGGTGGGTAAGCAGTACCAGATAAAACCGCTTTGGCGTAAAATTCCGGAAAATCAAGAATCAATTTTCTAGCCAAAAAAGAACCCATCGAATGTCCCAATAAATAATATTTGAAGGTAGGATAAGTTTTTTCAATGTATTCCTTAACTAAAACTACTGATTCATAAGCCAATAAATCACCATTTTTATCCGCAAAATGAACATAGTCGTAAGTGTCAGTCGAAAGACCGTGGCCGATAATATCGCACCCAATTACCAAATAGCCGTTTTTAGCCAAAAATTCCGAAAACAAACCATATCTGGCAAAATGCTCTGAAGCACCATGGATAATCTGGACGATTGCCTTTGGCTTTTCTGTTGGTTCATAAAGATAAACGTGAATTGAATTATTATGATAGTCCTGCAAAGTAAATTGTTTCATAAAAATCTCCTTCGATGACATAATATTCTTCATTTATTATATCATTATACATTTTATTTTTAAATATGATTTGATATAATAAATGCGGAGGTTCGAGATGAATAAATATATTTTGGCCATTGATCAGGGAACAACTTCCTCTCGAGTCATAATCTTCGATGAAGAGGGACTTATAGTTTCTTTTCACCAAAAAGAATTTAAACAATACTTCCCAAAACCGGGATATGTTTTACATGACGCTGTAGAGATATGGGAAAGTGTTGTTTTTTGTATTGATAAAGCTTTATCTAAAGCGAAACTTAAGATTGATGATATAATGGCAATCGGTATTACCAATCAAAGAGAAACAACTGTACTATGGGATAAAACCACCTCACTACCATTAGCTAAGGCGATTGTTTGGCAATCATCGCAAACCAAGGATTATTGCGATGAATTAATTGGCAAAGGCTATCTTGACAAATTTAGAAGTAAAACTGGTTTGATTGTTAATCCTTATTTTAGCGGAACGAAAATCAAATGGTTGCTGGACAACGTTGATAATGCCAGAGAAATGGCAAAAGCCGGAAATGTTGCTTTTGGGACCATCGATTCCTGGTTAATCTGGAAATTGAGCAACGGAAAATATCATATTACCGATTATTCCAATGCTTCCAGAACTTTAATATATAATATCCATGATTTGAAGTGGGACGAAGAATTACTGGCTATATTGAATATTCCAGAAAACATTCTTCCCAAGGTGGTCGCTTCCAGCGGAATCAATGCCTATACCGATAAACAAGTTTTAGGCAAGAAAATTCCTATCTCCGGTATAGCTGGCGATCAACAAGCTGCACTCTTTGGCCAGACTTGCTTTAATCCCGGCGATGTTAAAAACACGTATGGAACGGGCTGTTTCTTATTGATGAACACGGGAACTGAACCTAAACCTTCAAAAAACGGTTTGTTAACAACTATTGCTTGGGGTATTGATGGTAAGATTGAATATGCGTTAGAAGGTTCTATCTTCGTGGCGGGAAGCGCAATACAATGGCTGAGAGACGGATTAGAAATTATCAAATCAGCAGATGAAACTGAAGAAATGGCCAGAAAAGCCAAAGGTAATTTGGGAGTTTATTTCGTTCCTGCCTTTGTCGGACTGGGAACGCCTTATTGGGAAGAGGATGCAAGAGGAAGTTTCTTTGGACTTACAAGAGGCGTTACAAAGAATCATATCGTCCGCTCCGCTCTTGAAGCCATCGCTTATCAAACAAAAGACGTCGTTGAGTTGATGCAAAAAGAAGCCAATATTAGGCTTTGTGATTTAAAAGTTGACGGTGGCGCAGCTAAAAACAATTTCTTGTTGGAGTTTCAGTCAGATATACTGAATTGCAATATTTACCGCCCAAAAACAAATGAAACTACGGCTTTGGGAGCTTGTTATCTAGCTGGTATCGGGATTGGTCTATGGGACAAATCAACTATTAAGAATAAATGGGTA
>JAKPZU010000359.1 GCA_029559915.1 Bacillota bacterium
GCCCATAGTACGGTGGAGAAGTAACACAGCACTGAACAGACGCATCCGGTAAGTTTTTGAGTTGTTCCAAGCAATCACCTTGTAATATTTTAAAGTGCGTCATAGGTTCGCTGCCCTCCTGTGCTTCTGTGCCGTGTTGCACCTTACGCTTAGTCCTCTTGTATCCTCGCCGGATTCCTCCAAATCTAAACTAACCAGTCGCTAGAGCCGACAAGCGGCTGATGTCGGGCGTTATGCAGCGCGAACCGTCCACATTCCGTCTGAATACTCTTGCCCGTAGTTTTTTGCTGATTTAACAGCCAAGCGATAGGCGCACAAGTTGAATCTCTTGATCTCGTCAAGAGTCATTTCATGCCGAGAGTTTCCAAGTATCTCATTTGTCACTATCACGATAAATTTTTGCATATCATCTAATTTCCTTTATAGAAGCCACATAACAAGCTCCATCCAGCCGACAAGCGGCTGATGTCGGTCGTTATGCAATCAAATATTCCCGATCTCCGATGACATGAATGCTTTCGCTTCCGTCATACTCATTAATTTCAAATCGAGAACCTGCACCAAGCACATCTTCGCATTTTTTCACCTTCTCAACATGAATTGTTTCAATCTTCATCACTTCGTCGTCAATAGCATGAACGCTGTTGGCTAAAAAAATGGTTAAAATTTTATGGACTTTTATTTTGGTCAAGCCATTAGGGATATATTCCCCCTCGGGTTCAAAATAAGAACCGGGAGAATAATAACCCCGATCAAAAAATCCAGTCTGACAATATTGAATATCTGTAACCTCAAAAATGTTATTCTGATATTCGGGCAATAAACAGGTATGAATTTTTCGTTCATTGCCTTCTTTAATCCTGCGTCCGACCAACTCATAAGCCAACCCCTTAGCAATATATTCAACCGCTTTACTAGGTCGTTCCATCATAATTTGTGTTCGTATCGCCTCATCATCCCGATGATCATCTTTACCTGACAGGGTTTTGATAATAAATCTGCGAATTTCAATTTCGTACTTTTCATAAACTTCGTCCATTGTATCTTTCAAGTTATTATCATAATAACAACCAACGAAAAATTCAGGGTTGATGATTTTCACCTTATCGCCAACCCTGATTATTTTTTCACGATCTGCTTTTTTCATTTTAAAATAATCTCCAAAGCACGCAATGTATTATTTAAATCATTCAATTCTTCATCGGAAATGGAAATTTGCGCCTGTACTTCAAGCTCCATGACCATTTCAATTAAATCTAAAGAATCAGATAACAATCCACCAGATCGTTGCGCTCCGGGTGATTTTTTCGTTATGCGTTAATAATATTCCGAACATCGTAAAAAAACTTCAACAAAGATTGGTAAGTTAAATGATTATCTTTGTTTTCGATTTC
>JAKPZU010000366.1 GCA_029559915.1 Bacillota bacterium
TTTGTATGGTTCATCAAGTGATGATTTGAACAATTCTTTATAAGCAATCAAACTCAAATCCTGCCAATCTATCCATTTGTTTTCATTGAGCTTTTGCTGATAGGCCTCATAAATCGCCCAAGTAGCTGACCGGGCTTTTCTTTTTAATGCTGTTTTTCTTCCGTATCGTGGAATAGCTAAATAATCGTCTTCCTTGGTTATACCGTTGCCTTTTATAACCCTCGCTATCTCATCTCTGAAAAAAGTCCATGGAAAATCATGCACATAGGAACGTTGATATAACTGAACACTTTTCAATACCGACAGAAATACATCCCTTTGCTCCTGGCTATTAATTAAAGTTACCTGATGACGTCTGGCTCTAATAAAACGCATTATCCATGCATCAATATTACTTACCTCAAGGTAAGGCGGTAATTCACCAATAAGTTCTTGGATTAATGTTTTAGCGGCTTTGGCAAGGGTTTTATTAAAGGTAAGGAAAATTGTTTTTTCACCGGACATGGCAAAGTTGATTGCTCTGTATATGGCCACCGTTGTTTTTCCCGAACCTGCACAACCTCGAAGTAACAAGGCTTCATCAATTTTCATATCAACAAATACTCTTTGTTCTTCCTCAAGGTTAAGCATTAAGCGTTTTAACTTGCCTTTACAGTAACCTTCCAATTGATCAAGAGTAGTGCGGAAAAACAACCTGCCCGGATCGAATAAAACATCTTCCAATTTTGTTTCAGTAGCCAGCTCAAGCAGCCATAGTTTTGCTTGTTCAGTGAGCCCATGTATTTGCTCCAAAGATTCAATATTTGGTGCTTTTCGAACAATTTTAACCAAATGTGGAGCTACACCTAGTATTCGTAAATGACTGTAGTTGAAATACTGAAAAGGATAGTCTGCTTCCTCTTGTGGTTTTGACCATTCCTCAGGAATTACAAATTCTTCTTTTTCTGCAGTAACCTCCTCTTGCTCTAGAAAATGCCTAAATGGGGTATGTGCTGCGAATGAAAGGGTGTGAACTTTATCAATAATCGAGTGGTCGCCAATTTTCCATAATCGGATGACATCAGCCAATGGCTCGTAAATGATTCGATATGCCATGTTGATGTAACATTCCCATTTCCCATCAACCTTTTTGATTTTATGGGCATTGAGCGATGGATGTGCCGGATTCTCAGCAAGTAGTTGAATTTTTTCCAATGCACGTTCTTTCAGGTCTGAAGTTAATTCATCCAAGCCTGTCAGAAAATCATCGCTTACTATTAATTCTTTTGCCATTAACCAAATATCTCTTTATCAGTAACGTGTTTGCCAGCAATCTTCCATGCACTACTTCCCGGATCCCAACGACCTCCAGCTTTTTTTATCAATTCTTTTACAGGGTATGTGTTGCCGGTTATAATTGTGTCATTTCCTTTGTACTCGTAATTTAATTTACCTTTGAAGGTACCAGCATTTTGGGGTGTAGCTGTATTACCACCCATTGGATTTTTTGCCACTTCTGCCACCTTGGGAACTTCATCAAAGAGCTTATTAATATCAATATTGGTGTCTTTGAGATACTCTCTAAGTTTTTCCTCTTTAACCCGATAAACCGCTTTCAAAACTTCGTGTCTTTCTTTGATGGATTTACCTTGGACATTTTGTAATAAAACCACCATGCCAACTTGAGGTCGATCATCCTCTGCCAATAATTTTTGCAGGACAGGATTTCTTTTGACACCAAAAAGGTATGAAGCAACTACCCTGCGATAATCAGGAAACTGTTTCAATAAGCCGGGGATAAGTTGAATTTGCTCAGTAGTACCAATATTATTTGCCAGACAATGAGTTAAACGATTGGCAATTACCTCATCCACGATTATTTTTCTTAACTCTGTTGGTTTGTCCCAAGGTAAATTGGGCACCGATGAAGCGTGCATGCGTTTTTCGATTTCCAGCATGTATTCATTAAAATGCTCATCCAGTTCACGGAGTTTGTTGTTCCAGTATTCTCTTTTATCAGGCTGCCTATCGGGGTGATATTTTACTTTTAGCCGTTCATAAATCTGTCGAGCCGTATCAGGGTCTACTTCGGATTCAATGGCTTGGGTTTTAAATTCACTCACTGGGTCTTCGGTGCGAAGTTCTCCGGTAGCAGTTTCTTTTTGTCCTTTCTCAAGGCGAATACCTTCCGCTTTGATTTCTCTTACAGTGCATTTATCAGAAATAGGTTCAATGTATGCTTCCAAAGTACCTGAATCATTCAATGCAATCTGAAGCTTAATCTTGATATTTCCTTTGGTTTCAGGCCTAACTACGGCATTCAGTCTTGCTAATAACGTATTACCAGAGGCACTAATATCATTGTCGCCTTCACGGATTTCAATTTCAATGATATCTTGTAAATCAATACTGGTAGCCAGTTCAACTTGTCGGGTTACGGGTCGGTCTTCACCTCTGACGATTACTTTGTGATAGGCATCGGTATTTTTGTCGTTGACAACTCTTACACCAATTGATTTTGATACTTTGTTTGTTACTAAGACTCCACCTTTTCTTTTGTATTCAGCAAGTTTGGCAGCACCTAATGCTACACTAGTTAGTGGGTCTGTATCTAAAAGGACAGCACCCATTTCATCTTCAAATTCTTTTATTATGGCTTTCACCGATGGCATCAAAATGGGCCCACCAGTGGCAATGATTTTATCTACTCCGCTTTCCTGCCACTTGGCTGAACTAAGAGCTTTGTCAATAAGAATCTTGAATCTATCAAGTAAAGGTGAAATGAGCTTTTCGAGTTCGGTACGGGTGTATTTGATGGCTAAAGTGGAAGCATCATTTAACTCAATATCTTCTGCAAATTCTTCCTTACTACTGAGTGCTATTTTTATTTTTTCAATGGAGTAGGGATTAAAGGCCTCTATCGGTTTTTTGTACTTCAGTGCTATTTCTTTTTCAAGCAAAACATCAATATCCGAACCTCCAAGATTATTATCTCCTTCAACACAAACCACTTTTAAGTCCTTTGAACCCTGCTTACGTTCAATCATGGAAATATCGCAGGTGCCGCAACCCCAGTCAATCACCATCCATTTTTCATTAGTGGTGGCTGTTTCGGCAAGACCGTGGTGAACAGCTGCTGCAGTTGGTTCATCCACGATGTCTATGGAAGGCAAACCAATCTGTCTGCCGATTTCCATTAATACACTCCGGTACGCCTGACCCGTATTGGCCGGACAGGTAAGCACTGCTTTAACTACCTTTTCGGTAGTAGATTTTGTGTAACTATCAAAAACATATTTTAACCTGTGAGTAGCCAATTCGGTCAGATAAGCGATAGCTTCCTGATCTTCCGCATCAATGGCGTTGAGCAACTTACGCTTTATGAACTTTTCAATCTGATAATCCGATAAGTTTTGTAACTCCTGAACCGGTTGTGAGATAATTTGCCCTTGTTTATTTAAAGCAACATCTGAGCAAACCAGGCCATTGTTGCCAACCTCCTCATATATTTTTGATTGAGTACCGTACCATTCTGCCAATACGGTATTGCCTGTGCCGAAATCTATACCGATTGTATTCATTATAATAAGCTTGGTGGATTTGATAAAATATTTGAACGATTTACTAGCCAGCCCGTTGGAATATAGCATATTGGCTGAGAATATGATCTTGGATAATGTGCAACAGTATCATACCTTTGGATGAATTCATAAGCCTCCCTGCCTGTACGCCACAATACTCTACCGTCAGACATAACAGTAACAAAATACGTTTGAAATCCATTCTGCTCTAATTCTAAAAGTTCAACTAACAAGTCTTCATCAATTCCGTTTAGAGAATTATCTCCATTACCAAAGAACTTTACTGCAAACTTTAAATTGTTATCTAAGTCAGCTGCGCCACCAACAACATTTTCTCTAGGTTGAAATAACTGTTTAGAAAACTTTAGATGAAAAACTTCGCCTTCTTTAGTATAGAATCTAAAATTACCATAACGTTTTCTTAAAGTAAGATCTTCGGTTTTAGCTATTGAACCTCCTCTTGCTTGAATTAATCTAGTTAATTCAGCTTTGGCTTCATTGATATTAGTGATTTGTGGCATAGTTATTCAATTATTTGTCCAACTTTATTGACAACTTTATATGTTATTTCGGCAAACTCATTAAAATGTGCTTTGCCGCATTTTATTTTTAATTGTTCATCCTTTCCCAGTTTTGCCAAGTCAACCATAGGAGTTCCGGTATCTTTTGTTTCAGTAACAAAATATATTTTGGCGTCTCCCTCAAAAACCAAAGCCCAGTCTGGATTGTAATTGCCTATTGGAGTTGGTATTTTGAACCAGTTGGGTAATTTGAAGTAGAATTTCACTTGTTCGCTGCTTTCGCAATCTCTGGCAAATTGGCTTTCCACTCCTGAATCGAGAGGAATAAATTCTTCGTAAATGGTTTTTGTTGGATCGTTTACTTTAAAAGAAAAATCGTTGAGATAAACTTCCAGTTCCTGTGCTTCAAATAAGGTCATTTCATATTCGGCATCTCCAATCTTTTGGTACTTTATACCCTCAATCATGAGGTCGTACAGTGTACGTTGAATGGCTTGTGTTGCCAAATCAAGAAAGAGTTGAGGATTGACCAGAATATCACCCATTCTGCCTGATTTATCCAAAATGTCTAAAAGGGTGGAACGTGTCAATTCTGTTTTGCTTTGAATGTACCCTAATACATCGGGAATTTTCCATGAATAACCCCCGTATGATTCCACTTTTTCACCCACATAAAGGGTATCCACCCCTTCATCGGTCATGGTAATTCCGATTTTTGTAGAACGGATAGATGGTGCTTTAATCTCAGGCAAATCCCTCACTGCCTTTGCTGCCAGTGTAATTAGTTCTGATGTATCATAATTAACACGATAGGTAGTTTTTGCTTTAATTCTTTCCCATATTTCCAAAAAGCGTGGATCGGCTTCAAATCCTTTACGGTATTTGATAGCTGTACGCTCTCTTTTGTTTTTAATACGGCCTTTAAATTCAACACCGCAGTCATCCTCAATTTCTTTCTGCAGTGCCTTGGCAAAATCATCGTACGACTCGTTGGCCACAACTGTCAAACGATTGATATTGGGGTCGTAGGTTCGCTTACCGCTCTGGTCAACTGCCAAACGCAATCCTCTTCCAATTTCCTGACGCTTTTTAATGTCTGATTTAGTCTCATTCAAAGTACATATCTGGAAAACATTCGGATTGTCCCATCCTTCGCGAAGTGCCGAGTGTGAAAAGATAAACCGCAAAGAGTTGTCTAATCCCAACAGTTTTTCTTTGTCTTTCATAATCAGACTATAGGTGTCATCATCGGCTTTGGTTTCGCCCGATGTGTCTTTTGCCTTTCCTTTATTATCCTGCGAAAAATATCCATTGTGTATTTCTTCAATCGGAAATTTATTTAATTCCGTAAAAGCGGGCTTGCTGATGTACTCTATGTATATATCTTCAAACCATTGGGCAAATTTTCCTTTCATTGGATTGCCTTGTGTATCGTATTGCCGATAGTTGGCAACCTTGTCAATGAAAAATAACGACAGCACTTTAATACCTATTTTGTTCAGGCGAATTTCTTTTTTAAGGTGTTCCTCAACCGTTTTCCGGATTTGAAATTTCATCACCTCATCGGTAAGACCGCCCTGAGAGTCGCCTTTGTATAACAAACTTCCGTTAGAGAGGGAAATACATTGGTTTGCTGCATCAATCTCTTCAATGAGGTACCCGTTGGCATATATTTCCCTGTCGTTCGATAGTTTGTACAAATCATCACCAACTTTCACCGTAACGGTTTTCTTTTTAACCCCACCTGTTTCATTGCTGTAAATAGAGACACTGGCGGTTACTTTAGTTTTAGTGGCTTTTATGGTCTCTACAGCAACAAAGGCATCGTTAAAGGCATTTTCTTCAATGATAGAATCTACCTCTATCTGCTTTACAAGCCCTAAATCATAAGCTTTTACCGGATTTAAACTGTAGGTGAGGTTGTACACATTTCGGTGTGTAGCAGAATAGCGTAGTGTACAAAGGGCATTGAGGTTTTGAATAGCAGCAATACGTTTTTCAGTTTCCATATTCTGTGGCTCATCCACAATCACAATGGGCTTGGTCGTTTGAATAAATGCCACCGGCTTTTGTCCGTTCAGTTTATCATTGGATTTGTTGATGATATTTTCGTCTTTGGCAAAAGAATCGATATTAATAACCAATACTTCAATATGGTTGTTGGTAGCAAAGCCCCTTAAAGTAGAAACCCTTGTGCTGTCGTACACCTGAAAATTCACCGGTACATTGTCGTACAGATTCTGGAAATGTTCATGGGTGATTTCCAGATTTTTAAGCACTCCTTCACGGATGGCTACCGAAGGAACCACAATAACAAATTTTTTAAAACCGTACAACTTGTTAAGGTCGTAGATAGACCGCAGATAAACATAGGTTTTACCTGTTCCTGTTTCCATTTCCACGGAAAAGTGCATTCCATTTAGCTTATCGTCAACAGTGATTTCATTACGTTTCTGAATGCTTTGAAGATTCTTCAATATTTGATCTTCAGAAATAATCAAACGATTACCATAGCTGTATATATGAGCATAGGTGTCCAATTCCGATATTTCGGATTTTATTGAACTGTCTTCCATAGGTTGCCCTTCAAACAAATCGGTAATGGATTTGATGGCTTCCTGTTGGTATTGCAGATTGGATTCAAACGTTAATTTCATCGGCTTAAATGGTTTTGAATTCAATGCCCGCATCTTTCATTTGCAAAACCGTATTGGTTTTGAGTTGATCGTTACCCTTAAATAGTTTGTCTAAAGCAATTACTTTTAGTGGCTTTAAAGCTATTATTTTTTCGATAATTTCCTTATTCGCCACTTCGAGCATTAAAACTAATTCACCTGCATTCACTAAGTAAAACCCATCATTCATATCGATTTTACTATTCAGGTCTTTTCCACTTTTCAGTATAAGTTCAAACACCATATTTTCGATGGTGGCTGTTTCGGAAACCGGATCCACAAAAAGCTTCATTTGTTCAGCAAGGGCATTCACATCTTTTCCTTCAATTTGGTACCATTGCTTAAAGTTGCTTGCTTCAAGTTTTAGAATTTTAATTCCCAAATCCTGGTTTTGCAACTGTTCAATATCCTTTTCCAATTTTTTTATCTTTTCGAGCGTATCTGTTGTCGGTATTTCTGATTTTAATTTTGCTAATTCTGTCTCGATTTTCACGACTTCTGTTTCAATTTCTTTCTCCACCTTCTTTCCAGCTCTTCTTACTCTCTCTTTGGATATATCTGCTATAGTATTGAATCCTGCCCTTGTAGAATCTGTGTTTTCTTCACACATTTCAGGTAATTGAACACAAATAAACTTCCTATGTGATTTGTCCTCTTTATTTAATTCATATATGGATTGTGCAGTAGTGCCACTTCCTGCAAAAAAGTCTAGAACCAAATCTCCCGTATTAGTAGCAATGTCTGCAAGGAATGAAATAAGTTTTGGGGGTTTGGGTGCTGTGAAATAAGCTGCATCAAACAGATTTGTAAAATCTGTTTTTCCAGTGCGTGTTCTACCAAATCGATCTTCTAATAAAAGACTACGAGCAATGCTCCCTTCTTTTTGATAGTTTTTTGTGTAAATATAACCCTCCTTGAAAACCAATTCATGAAATCTCTCTTTAACAGTTTCCTTTCCCCATCTCCAGGATGCATTAGGTTCATTAGGGTTTTTATGTGCAGGTTTATAAATATTACCCTCTGAATCAACTATTTCATAATCTAGGCTTTTAGAATATCTTATTGATTGCTTATCTAATCTATCAAGAGCATATTTTCCTTTTTCATCTTCTAAATTATATGAGGTAGTAACCGTTGCATTTTTATCGAGATTGAAATTCAGGTAATCAGCATGTTTGGCATAACATAAAATATATTCGTGATCTACAGCAATAAATTTGCTATCATTGGCTCCACCGCTTTTGCTTTTCCAAATGAATTCACAAATAAAATTTTCCTCACCAAAAATTTCATTCATCAACAATCGGAGATTATGCACTTCGTTGTCGTCAATAGAGACAAAAATTACCCCATCCTGTCGGAGCAGGTTTTTTGCCAGATACAATCGAGGCATCATCATATTGAGCCAGTTGCTATGGTATTGTCCATTTTCCTTGCTGTTTTTGCGGAACATACCATCTTTAATCATGTAGCCCTCTTCGTCCTTGTCGCCTACACGTCTTTGGTATTCGTCTTTGGTTTCAGAAAACTTGTCAGGATAAATAAATGAGTCGTTGCCTGTGTTGTATGGCGGGTCAATATATATCATTTTCACCTTGCCGAAGTAGCTTTTTTGCAGCACTTTCAGCACTTCAAGGTTTTCGCCCTCAATGAAAATATTTTCGGTTTCATCAAAATTTATCGATTCGTCTTTTGCAGGCACAAGGGTTTTGGAAGTGGGTGTCTGTAATACTTTAAAAGCATCACTTTTCCCTGCCCAGTTTAATACATAGCGTTCGTTGCTGAAGTTGATATCCTCTCCAAGTGTTGCTTTCAGCTTTTCCCAGTCAATTTTGCCTTCGGTGAAAACTTCTGGGAGTATTTCCTGCAGGGCTTTTATTTTTTCCGTTTCCGGTTTGAGACTATGTCCATTCATATATTTGTACTTATTTTAATTCTTGTTTAATTCCTTTCATTGTTAGCGAAACGCCTTTATCATTTACTGATAGAATTCTTGCTGTTACCGGCTGATTAATTTTCAAAACCTGATTGATATCAGAAACAAATTGGTTTGAAACAGCATTGTTGTGAATAACTCCACGTTCTTTAATGTTCTTTAATTTCACGAAAGCAGTTCGGTTGTTCTGGTGAATGCCAGTAATAATGCCTGTTACCAAAAGATTCTCCTTTGGCTCAACATACTTAATTATTGGTAATCTCTTAGAGATGTTTACAATAACATTTGCATACCTTTTCTCGTTTTCATTTAGTTCACGGGTATCTGCAAAAAACAAATACTCTTTGCCTGAATGCGTAAACTCACGAAGATCGCATACATTAAATGTTGAAAAATCTTTTACTTCAATTAAATCTGTAAAATGATTTATCTGTTCATTTTTTTTCAATCCCTCAAGCAGGACTTCTTCAATTGAACCGCAGAAAACATTATTTAAATCTTTGCATAAAGGTAAAACACCGTCTGTAATTTCAGAATACCCATCAATATTGTGCGGGTGAAGAATTATCAGTGATTCTTTAGCCCTGCTTATACCAACATTAATCAAGAATGAATTATTGAAATGAGAAAATTCCCATGGATTCATTTTAGGAGGATTCATTACTAAAATAATAACATCGCTCTCATCTCCCTGATAACGATGGATAGTGCTTACATTAAAATCATTTTGTATGTTTTGATTTATAAATGAATATGAAATTTCTTTTAGTAATCGCGCTTGTGTTCCATAGGGAGTTATGACACCAACGGATTTA
>JAKPZU010000371.1 GCA_029559915.1 Bacillota bacterium
AGCTTGTAGGAATAGTGATAATTACCGGATATTAAACACCCAACAAGCTCAAGCAGTCATCAGAAAAGTTGATGAACCGAAGAATGCTTTCATCGCTTCATCAACTTTTCTGATGACTGCTTGAGCTTGTTGGGTGTTTAATATCCGGTAATTATCACTATTCCTACTAAATATTTTATAGTTTGAATTATACCTTTTTATTAATTGCTTTTTAACTTTTATTATATATTTTTTATGATAATATAATAGGCAATACATTTTCCTATTTAATAAAAATAAGACCTATGCACATGATTTGTTTGTGCATAAGTCTTGCCGTTTAAAATTAAACCAGGCACAAAGCCATGTTTGTTGATTTAATCACGCTTGATAAGGCATCAGCTACTCCCTTATGATAATAATATCATACATTAAAGTATTTGCTATGTCAATTTGTTTTGTTGTTATTTTTTAATCAACAGTGATAAATTTCCTTAAAAAAAAGGAAATCTTTGGGTTAAAGATTTCCGAATTATTTTATTTGGTTACTTGCTTCTTCTTTTTCTTGTTTGTAAGTTGTTTTTTCTTGGATGTTTTGCCTTTTGAAAAGAAATAAGTCCCTATCGCAAAAGCAAGACTTATGAAAATTACCGAACCGGAAACAATATAGAAGACTATTTCCACCGGAGAAAGTTTGTCAATATAAGGCTCATAGGTTGTAAAGGTGCTTCCTTCCTCAAGTTGAATGTCAGTAAATTCTTCACCGATTCTGAATTCATCACGATCTGTCATCTGCAGTGTGAATTGATTGGTATCCGGAGTTGTCATAAAAGTAAAATAGAAAGTATCGGTTTCAATATCAAAATCCATCGTGCCATCATGTTCGGTAACTCTTCTAATTACCCTTTCATTATTGTAGAGGTCAATAATAACTTCAAAAGGTGCGCCATCAACGTAATATCGGGAAATGGAAAATGTATATCTTGTTTCACCTTTGGCAACCATCGGCTTTGTGGTGTATATGTATCCTTCTTTGGCATATAGATTGGAACTATCGATGTAGTTTTTACCGTCAGGCAACCCGCTTTGATCGTCAAAATCGACAAAAGTAGCGATGAAAAGAAATGCAACTATAAGAATTATCGGTAATATCAAGGTTTTTTTCATCTTTGACTCCTAGCATTTTCAAGTAGTTTAATAATAACTCAAGTCAGTCAAGAAGTCAATTGTTAAAGCAAGTTTAAAATGAGAAAAAAGGGACTAGAAATCCCTTTAATCCACTAAATTGATTTTTTCTTTTTCTGCAACTTGTAAATGATTATTCCTGCCGATGATAACGCCATAACTCCGCCTATTGAGATCGAAATAATCGCCAATGGAGTAAGTTTTGGCAGCGGAACGTCCGTAAAGTCCTCATGAATGTAAAGAAAATCAAAACTCTTGTCAATGACGTTTATTTGAAAATCTTTGGCAATGGTATTGCCGTATCCATCCATAAAATCGAGGTACATATGATAGGTGCCAGGTTTTGTGGAAAAATTACTATAAGAATCATATCTGATAGTAATGAAATAATCTTGTTCCTTATCTAATTCATTGGTTTTTACCAATAATTTAGCAAAATCAGACAATGACAAAACCGTATCCGCATAAACCTGGATAATTGAGCTGTTGAGATAGACAATTGGACCGACGGCGTCGATGACATTGACGGTAAGAGTTTTGGTTGTCTTATTGCCTGAAGAATCAGTTACAGAAAACCTCATGGAATAATTTCCGAGTGTATTTTTGTTTTCCGTGTAATTATCGGATTCCAATATTATTTCGAGTTCAGAACTCTCATCGTAGTTATCAACCGCGCTTAATCCCGCTTTAACCGCGGAAACCGTCAAAGTCTGATCATAACCTACTGAAATGTTGTCCGTTCCACTTATTACAGGTCCTTCATTATCTATTACTTGAATTTCTTGAGTTCTATTAACTGAATTACCGCTGGAATCTGTGACTGTAAATTCCATGGTATAGGTGCCAACTACATTTGCGTTTAAACTATAATTGTCAGTTACCAAAGTAATGTTTGTTGAAACATCTCCGTCGTAATTGTCGCTCGCCGTCATCATCAATCTAATATCTTCGGGCGTATATACATTTGGATATACCGCTTGGATAACACCTACTTCCGAAAACACCGGAGCCAAGACATCAACAACTTCAATATTGATGGTGATTTCTGTAGTGTTTGCTGAATTGTCAGCCACCTCAAATACCACGGTGTAAGACCCCAACGTCTGCATATTGTCGCTGTAGTTGTCAGACTTGATAACAATTCGACTGGTCAAATCACCATCAATATCATCATACGCTGTCAATGAATTTTGAATTTCCGCTACCGTTATAGGCTGATCAAAATAAGAAATGATAGTTCCAGAACCAATAAAATAAGGTGACGAAGTGTCGATTATCGTTCCTTGTATATAAGGTTCATAAGCAGTCATTACTGTACCTTCTTCAAGTTGAACGTTGATTAGTTCCGTTCCCGAAACAAAGGTTCCGTTATCACGGAACTCGAATGCCAAATAATTGGCTTCAGCCGGAGTTTTAAAGGTTAAATACAGATAATTGCCTTCAGAAATCATGGTCAAGTTATCATAATTAATTTCTGACAGATAATCTTCATTATCATAAAAATAGATTGAACCCAAAAAATCTCTACCATCAAAATAATCGCGATATACAGAGAAAGTATAATCTGTGTATGGTTTTACCAAAAATGGATTGATGGTCGAGATTGTCTCATCAACCTTGATGATGTTGTCACTGGAAATGTAGTTCTTTCCTCCCGGTAAATAATGTGGTGAATAAGCGGATACTTGAACTGTGAATATTGTAACGACTATTAAAGATAAAAATACCAATAAAATGTTCTTTTTCATATTTGTCCCCTTTCTTCTTTAAAGAAATATTACCCTGGAAAAGCAATAATTCTTTTTATTTCAAAAAGAGAGATTAATTTGTTATAATTATTTCTAAGGAGTTGATGAAAAAATGATGAAAGTTAAATTAAATAACGGTTATGAAATGCCTATAGTTGGTTTGGGTACCTGGAGATCTAGTCCTGAAGATGCCTATCAAGCAGTCCTTTCAGCTTTGAAGGCTGGGTACCGTCATATCGATACTGCAGCCATTTATGGAAACGAAGAAATGATTGGCAAAGCAATCAAAGATTCCAAAATCAAACGAGAAGAAATATTTATTACCACAAAACTGTGGAATACCGATCAAGGTTATGAATCAACTTTAAAAGCTTTTGAAGAATCTAGAAGAAAACTGGGTGTCGATTATATTGATTTATATTTGATTCATTGGTTTAAAGGTTATGATAACTCCTTGGCTACTTACAGAGCATTTGAGGAACTTTACAAACAAGGAAAAGTAAAAGCTATCGGCGTATCCAATTATAATGTTCACCACATTCAACATTTATTGGATAACGTTGAAATCAAGCCAATGGTCAATCAAGTGGAAACACATGTAACATTGCAGAACCACTTCTTGCATGATTACTGTAAGCAAAACAACATTCAATTAGAAGCTTATGCGCCTTTGATGAGTAAAAATATTGGCCAGTTGCTGGAAAACGAAACTTTGATTGATATCGCAAAAAAATACAACAAAACCGTACCTCAAGTCGCAATTAGATGGTTGATTGAAAGAGGAATTGTCGTAATTCCGAAAAGTGTTACCGAAAAAAGAATAGTTTCCAATTTTGATGTTTTTGACTTTGCTTTGAATGAAGAGGACATGTCTAGAATAAGAAAATTGAATACCGGAAGAAAAATTTTCGTTGAGTTTGACAATGTCGATTACTGAAGAGATCAAAGTGTGAATCAGGATTAATTCACACTTTTTCTTTTTATTTGCTTATTTATGTACGTAAATCATGGTAAAATTATCTTGTGAGATAGTTATGAAGGGGGAGAAATGATGGTTAGATTCGGCATAGTTGGAGCTAAGGGTATCGCCAATAAATTTGCTAGAGACATTAAATATGTAGACAACGCTTATATTAGCGCTGTCGCTGCTAGAAATGAATTTGACGCCTTGAAATATCAAGAGATTTTCCAGACGGAATTTGCTTTTTCAAGTTATGAGGCCATGGCAAAGAGCGATAAAATCGACGCTGTTTATATCGCTACTCCCCATAATTTTCATCATTCGATAGTTTTGTTGTTTCTGGAAAATAAGAAACATGTCTTGGTAGAAAAACCAATTGCATTGAATTACAGGGAATATGAAGAAATTGAAAGAAAAGCGATTAAGAATAATGTGTTGCTGATGGAAGCAATGTGGACTTTGTTTTTACCGGCTACTACTTTCGTCAAGAATCTTCTTTCTGATAAAACCTTGGGTAGAGTCAAGAAAGCGGAAATAACCTTAGGATATCAATTGCCAGAGCATTACCCTAAGGATGGCAGGCTTTTAAATAAATCCTTAGCCGGTGGTAGTTTGTTGGATCTGGGAATTTATCCGTTGAGTTTTTATAACTTTATCAAACAATGTCCAAGAACAAAAATAATTCTAACGAATTATACTTTTAAAACGATCACTCACTGAACAGGTAAGTGCGCTTAGGCGTGTTCCAACCTCTAGTCCCTATCCGTTTGGCTTCGGGGTTACCTTTTCTAATAATGTTTAATGCGGC
>JAKPZU010000376.1 GCA_029559915.1 Bacillota bacterium
TGCTTGGGTATATGGCGATGCTCAGGTATCTGGCAATGCTCAGGTATCTGGCAATGCTCGGGTATATGGCAATGCTTGGGTATATGGCGATGCTCAGGTATCTGGCAATGCTCAGGTATCTGGCGATGCTTGGAAAAAATCACCGTTACATATTATGCTAACAAGGTGGCCTTTAACTGTATCATCTAAAACAATCATAACTATAGGTTGTAATTCTCTTACCTTGCAACAATGGAACGAACAATCAGACTGCATTATTAAAAAAGAAAAAATGAGCAAAGATGAAATAACCGAATACAAACTGGCTATTCAATATGCAAAACAGTGGATGGCTATTTATTGTAAATCAAAGGAGGATTAAAATGAATTTAAAATATTTTGACTATGCCTTGCAAGCTTACGATATGAGAAATTACATCCCCATACAATCTCTCGACCTTGCTGGAAAATCAGAATATCCAAAAGAACTGACTATTCGTGTTACCCCTGGAGAAGCATTGCTTATCAGCGAGTCACAAAAAATGTTTCAAAGCTTGAGTAAAGAAGCAAAACAGATCATTGAAATCATCGTAGACTGCCCACAAGAAATCAAAGAGGCACTGGGGTACAAAAGAGATCGGCAAGTGATCACTATGCGACCCATAAAAAGGTACTTTGAACGAGTGTGGGGAAAAAGAAAATATGAAAGAATCATGGAAGAAATTACCGTATATGCAGGAGGACTCAATGAAAATTACGGTCGGTAATGTGTTCTGTTTTGTAAATGATTTTACAGAACAGAATCAAATCAGAGATTCTTGTAGATATAAAAAAGAAATCTACAAGCCCGGTCCATTTGCAAAAACCAAATCCATTGTTGAAGCTTCGATGGTCAGTAATAAAAAATTTCTGACGGGATTGCTTCCAAGGGTTTTGGCATATTGTGATAATAAACAAATCAGATATGAGAAAAATCAGACATATGATGAATTACCAACATTGGCGGCATCGCCATATCTTGAAGGTATTGAATTTAGGCAAGACCAGAAAGAGGCAATCAACAACGCTTGCACCATATCAAGAGGAATCATAAAAGCACCCACCGGAAGCGGTAAGACTGTTATCGCTGGTGGCATTTGCTCAATGTTCCCGACATCAAGAATACTATTCATGTGCCATACGCTTGATCTTTTGACACAAACCTACGATGAATTTGTTGCGTGGGGGTTAAGAAATGTAGTAATGATCGGAGGGGGATCAAAGATTTATAAAGATGAAATAGAAAATCAGTGTATTGTGATTGCAACCATACAGAGTATTCACAATATGGAATATTCTTATTTCAAAAAATTTGACATGGTCATTATTGATGAAGCTCATCATGTGACGGCCGGGTCAAGCTACACAAAATTTCTTGAAAAAATCGACGCTCCAATCAGAATTGGGCTGACAGCTACACCGCCACAAAAAGGTAGCCATGCCGAATTGGTCGCCGAAGGTTATCTTGGGCCGGTGATTGCCGAACTGACAATCGAAAAGGGGATGGAAATGGGCATCATCGCAAAACCGGTAATTGATCTTTTACCGGTACCGTATCTATCACGAATCAGTGAACTCAAATCGTATCGCGATATTTATCACGAGGGGATCATAAACAACAAGGTCAGAAATAACCTCATTTTGCAATATGCTCTTGATGAGGTTGACAATGGGAAATCAGTTTTGATCTTGACCGGAAAAGAAGTCGAACATGGAAAAATTCTCCGGCAAATGGCAAAAGATGTTTATGGAGAAGATATTCCATTCCTCTACGGTTCTACCTCAAAAGAAGATCGAACAGATTTCAAAGAATTGTTAAAATCAAGAAAACTGAAATGTGCCATTGCAAACATCATTTGGTATGAAGGGATAAATATCCCGCCAATCGACATCATCATTAATGCCGAAGGCGGGAAAGCATCAGGCAAAACATTACAAAAGGTCGGGAGGGGATTAAGAACATCCGAAGGAAAAACACATCTGGTGATTGTTGACTTTCTTGATCCATACAAATATTTAAGTCACCACTGTGTTCTCCGATTGATCACATACGCGGAACAGGGATGGTTGAAACCAGTTATATAAAAGTATGATATAATATGAGCAGAGCA
>JAKPZU010000411.1 GCA_029559915.1 Bacillota bacterium
CATGCACTCTATAAAAAAGAATTTGACTGGTTTTATTATTTCAAATTTGACGACCAGAAACTTGAGAGGGCAAGAGATATGTTCATTCTGCAAACATGGCTGGGCGGGTTGCGTCAGGTTGATTTTTACAGACTTTCAAAAGAAAACCTTCATAAAGATTCCAACGGTTTATATCGGGTATGGTTTGAACAGCAAAAGACAGAAGGCGAGGTTATTAATAAAATAAATCAAAACTATCTCATGCCTATTTTCAATAAATATGCTGATGGTTTCCCGGAGTTTTTTGAAGTGCATGACTACAATGATTTATTAAAAAAGGCTGCTGTTGATGCAGGGCTAAATAGAAAACTGAGATTCCGGTATGAATATGCAAATGCATCAGAAGCAACAGAAGAATGGTTGCCAATTCATGACATGATTTCCAATAGTTGGGCAAGGAATTGCGCTGTTTCAATCCTTTGTGAACTTGGTTATCCTGATTATAGGATTGCAAAATTTACTGGTCATAAAGATTTAGAAATGATCAACCATTATAAGAAAATACATCCAAAAGAAGTGGATTCTATGATTGATGACGTTAAGCCGGAATTTGTGAAAGAATTATAATTTTTTATAAATCTGGATTTGCGTGTTAAATCCATTCTACCAAAATTTTTCCTGAACGCCATTTTTTCAAATTCAATTTACTTTTCTGGAAATTTTTGTAGTCCCGCTTTTTGAAGCTGCAAGCAAGACCACCAGAAATATCATTTTTATCCTCAACATTTGCTCACGAGATTCCGGAATAAAAAAATACATCATAATCCAGAATTCTTAGTATTTATAAAGAGAGTATGGATGGAGCAACCCACTATATTATGGGCGTACAATCATGGGGGAAGGCTAAAGGGGGGATATGGGTGGAGGGGGGGTCTCGTACATTATGTTTTATGGGAAATATGGCAATAAAGTCTGCTTGCATACAGCAGGAATGTACAAAACCGTCAGGAAGTGATTGTCCCATCAATATAAAAGGTAAAGGTATGCACGACAACATTCGACAAATTGCGATCCACGAGTCCGGTCACGTATTGGCTCACATTTTGACCGGACGACCATTTGCATTTGTAACCATCGAGCCAAGTGAATTGAAAATTCATACAGATGGGAAGTCGCTGGGGTATCTTCAACCAATCACGCCATATTATCATGATAAGGCTTCTTATTCCAGACTTACACCACCTGAATTCTTTCAAAATTTCAGTGAAGACGTGACTATAATTGCTGGTTATATTTCCCAAAAAATCTTCTCAGGAACAAAAGGTTTCGACAAGACAGGATCACGAACAGACCTAATGGCAT